>CALZGZ010000121.1 GCA_945787105.1 uncultured Gammaproteobacteria bacterium
CGCAAGGAAGCGATGACCCCGATGCCATCGTCCGACGCGCTCGTACCCAGCCACGACAAAACTCCCATCTAGGCGCCTTCGCACCCCGTAAAAAGTCGTTCCCGCCGTTCCCGCGACCCGCACATCTCACGTTCGACTCGCCATGACCTCGTCATCCTGGCTAGCGCGCCGCCCGTGAGCCCCCGTGAGCACATTGCTGGCGAACGGCATAGCGATTATGCTTCCTATCCGTTTGCCTGACTCAACAATTATCTTGCAAGCCGAGGCGGGTCCATGTATGCGGACGACAACGAGCAAATCTTTCATACGGCGACAGGGTAGGGCGGATCGCCGTTAATGACAAGACTGCTCAAGCCACTGGTTTTTCGGCAGAACTACGAATTCGCCATAGACACGTTCTAAGCTCTCAGTCGCACCCGACCATGCAAGTTATTCGAAGCCCACCCGCGAGTGTGGACGGTGGCATACCGGGCGAGCGCAACGACGTGCAAAATCGCGACCCGGACGTGCTTAGTCAAGGACTTGGGGAGTGGGATCCGAGACGGATTCTTCGTCCTCATCATGTCCTCCGCAGTCTTTCATTCTTTCTTCAAACAATCCGGGAAGAACAAGATAAGTTCAAGTTAATAAACAATATAAGATCAAATTTTCACGTCAAAAGAATCGGTGGACCACTACAACCTTACCAGTCGCCGCGACGACGGCTTTGATACGTACGGAGAGAAAATTCTCCACCGACGTATTGCTGCTGATTAACGAAAGCCAAGAATCAGGTCTTTGGTTATACGCGCCATATTCGACACAATGCCTTCTTTCTTGATAAGTCTTTCGTTCTGTATATCTGCTAGATAGGCTTCAAAATAATAGTGATCATCATAAACGTTGGGCGAGTCAGCACAATCTATTATTGCCATGAACACAAGATCCACGCCAAGCGCTTGTCCGATGGTCAACACAAGGTCCGCATTTGGTTCGCCACGAACCCAAATCTTGTTCCGATTCGGCGCGACCAACTCGTTTCGTTCGTCGTCGTAGAAGGAGTACTCAAGTTCCAGGCGACCCGCATGTTTGACAAGGGACTCAACGACGTCCAGGAGGTCCTGTTTTCTCGGCAGGTGGCAAGACGCTGTCGTTTCGAAAGGCAAAACGGCGAGGCGCAACGGTCGTGACTCAGGCGGTGGCCGCATCCCAATGTTATCCTCGCGTGACCGGGCTAATTGTTCGTCCGGGCGAATTTCTGGCTGCAAATCCATCGGCTCTGGCTCTCTCGTTGGTAATTGCTCGGCACGCGTTATCGCCTCAGCTAAATACCCACGAGTCGCCGCGATAGTCTCGTCTTCTCCAAGAAATTCTTGCGCCTTATTGAGATACTCTCCGGCGCGGTCAAACCTATTTTCAGAGGTTGCTTGTCTGGCTAACTCGAGATACCGACGGCCAACGGTTCTGAGGCCGCGTTGAGCCTTAGCATTGCCGGGATCCAGTGCCATCACCGAGCGGTAACGCTCCACGGCATTGTTTCCCTCGGGAGTTGTCAGTCGTAGTGCACCAAGATCCGTTTCTGCCGCAAGGAGCAAACGTTCAATTTCTGCCTGCTGCTCTTCTTGTGCTCGTGCTGTCTCCTGTCTGTGAAGATCCTCTTCAGCGCGGCGACGCGCCATTTCCTCTTCAGCCTGGCGACGTGCCATTTCCTCTTCAGCCTGGCGACGCGCCACTTCCTCTTTCACTTTGCGCTTTTTTATCAGTTCCGCCAGGCGTCGCTCCTCTTTCTCGCGCTGCGCACGGAGCGCGGTTTGTTGCTCTCGTAGTTTTAGAAGTCGCTCCGCTTCCAGACGCCTTTCTGACTCCGGATCACGCGTGCGTTCGGCCGCATCCGGAATCTGTTTATCAGGTTCCGCTTGGGGCGCCACTTGTTTATCTTCTATTTGGCCCCGATCCGCCGTGACTGGAGTTTTTTGTGTGGGCAATGGTTCTTTGCTAGAGCCACTGTGTACTTCATTTTTAAGGACACGGTCAGGAGTTTCTTCTGTACCGACGATTGCTTTTTCCAGATCTGTACTGGTGAAATACCAAACCACCGCAATACCCAGCAAGACCACGACGGCAACCGCGCTGATCAACACACTGGATGATCTGCTGGATTTGGGGGCTTCCTGTGCATCTACAGGGCGGCCGACGGCAACGGTCTCTTTCGAAGAAGTAGAGGATGAGAGCGTTTCGATAGCCCGATCGATCTGGTTCCGCAGTTGTGCACCATCGGCAAGCTTGGGATTATGTTCCAGCAGGCCCTCGACCTCGCCTCGTATGCTGCGTAGTTCCTCTAGAGATTTCGTTTCAAGAGCTTTCTTGCGTAATCGAGTAAGCTCAGCTTCGGGGGATACTTCTGCATCGGTGCCGTGTGCTGTGTCTTTCGTTCCCAGACGACTCTCAATGGCCTTGATGAGTTGTTGAAATCCGGAGTGGGTGTTCTCTCCTTTCCAGTCGAGCATTGGCGCCGCTTGTATCTGTCGAAACACGAGCGGTATCTCTGCCTCCTCTACCAAAACCGGAACCAGGATACCCCTGGTCAACGCGTCACCGGCTTCTGCGCGAACCCAAGACGACCCTACGGAGGTTTCAGACCAGATGACGATCACGCATCGCGCTGCCTTTAGCTCTGTTTCGATGACTTCATCAAATGTTTTTCCCGGCAGAATCGTCCGATCCCACCAGATCGACCATCCCTCTTGCTCCAATGCCTCGGCGAGTGCTTGAGCCCTGGAACGATCCTCGCTGGCATAGCTGATGAAAACGTCGCTCATCTTTGAAGTCTCGTCTATATCTCGTAACTACGTGTATCGGCAGATTCTATTGCATTTTGCACCGGAACTGGCAACCAGCTTTGTGATTAGGACTGCGTAACCTTGACTAAGACCTATTTCAAAGTTGGCTTGTAACAGAGAGCTAACTGTGCGCGCGTCGATCATAACCATGTTGGCTTGCTCCTTAGCTAGTTATGACGAGAGAATGACGACTTGGCGAACGAGCGGTCGAATATAAGTCTTCGGTCCAGACCTATCGTGTCACTCCAGATACAGCTTGCACGGCGGGACGGGTCCATATAAGGACGGACAGCTATTTAACTCCGGAGACGCAGCAACGATTCGGTTGCGGTGGTGGAACCGCATACTTGAGCCAGCAACGCGGGTAAGGACCTTGGGTCGTGTGCGGCTTCACGTAAGTCCACGCCCGGCATTGTCGATCTGTTAGACAATATTCCTGACACATTCTAGGATCAGCCACTCGCAAGTCTAAGTCGCGATAGTCCGATCCCGGGCGGTCTGTGTCCCATTCCAAACCGTATAGTTGACCCCAGATCGGTGTGGATAAAACAAGACCCATGCTCGTCAAGATGCTGATCATCCACCGGTAGTTGGTTTTCCTATTATTCATAGTGTGCTCTCAGCATTGTTAGTCGGTGTTGTCTGTTCATTACTCACAGATTGGCCGTTGTTTCTCATTAGGAAAGTACGTCCGCCATTCGTTGGGGCTCAAGTCGCGAGGAAGAACGGAACAGGCCTGCTCAATCATCGCTGTAGCGTTCAATGGCCAGAACCATATAGCATTGCGCCCGCTCGCGGTCGCGCTAACGAATTGTTTTCCATCGTGGCTGAACACCCCTGCAACAACAGAATGCTCATGAGGAAACCGGAATAGCGGCTCATAGGATGCAGCATCCCAGATAATTCCCGTGTCATCGTATCCGAGCGTCGCAAACTTCTTTCCATCTTTACTGAATTGCAAGTCGAGTACCCTTTTGGTATGAGGTAAGGTTGTTATTGATAGACCAGAATCAGCAGACCATGTCGTCACCAAGTCTCCGCTCGCGGTGGCCAAAACATCGCCCTTTGCATTGAATGACACAGCGGACACGGGCTGTTTATGGGCAATTCGTTGTAGTTCCTTTTTGGTTTGCAGGTCCCATATTAGCGCCGTATCGCCGCTGGTCGTTGCCAACCGGTTGCTGTCCTTTGGATGAAATATGACTGCCGTCACCAACATGTTATGAAACAAGGGGATTGGTTCTTGTTTTATTTCCATGTCCAGTACCACGGCCGTATCACCGCTAGCCAGGGCGAGGCGCTTGCCGTCCGGACCGAAATTGACTGATGTCACGAACACGTCGTAGTGGAACCTATTCAGCTCTTGACCCGTGGTGATATCCCAAACACGCACTGTCTTATCCAAACTAGCGGTCGCCAGTCGAGCTCCGTCCGCGCTGAAGGACAGCGCCGTTACTCTGCCTGGGTGCTCCAAGAGCTTTTCAAGTTTGCGAGTGTTCACATTCCAAAGCCGGATACCGTTATCCGAGCTCGCAGCAGCGAGGTATTTGCCGTCTGCACTTAATTCTGGTTTTGCGATGCTTGAGCCGTAATCCAAGGGATTGAGTGGGTGGCGGTACTCTGCGATTTCCCACACCCGCGCGGTATCGCCCTTGATGGTGACTAATCGCTGTCCATTCGCAGCAAACGATGCAAGGGCTGTCTTGCCTGTTCTTTCAAGTCCGAGGGGTAAACGCATCACCTCGTGGCGTAAGTCGATGCGCTTGATTCGCAACCAGTCACCACTGAGCATGGCCAGTTGTTCGCCGGATGGATCGAAGGCCACGGACCATACCGACTCTTTATATCTCCGGAGTGCGTGCGGTTCAGCTGCGCCGGTATTCCATTCCCAGATCCTCAACATACCATGATCATTACCGGTGCCGGTTGCCAGGTATTTGCCGTCGGCGCTCATAGCAACAGAGAGGACCGTGGCGCCGTCGTGGGGAAATCGTCCAACCTCGTCCCCGGTTTCCACCTCCCATACCCGGGCATATCCGTCGTCGCTCCCCGTCACCAGATATTTTTCATCGCTGCTGAATGATAAGCTTGTCACCCAACCCTCATGGCGCAATTCCGTCGGTTCGTCGCCGCGCTCGACAGCCCATATCCGGGCGCGGTTGTCCAGACTGCCTGAGGCCAGATATCGGCTGCTGGAACTGAACGCCACTACTACTGGACTTTCCTTGTGTTTGAGTTGCGCTATTACTTCACCGGTGGTCGAAAGTAGGACCCAGACAGTTCCGTTGGGGTCGATTCCCGCCAAGTGTTGTCCGTCCGGGCTAAACGCTTGTATTGTTAATCCGATATCATGGGCCTTCTCCCGTTCCTTTGCAGCACTGATTGGTTTTCCCTTGCTTAGCTCCCACCATGTCACATTGTTGCCGTTGCCTGTTATTAATCTGTCACTCGAATCGAAAACCGCCGCGTTCAAGGCTTTGTCGTGGGTCAGCGCCACGTTTTGGGGCGGTAGTGCCGCCATCGCTTTCGCCCAGACAGCACTCCCTGCAGGCGTTTCCGCTAACTTCAGGGATTCCGCGGCCAGCAACAAGCTTTGTACGTACGACTCAGGATGGGTCTTCGACAGCAACCCCTCGGCTTGCCCCACCAGCCGTCCGGCTTCCGACTGCGTCCGGAGGAGGTCGGTGAAATACCAACTGACGGCAGCAATTCCAGCTAAGAATAAACCGGCCAAAACGCCGTAGGAGGTGACACGCAGTCTTCGGCGCCAGCGTTTCTCCTGTGCGGCCTGCTCGCGTCTGTGGGATTCTTCGCGACGCTGTTGTTCTTCGCGTTGACGCTTTTTTTCCTGACGCAGCGTACGGCTTTCCTCGACGACACCTGTCAGACGGTCGTGCATCAATTCTACGTGGCGACGGCCCAGATGTTCGTCTAGCCGTAAGATGCGCCTCTGTACGAGTTTCTGAATATCTCGTTCGTCGACGCCTTCTTTCAGAGCATCGTCAAGTGCGAGACTGGTCCGAAAACCGGTTTTCGTGAGCAGCCGGTCCTCAACGAACTCGCGAACTCTTACATCACAATCGTGCAGGCTATCTTCGTAAAAATCCGAAAGTATTCTCTCCTGAGAGAGCTGCAGCAGATCCGCTGTTATGGTGGCTAGGCGCTGTGCAATACGCCTTCTGTTGAGTTCATCGCAGACCAGGCTCAAAAGCGAAGGTTCGACACGAAGGTCGGCAAGCACCGCCGCCGAGTCGCGAACTGATTCCTTCTCTGTCTTTCCTGCGGAAGCGACAAAACGGACTATTTGCTCCGCCACTTCACCCGATACAAGGTCTCCGTGCTCGGCGGGCTTGATGACGGCCTGTAACGCTTGTTCGCCGTTCATCTGTGTCAGGCGATATCGGTTCTCCGATAAGGACGGCATAAGCTTGCTTAAGTCTTCCAACTCGGCGAGAAAATCCTCCCGCAGGCTGATAATAACTTTTGCCTTCGGTATATCGTAATCAAACGCAAGCTCTTCGCGTGTCTTAGCCAAACGTGTCTGGACCGAGGCCGGAATCCGGTTCTCAATCAAGTCTGCCAGATCCCGCAAAATATCCTTGACGTCTTTATCATGCGCGTACCGCGTAACCTCCTCAAACTGATCGAAGACGAGTATTGGGGTGAGTAGCTGATTATTTACTTTGTTCCAGAAGTGAGTACGATGAAAATACTCCCAAAGTGCCTCGCCTGGATCCGGCGGGGGCGTATCCACGCACCTCGTCATCACCGCATTGCTGATACAAGCTATGACCTGTTCGAGCGGCAATTGCTCCTTTACGGGCAAACGCAACTCAATTCGTATCGGCAAGTAAGACGACTTACGCAGCATAGGAAACAAGCCGGCGTTGAGTAATGAACTCTTGCCTAGGCCCGAGGCTCCGAATAAAACGGTCAAGACATGGCGCTTGATTAAACGATATAGTTCCTTTGTATCGTGATCACGACCAAAGAAATAATCGCTGTCCGGTTCTGTAAACGGTCGAAGACCGAGATACGGATGGTCCGCGTCGGGATGAATCTCCCCGGGAGAAACATGTTCCTGGATCGTTACGCTCGATACCGTTCGCGTCATTCGCCTTGATCCCGTAATCGAACCCGCATCGCCCGGACAAGCTCCGTAAGTTGGTCTACAAATTCAGGAGTGGGTATACCTGCGGGAAAATGCATTACCTGACATTTCCAATAGTGTTCGTTAATCCCTTCAGCGTCTTCCGGGATATCATCTGTGACGACGGGTTGTATAAAGCGCAAGGATTTATCCATGCCTTCATCGCGTTTGATCGCCCAATTCCATTCTTTTCTAAAAAAACCCTCGCGTCGACTTTGGGCATTGCGTGAAATAAACGGAATGAATACCGCACAGTGCTGAATATTCTGGGATATGACTCTTTCCCAATGTGCGCCAGGCTCAAGTTCCGTTGGATTTCGATCAAACCAAACGTCAAGGTTCGCCTGTTTTAACGCCTTGTACATGTTTTCGGCATATTCACGGTCTTCACTTGCGTAACTGATAAAAATCGCGCCGGCTTCCATTCGTCTCTCTGCCTGGGGAATGGCTTGTGGTTGCTCTATCGCCGGGTGTTGCTTCTTCCATCGATCGTACAACTCTTTGACGAATTGATTGGGATCGCCTTCGAGGAATAAGTCAGTTTTGTATTGCTGAAGGAATAGAATCAGGCTTTGGTCCTCGCGAACATGCTGGTCAGCCACATGTTCAGATCCCGAGCGAGGATTCAACAGCCGCACGTTACGAATCGTTCGGATTAGAAATCTTTCAAGCCAGTCCGCTAATCCGCAGCCGATGAAAAGCAGGTGATTCTCTCGAAACTCGTCAAATAGCCTGTTCGGCCTTCTAGATTCGGTTTGCAGCGAATGAATAAACTCTAAATGATCTTCGTCAGTAACCGCATAATCTGTCGTCGAACTGGCCTGGCCGAAAAGATAAAAAACGTATGGTACCGGCAGCAGTGACATAGACGTCGGCAAATCCTCAATCTCTCGCGAGGTTGAGTAGGTAAGACAACCTGTCCTTTTCTTGCTTTGAAAGCGTTGTTCGTTAATACCTTTAAGCAGCAGGGAATCAAAAGTGGTGCTGACGTAGATTGCAAATTCATCTATTGCGGCCAGCTTGTTCAGACTCTCCGGAACGGGTATCTCGCGTTCGTCGAGAATAACTTTAATCCGTGAATAGACTTTTTTACGGTCACCACCAATTCGCTGATAAGCCATGGCGATCGCATTAAGATCGAATTCGGGAGGTAGTATATTTTCAGGAATCTCGAGTTTTTTCGCCAAAGACTTCGCGAGATACTGTTCGAGTAGCACATCTTGGCCGTCAATAGGAATGCGGAGAAGTTCCTTGCCAACGATCGGGATCACCCGCTTTTCCGCAATAGAACACAACAACTCTTCCCAGTCGAATTCTTGATCTTGCTGCGGCAATTCCGGTGACTCATTCCGTCGATTGAACACTCGATTATACACCAACGAGTATGTCGTCATGATCTTGTTAATTAAACTCGCAGAAGTCGTTTTTAAGTATCACGCGAGCATACAGTAGTGACACACCCACAAAAGATGACGACCTCACTGAAACTAAAATGCCGCCGCACTATGCGCCGACAAACATCGTTGCGTTTGCTTGCGAAACTCGCTAGCGAGGATTTGGGAAGCGAGTCCTAGGCGGCGACTCGTCTCCTTAAAGACGCATGTCGCGCTGGACAACCACACTCTGTTACAGCCGGGTTAGACCGACCGGTGGACTAAGTCTCTTTGTAATAGAGCGATTCCACCGTACTCAGAAGCGCTCGAGCCTTTTGCGATTCCCTTGGTCGGGCGTCTCCTAGACTCTCTAGGGCATTACGGCACCAACGCGCTACCTCCTCGATTTGTCCGGATGCCCAAAGCAGCTGCGCCGTTTGCAGCGCCAACGTGCCCCGCTGGATCGTATGGGCCTCGTGGCCTTCGATCTGCGAATACGCCGCCTTCAGGATCGCCATCGCTTGATCGACGTGGCCTCGTCGTTTTGCCAGGGAGGCCAAATCGCGCAGTGCCTCGATCCAGCCGATCCAGTTTTGGCTTCTGAAGAGAATACCGGTCGCCGCGTGAAAATCCTCCTCGGCCTGGTCCCAGATTTCGCGGTTCATGGCCAGTCGGCCTCGGGAGCGCAGTGCGGAAGCCACCTGGCTCCATCGGCCATCCATGGCGTGAATCGCCAGTGCCCGACGTAAGAGCGATTCGGCCTCGGAGCCACGGGCAGGGTCGCTGGTCAAGAGCTGCGCGTAGTCGCGGAGACTGCGGCCCAAGGCAGAGGCCCATAACGGGTCCGGGTGCTCAGGATTAACCTCCACGCGCTCGAGGTGTTCGATCGATTCTCTGTAGAGCCGCTCAGCCTGAGCGCGGTCGTCCAGTTCATATGCCAAGAACGCTAGCTCAAGGGTCACCCGCCCCACGTCCCGAGGGTTGTCATCACGCAAGGCCCTATGACGGGCCCGCTGGTATTCTTGGTGCGCTCGATCGTTATGCCCGCTGCGCTGCGCAATATTCGCTCGCAGCACCTCGGCCTCGAATGAAGCTAATGGTTCTAGCTTTTCGATGCATTGCAGCGCCGTATCCTGGCGTCGCAGTCGAATAAAGGCCCAATACCCGACTTGGTAGTAGAGCGCCTGGTCCAACTCAGACCAGGCCTCGGCCTCACCGGACAACCTTTCCCAATCTCGAGCCGCTGCCTCATAGTGACCGGACTCGACGAGTTCATGGAGCTCTTCGGGTGAGGACGCTCGCGCTTGCCGTCGTTTGGCCGGCTGGTTTTCTCGAGCAACGAGCACAATCGCGACGTTTTGCGGCGGTCGAACGAGCTGTTCGACGAACTCAAGCTCTCGATCGCCGATTTCCGACCAGATCAGCAGGGACCTCTCATAGCTGGCTAGATTGTCCAACAAAACGAGCAGGCGATCTCCAGGATGCGGGCTTACTGGTTTTCTCGCCTGTAGGTCCGCAAGCGGACCGCCCGGTAAGAGGCAAAGTGGCTTGCGGCCCGACAGGTGCACCACGGCGCCACGAAACCGGTCGACGAGACCGGTGGGTATCGGTATCGCAAAGGCTGCCGAATCCACGCGCACCGAGTCTCCCGGCAGTACCCGTTCAAGGGCTTGCACGAACTCGGGCGGTGTCTTTGCTTTCTGACCGGGGGAGCACCAAGCTTCTTGTGGCAGTCGCGGTCCGAACTGGGTCGCTGGCGACAGGTCAACGGGACGGTGAAGCCAGAGGGTCATCGATACCCAATCACAGTGCGTCGGGTCGTTCCGGTACAGCCGCTGACGCTCCTGGACGATCGCGGTCTCCGGGTCGAACGCCACTCTCGGTCTCAACACCTGGGTATAAAAGCTTTCTGCAATCTCTGCGGCGCTCGTGTGCCGGAGTGGCGTCGTAAACGCTAACACAAGGTTCGTTTTGTGCCGGTGAAAATGCAGCGACGGGGACGCACCCCAGGACTGGACCTTGGCGGAAAAGCAGCTCCACAGCAGAACCATTAGACGCTTACCCACGCGTTGACTGAGCGTTTCAGGATCGACCGCCCATCCAGTGGCCGCAGAGAACTCGCTGGTGCGTGGATCGCCATGAGCCTCAATAGTCACGATCGAGGTGCCGAGTTCGTCGAAGCGTTCCCCCGACAATTCCTTTTCGGAATCCGGCCTTAACGGCAAGCTATGGAGGCGGTCGCGCAGCCGCTGATCCGGTGCCGAATGCAAGGCGTTCAGTGTGTTGCCCGGTGTGTCCGGCCCCGCCAATGCGAAGATCCTTAACTCATCGTCGGATAACTCCGGAGTGGGGTCAAATCCTTCCAAGGTATGGCGCACGATCGAGATGTCGTCTTCGGCCGGAATCCGGCGACCTCGTTCGTAGTCCACCATCGCCTCCCACGGAAGCTGGTGAATCTCCGGACGGTCGCTTGCAATCACGAGACGGCGCGGTCCCGAATCAGACTTGAGAAACGCGTGCATCTCAGGCCCCAGTTTTGTGAGCGCTTTGAATAGCTCGGAACCGGTGGCGAGGATCGTGTTGTAACTGCGTCGCTCGAGGTCGCTTTCGGTGGCGACCCGGAGGGCTCGGACCACCGTACTCCAGCGATCATCCCCGAGCGGGCTGCGGAACCACCCGCCGCCACCGGGCTTACTGCCGATCTCCAGGCTAAAGCGGTACTCGCGCTCGACATCGAGCGCCAACGCGTCGTCGGTGTCGTGTCCCGGCAGGTCGAGTCGGAGGACAGCCGTTGTGCGCTGACGATACGCCACGTGGTTGCTATGACTGACTGGTTAGATCGACGACCACCGATACCGGAAAGTGATCCGATGCGTCGCCAGCCGGCTCGTCGCGGTGAATCGTGGCGTCGTCCAAACGGTGCGTCATCGATGGGGAGGCGAATATGTAATCGAGCCGCGTCTTCTTGTAACGTTTGTGCGTCGGGTACGTGTAGTTCGGATCCACCTCTCGCAAAATGTCTGTCAGCGCCATCTGCGAATCGGTCCCCCGAAGAATATCGATCACCTCTTTATCCGGGTCGTCATTCATGTCGCCGGCCAGGATCAGGTCTTGTTCGATCAAGGTCCCGCCACCAAAGACCGGTCCTTCGAAAATCGAGCGTATCTCCTGACCCTCTGTGCGTCGTTTCGCCTCGGCGGAGTCGCCACCCATCTTCGATTTCAGATGGGCGACGAAGAAAAGGAAACGATAGGTCGGTGTTGCGTACAATTCGACTCCCAGTAGGTCTCTCGAGAACTTCACCGCACGTCGTTCCGGATCGCCGAATTCCCGGTCGTGAAAAGTCAACGATGAACGCACCGCGAATCGCGTGGCTAGTGCCACATTGATACCTCGCGGGTCGTGCGACGGGATACAGACGAAACTGGTAAAAGTGGGTTCGTCTCGCCGCCGCAATCGGGGATTGACTTTCTTTCTTATGAGGTCCGATAGAACTTTTTCGTTTTGGACCTCTTGAAAGGCGATGACGTCGGCTTGCAGGTCCGTGATCATTGTTGCCAGCGCACTCAGCTGTTCTGGCGAGGCTGGCTCGGCCTCCCGGCGAGTATGTACGTCGGGCTCCGTGCCGAACAGGTTGTATACGTTGTAGGAAGCAATTCGGAAGTCCGGAACGTCTGGAAGCTCCTCCGGTCGGGCCAGGACCTCTCCAAGGGGTTCGACGCTCGCCATCTGATACGGCGCGAGCATTGGTGTCGAAGCTATCATATTCAGACCTCCATGGTTAACGATGCCCAGAACTTGCCAACACGCAAACATTCCTTTCGGAACTGCGATTTCTTGCGTTTGACATCACTGCGAGACTCCCCGCATTGTGCCATCGCTGCGGTGCCATCGCCACCTCTAAGTAGATGCAACAACGGATGCGAGTGGTCAGATTTTACGCTGCTTGAGGCGCATGAATTCTATGCAGAATTTGACAATCAATCACGGTAATATTCACGCCGTTCATATCTTGTATTTTGCTGTTAACCGCGCTAGGTTACCGATGGTTGTTGTTGGATCATCTTAATGACTCGGGAGTGCCGTGAGCAAGCGGTATCGTCGAGCCGCCGCAGTCAGTGGATCACCGTAGGGGCGCCGTTCGCATTTCGTACGATCGGCTTTCGGGGGCCACATGATGAGAGGAGACATGACATGAAGACGTCAGCCAAACAATTGTTGATTGGCCTGGTAGCATTCGGATTCATTCCGGCAGTAAGCAATGCACAGAAAGTAACCGCTGAAACGCAAGTAATACCCGTTTCCCAGGAAGGAAGACCGCCTGCTTCGATTCCTTTGGATAAGGCGAATCTGGAGCTTGGAAACGCGAACTGGATGGCCGGGCTTTACGCATCGACAGAGTGGATCTGGAGCGCCCATCTCATACCCCAGGCTTTCGAGAACAATTTAGGCAAGTTCTTTCTTCATATCCCGGCCGTATTCGAGGAGCAACTCGACTTTTCCACCACGCTGATCTTCGACGAGCCGTCGTTTAGAAACGGGGTGCAGATGTCCGGCTTCGTAGACCGAGTCACCCGTGAGCTCGTGATCAGCTATATCGCGCAGCGACGACGTTGCTGGTACTCGATGACACACCACGCACTGCTGGGCGCGATCACCGCGCGCAAGCACGGGCTCACAGACGATGCGATCGCAGCGAAATGGAGTAACCTGCTCGAGTATCGATCACACTCGGAGAGTTACACGCGCCTCGAGCGGGCGGCGCTTCGTTTCGCCGAAGCGTTCGCGACGGACCCGAAGTCATATACGGACGCCGACTACGAAGAACTACGCGCGGCGTTACGGGAGCAGAATAGTCGCCGCTTCGCCGACGAAGAGGGCTGGTTGGCCAAGTTGAACACGGCGCGGGCGGCACACGCCTATGCACTGGGGACAGGCAGCTCTCCGGAGCAGGCGATGGGGCAAGCTCTAAAGGCGCAGCAGTCGGTCAAAGCGGCGATCAGCGAGCAGGACAACGAGCGCAAAATTGATGCGCAAGTCGTAGAACTGGCGTTCCTCGCTGCGCAGTTTGTCGCGCTTACTGACATGTTCACCGCCCTCAACATTCCAGATGAGGAAGGCGTCGCTGACGCCCTGGTCGAACAAGTACCATCGGCGGTGATCGAAAAGATCAACGAGCTGAACAAGCTCGGTGGCACAGGTCTGACCGGGCTCGTACCCGCCACCGTCGACGTCCCCCTCGATGCGATTCTCGCGGGACGGGTCCAGGTGGAGTCGGCCCCGCTTCGCGGTACCCGAGTACCGCTGGCGTCCTTTGAAACGGACCCGACTCTGGGAACGCGCGACAAAGGCGTGGCCGTGGGTGCGGTGCAGGTGGGTAGCTACGGGTGGGCCAATGGGCTGTTCTTTCCTGGGGGGCTCGGGGCCCTGATCCTTAACCACCCCGAGCTGGCGCGCCACGAGGCGCCTTACTCTCTTCCTTTACTCTTCAACGAGGACGAATACCGAAATGGTGTGAACACCAGCGGTTTCGTCGACCGGCTGTTCAAGGAACTGGTTGTTCAGAAGGTCTATCGATCCACCCGCAACCGGTACGGCATCGAACACCACACGATGTTCCTCTTCAACGAGTACGCGAGACAATACG
>CALZGZ010000122.1 GCA_945787105.1 uncultured Gammaproteobacteria bacterium
ATTACAGACATCAGGGGCCGGGATGTTCCCGGCCCCCAGAACCAATCGGTACATCCTTGTACCCACCTCGCGATGACGCATCTATGTCATACAACAAGTATCGCTTTTACTCGTTTGACAAAATGTTGCGAGCCATCCACTTCGTAAGACAAATCTTCGAAATCATCACCCTTGACCAGGACGCTCGGCGCCTTACCCGTCAACGGATCTCGCAACGCACCGATCCGTCGCCGTATCTGTCGTGCAAGATACAATAACCTCGCCTTCTCCATCGGATTCCCGACAAAACAGGGATCCAACTTGCGGCCGCCGATTTCGAAACTAACTTTTGCCATTTACTGAATCGAGAAACAAATTAAACAAAGTTAGAAGTTACCAAATGGGAAGCCATCGATTACGACTCCCGACGCACGCCTTTGAACTTCTTGGCATCGTGTTTGACTTCCATGAAACGCCCGGTTTGCAAATTGCGCTTTATCCAGCGCTGGTTCCTTGGGTTAAAAAACTGTGATCTATTCCGCACCGCTCCAATACGATACTCACTGGTTGCTGGGATCGTTGCCATATCACCACCTCATGAGCTAACGTTCCAAAATCAAGCTTCTATCCATGCTCCCTCCATGCTCCCTCCCCCTTGCGGGGGAGGGACTGAGACACTCCTTGTCACCGGGAGGAGTAGGGGCCAATTCGTTCACCTGTGTGTCTTACCGCGGCCTACGAGTAACCAACACAATCCGCGTGCGTCGTATTGCGGCACGGTGAGGACGGGCGGGGTTGAAATCATTCGGTCCATAGGGCCCGGATGGTGCTGCGTATGGGCAATCCGGCAGTGGCAATTGATCGCGTATGCCACGGGTGGCCAACCCGCCGGGTTGGCATACCAGATCCAGCCGTCGACACCGAGTCACACCGCCGCGTCATCGCCACGTCCCAGTGCGGCTCGATAGTACCCAAGCGCTGCATCGCCCCTCCCGACAGTCATTCACCTACGGGCATGTCTGCGATAAACCGCGGCCCGCGCGTACCAGAGTCAATACGGTAATGACTCATCTCTCGTGTGAGTGCCCAAAAACGCAATATCTTGTGTTTTATGAGCCATAAACATCAAAGATAATGGGTTTTGACACCGAGTGCAAGTGGATTATGTCGCGCGAAACCAGGACGCCCGTCGGGTGGGAACTGGAATCCAAAATAAGGCCGAAGTCTGCGGCGGCGACACGCCTTGGATGTACCAGCCCCGCTGTTTTCGCCACCGGTGGGTCTTGTGCCCGGTTCCGGCGCACGGCCGATTACGATAACTGGTCGGCCTGTTCCGACCGACCGTTATTTACTTTGTATTTCATAGACTTAAAGGTTTGGACGTGGTGCAACGCTCGACATCGGGCGGTAGGCGGCACGAGATAGTCGTCGCGATCGGCACCCCGCCCTCTAGCACTACAAAATGACACGTCAAAGTATGCGCACTGTGAGCTTGAGACACCGCGGATGAGACTATCGGGTACATTTACTTTCGTTGCATGTGCGTTGCGCCTTAGTGCCGGCGCCGCGAGTCAGCACCACGGATAATGCGACGCGCAATGCCTTGGCGATGGACACTGGGTATCGCGTTGGTCATGCCAACGCAGCGGGAAAATGCGTTGCAAACCGCGATCGGCACGGTAAATACCCTGCCGTCAACCACGAAACTGGTATTTAATCTGCGCCGCCATTAACGGCTGTTCCAACAGACCCCAAGCCCCCACCTGCAGCCGGGCCCCATTTTGTGCGCGGTTTTTTTGTCTTGTCACCTCACCCCTGTTCTATAATTCACTTCACTTATGTGAATATGAGGTGTTTCGCCACCATCATCATGAATCGAAGGCCTGACCACAGGCACTATCTCCGTAGCTTGTTTCCGATGATTCAGGTATCAGGCCTCGGAGTGATTTTATTCGCCGGTGTCGGCACGTTTTTAGCCCTCCCGATCAACGCTCAAACCGAGCGCAGCGCATCGTTTGATCAGCAATCCGCCCAGTACAGCGAGGCGTTCGAAAATTGGATGCTGTTGGCGATCGAGGGTGATGCCGAGGCACAATTCAATCTCGGTCTGCTCTACAGCGAGGGTAAAGGCGTCCCCGTCGATTACCGGCAGGCTGCCTTTTGGTATCGTAAGGGCGCCGAACAAGGCCACACCGGCGCTCAATACAACTTGGCGCACCTGTATTTAGACGGGCATGGCGTCGACAAAGATCCGGTGAAAGCAACCCATTGGTGGCAACAGGCGGCACAGCGCGGTCACGTATTAGCGCAACAGTATCTGGGCTACGCTTACTATAAGGGCATCGGCGTCAACAAGGATCAACAAGAAGCGTTACGCTGGTTTCGCGAGGCCGCCAAGGGCGGCGATTGGCGGGCCGAAAAGATGCTTGCCACCATCGAACAGACCTTGGAGCCCGCACCGAAAACGGCCAAACAGCAAGGCACGCAGGATGAATCCGCCTTGAAAGACATACCGCAGCCGGTACCGGGCCAACCCCCCGCCCCGCCATCGGAACAAACTGAACTCCAGGCCAGGACCGCATCGACGCCGGCGCCTGCCCCTGTCGACCAGCAGTCCGCCCCAGACGAGCAGGCACCTGTTGCTTTCGCGCCTGATCCGCACCCGGGGAGGAGTAAGCCACTGGCACCCACAGCGAGACAAGCCGATGATGCGACCACCATAGCAGCGTCTCAGGAGCCGATCCTTACCCGCGCCACTGACGAACAACCCACCTCACCCAGCGAACCAGCAACCGTTTCCCCGAAATCTGGACCTGATTCACAACCGGCAACCCAACAACCGTGGGTACTGACCGCAGCGCCGGCGGATGGCCAAGCGACCACATCCCGAGGGCCGCAATCTGGGGCTACCAAAGAGCAGATCGTATCCGCTGACGCGCAACCAGTTATAGCGCAGCCGGACAGAAAATCGGGGCCGAGCGAATTGCCGGTCGCGGCGGCGGAATCTAAGGATGACAAAGTCGACGCAGAGCCGGAACGCGAGCCCGAGGTGATAGCACGACCACCAGCCACGCCGAAAGCCGATCCGGTGGACATCAGCGCCACACCCCGCTATCAGGGTCAAGCGGGGGCAACTAAGCCGCTGCCGCCGGAAACAGAGACGGCGGGCAGACTGCAGTTAGAACCGCCGCTGAGTGCCAGGTTGTCAGCGCCGGAGCAAGCGCGTTTGACCGCGTCACCCGCCTCGGTCACTGACAACGATCGATGGTTGTTCACACAACCACCGGACTTCTATACCCTGCAATTGATCAGTGCGCCCCGCCGGGCGACCGTGGCGGCGTTGATCCGCCAACAGGGCCTCAAAAACGTCAGGCTGATGCGTACCCAGGTCAACGGCGTGCGCTGGTGGTACCTGCTGTCCGGCAGCTACCCCAACCGCGAGCAGGCCAACGCTGCCGCCTCTGTGTCAACCGTTGAGCAATCCAATATATGGCTCCGGCGCTTTGGCACGCTACAGGAAAACCGCTGTAAGAACTTGTCGGTCACCGGACTCTCCGCGTTTTGTGACGGGCCGAGGCCGCGCGTCACCGCTGCGGGGCGGCGGGGACGGCTGGAAACCGGCGAGCGCCGGGCGTCCGTATCCGAACCGTCCGTTGCATTGATTGACCAACCTGTAGCGTCAGCGCCGGCAGAACCTCCCGCATCGACGGAACCGCAACAGGCACCAACCGGCTCGATGGTCGCCGCGGAATTGCTCACGGTTGCAGGCGAAAAACAAACCGCAATCGCCGGTCTACGGCACGATGACAACGCCTGGCTGTTTGCGCAACCCGAGGACCATTACACCGTGCAGCTCGTTAGCATGCCGGACGTGTCTCAGGTTGAACGCTTTCTGCGCGACAACAAACTCCAAGACAAGGCCATCTATTACACCACCCGGCGTGAGCAAAAAGACTGGTATATTGCGATCTACGGATCACACCCAGACTTGGATACCGCCAAACAAGCCACCAAGGCATTACCGGTGGCCTCCGGCTCGGTATGGATTAGACAGTTCGATGCCATACAAAAGAGGCAATGCCAGGTCGCAAATCAGTTGCCGGCCGGCGTATCCGCCACATTAAACTTCTACTGCAGACCCTGAGTCGGCGTCTCGCTGATGCGGCCTTCAAATTTCGCCGTGCGTGGCCGCGGCAACCAGACCGCGGCGCTGAGCGCCAGCAATGCGCATAACGACAGCGAAACGAACAACCAATAAAACTCCCCAGTCCTCTCCACCACGAACGCCACCAATTGAATCGCGAGCGGCGCGACACCAAAGGCGAGTACGAACTTCAATCCAAACACCAGGCCATGTCGCCGCGCAGGCGTATAGGCGGCGAGCAACATGTTTTCCGCCGGCAATGCACCGACATTCGCCATCACCATGAACATGGCGACGACGACCAGGGGCAATCCTCCCTGACTGGCGGCGAGCCATAACAGTGGAACCTGCAATACCAGCGCGCCCAAATAGACATATTTGAGTGGGTGGCGATCGGCTAGATGACCACCCAGAAACTGCATCACCCCGGCGGCGACATACACTGTCGCTATCAGCATACCGATCCCAAATGCCCCATCGCCCGCGAGCCCGTCATGACGCAATTCAAATGTTTTCGGCAGCGCGGTTTGGGTACTGTTATAGATCAAGGAGGCAAAGAACATGGTAATCAACAGCACGACGAAGACACGCACGCGATGTTCACGACTTGGCTGCTCAACCTCCTTGGTAGGTACGATCTCATCATCAAAACTTCCGCGCCCCACATACCACAGCAGTGCCACGCCGGTACCCGTACACAGCAATCCAGGCACGATAAACGCCGCCCGCCAACTGATCAGATCGATTAACGCGCCGGCGGTCACACCGGCTATTGCCGTCCCCAGGGAGCCAAAAATACCATTGAAACCCAGCGCCTTGCCTTTGTTGGCTCCCGCGTTGCGCACCAGCCACGGAATCCCCACCGGATGATAAATAGAAGCGAACACACCGATGCCGGTAAGCGCCAGCAACAGCGTAAAGCTCGAATCGGCAAAGCCGGCAAGTATCGAGCATGCCCCCATGCCCAGAAAGAACGCCACCATCATCGTGGAGGCACCGATACGGTCACCCAACATCCCGGCGGGCAGTGCTGCCGCGCCAATCATCAATGCACCCAGCGTCCACAGCTCCAACAGTTCGTAATACGGCATCCGCCAGTCGACCTCTAGCGCGAGTATGATCACAAAATAAAACGCCATACACAGATGGATATACAGATGGCCGAGGCTGGAAAATACCACCACCGGCATAGATGACTCTCTGTTGGACACGGGTTTGCGGATGCTAATGCTCGATATAAAAGAGCGGTATTCTATCTGTTTCGCTTAAGTTTCGCTCGCACCTGATTTCTTTCGCTCACCCAAAAGGGTAACCAACAAAATGACGTTCCGATGCCTCGGCCTACGGCAGCACTGACTTAAACAATCCGCATCCAACCCACTCCTGAGCCGGCATCTCTGTCTCAGCAGAACTAAAACGCGCGTGCGGCGCGTCTAGCCCGGATATTGCACCAAGGCGGCAAAACAGGAGCTAACAAGTTGGTCGGAACAAAGCATTCAATCAACGCCCAGTGTGACACTTTCTGCTCGGGTATGCGCCTATCCCGGCGCTAGCTCAGTCGCGAACGCTTTGACTTGGGCTTCACTCAATAAAAAAAACGGGGTCGCCGACTCTGAGCCCCATTTTTCATTGCTCCAGCGCCGCGCCTGTCCCCGCACAGCAAGGGAACAGCAGGGGAACCTGCCGCCGGGCGAGCCCGATCGCCATCATCCGCGATCCTTGGTGCAATCTACGGGTTAGGTGATCGTAGCGAGGCGGGTTGTAAAATGAACACCCGTTTGAAGATTTATTGAGGCGAATAGCGAGCCGAATAGCGAGCTATTTAACGAGAAATATTGTTAAAGTGGACCGACTTTCCCGCCGCCGCAGTAGCTTGATCCTAAGTCCGAGCGACTGCTCGGGTCAGGATACGAGAAAATGCAATTACCGATCGAGATGCAGCGCGCCGGGATGGGATTCTATGAAACGATACAGCACTTCCTTCAGTTGCCCCACTCTACCGCCATCGTGTTCTTCCAGCGCCTCCTCGATGTCGTCCACGATCATGCGCTGAATCTTGAATATACCACCTTTCTCGTGCAGCAACTCTTCGGCAAGCAGAACAGCAGCCATACCCGAGATATGTTCGTGATCTGCAATCGCCTTGATTTCATCCTTGGTGAAATCACACATCTCTAAACAGTCTTGGTAGGTCAACATCGCACGAGCCTCTGCCGCGCACCCCGCACCAGTGGTGTCCATTTATTTCTTGTTTTGCGTATTATACCAACGTTGGAAACCAGCGGCCATCGGTTGCCGACGTGGCGGCTCGCTGCTGCGATAACCGGCGGCGGCCGCCCACCGCGTACCGAGCCTTGGAGTTCCCGCAGGATGCGGGCTAAGCCGCCTGGCCTCGATAATAATCCATCAAAATCTCGGCAACTTCGGGGCGCGAAAACTCCGGCGGTGGGGCGATACCCTGACCCAACATCTCCCGCACCTTGGTGCCCGACAGCAGCACGAAATCTTCCTTGGTATGATCGGGTGCGTCGCGCATCATCACTACCTTGTTCAACTTTCGTGAGTATGCGGTGTGGTCGGCACAGAAGATTTCGATCTGTAATGCACCTTCAGGCACTTCGTTATCGAAAATGGTCTGCGCATCGAATGCACCGTAGTAGTCACCGACCCCCGCGTGGTCGCGGCCAATAATGAAATGGGTAGCGCCCATGTTCTGACGAAATATCGCGTGTAACACCGCTTCCCGCGGTCCGGCGTATAACATGTCGAATCCGTAACCGCTTATCATCACCGTATTGGGTGGGAAATAGACCTCGACCATCTTACGGATTGCGGCATCCCGCACCGGTGCCGGGATATCGCCGGGCTTGAGCTTGCCCAGTAACATGTGGATCACAACGCCGTCGGCATCCACTGCGTCCATCGCCATCTTGCACAGCTCCTCATGCGCACGGTGCATCGGGTTACGGGTCTGAAAGGCAACCACCTTTTCCCAGCCATGTTCCTGAATCTCATTGCGGATCTCTACCGCGGTGCGAAAGGTATCGGGGAATTCGTTTTGGAAATAGCTGAAGTCCAAGACCTGAATCGGTCCGGAAACACAGTACTTACCCAGCGACACGAAGGTCGCCAAACCGGGATGCTCCGGATCGGTGGTGCTGAAGATCTTTTCCGCCATGAATTGGAGATCGTGGTCGGATAATTCCTCGATGGCCTCTACCTCCATAACCGCCAATACCGGATGTTCCTCGACGTTGGGATCGCGTAGGGCGATGCGCTTGGCGTCTTTTATCTCCTCGATGTTATCGGTAAGGTTGAGGATCGGCACCGGCCAAAACAGGCCATTGGTGGTTCGCATGCTCTCACAGACAAACATTGCATCGGCCTTGTTCATGTATCCGGTGAGTGGGTTGAAATACCCGGCACCCAGCATCACCGCGTTGGACGCCGCCGCTGAATTTATCAACATTGAGGGTAGATTAATCGATTCCTGTGCCAGCGCGCGGTGCTGTTCCGAATCGTAGACAAACAAGGGATCGAGAGAGTCGGAACCGTGGGGCTTGATCATGCCTGCTTTCCTCCTACGCTGTTTTATTGAAAGTAGAGTGCGTTCTTAAACTTTTGCACGGGGCGCGTGAAAGTACCGCACAATGCTATTCGACAACAGAAAACCGGCACTAAAATATCTGATTCTTGGATAAGAATTATTGGTAAGCGCGTGTTTTAGGAATAAGCGGCGGTCGGTTGCGTCTCCCTGCGCCGGCGTACCGCCTCAGCCAGTTGTTGCAGAATCGGCAGCGTGTCATCCCAGCCGATACACGCGTCGGTGATGCTCTGCCCATAGGTCAATGGCCGACCCGGAACTACATCCTGACGACCCTCCAGCAGGTGACTTTCGATCATCGTCCCGATGATGTGGCGTTCTCCCCCGGCAATCTGAGCGGCCACATCGACAGCGACTTCCCGCTGCCGTGGCGGTTGCTTGCGGCTGTTGGCATGGCTGAAATCAACCATGATATTCGGAATGAGCCCGGCCGCTTCGAGCTCACGGGCTGCGTGCTGGACATGATTCGAGTCGTAGTTCGGCTCCGTGCCACCGCGCAGGATGACATGGCAGTCGTCATTGCCGGCGGTAGAAAAGATCGCGGTGCGACCCTCTTTAGTCACCGACAGAA
This sequence comes from uncultured Gammaproteobacteria bacterium, assembly GCA_945787105.1. Lineage (GTDB taxonomy): Bacteria > Pseudomonadota > Gammaproteobacteria > Arenicellales > JAANXG01 > CALZGZ01. Next base: position 8,299 of record CALZGZ010000122.1, read on the forward strand.
AATGATGCGGCCGCATTGCCGCCGCGACGGCGTCCACCGCGATCTTGAGCGTGCCGTCGGTCCCATTCTTAAAACCCACCGGACAGGACAAACCGGACGACAACTCACGGTGACCCTGACTCTCCGTGGTTCGGGCCCCGATCGCGCCCCAGCTGACGAGGTCCGCCACATATTGCGGCGAGATCAGATCTAGATACTCGGTACCCGCGGGCATGCCTATCTCATTGACATACAACAGCAGTTCGCGGGCGAGGCGTAAGCCTTTGTTGATGTGAAAGCTTTGATCCAGATCAGGATCGTTGATCAACCCCTTCCAACCCACTGTGGTGCGGGGTTTTTCGAAATACACGCGCATCACGATGAGTAGGTCATCGACAAGCCGATCACGCACCGCCGTCAAGCGATTGGCATAGTCCCGCGCGGCGATCACATCGTGGATCGAGCACGGACCGACCACCACCAGCAAGCGATCGTCACGGCCGTGGAGGATCTCATGGATGGCCTGGCGGGTGGTGTACACCACCTCCGCCGCCTTCTCCGTAACCGGGTATTGTTCATGGACCTGGGCCGGCGACACCAGTTCTTTGGTCTCCCGGATCCGCAGATCATCGGTTCTATGAGTCATGCAGGATCAGTCTAAACATCGGGTTATGGCGATGATTCTACTCGAAATTCTATGGTTTGATCGAGTTTCGGCGCTGATTATGGTTGCCTATACGTGCTGACACACATTGCACCGCTATCGTGTACACTTCAAATTTAAGATGATTATTGACCCCCTATCATGGTAGCGACTGTCAAAGAGGCGATTACTGCGCAACAGGATTTGCAACGGCCCGAACTGTACATCAACCGGGAGCTCAGCCTACTGGCATTTAACCGCCGCGTATTCGAGCAGGCCATAGATCTCCATGTTCCCCTTCTCGAGCGGCTGCGGTTTCTGTGCATTATCAGTTCTAATCTGGATGAATTCTTCGAGGTCCGTGTGGCGGGTCTCAAGCAGCAAGCAGAGTACGGGAGCACCCAAACCGGCGCCGACGGCTTGACCCCAAACGAGGTCCTGCGCCGGATCAGTCAGCAAGCTCATGCCCTGGTACAAGACCAATATCAGTGTCTCAACGATCAACTGCTACCGGCGATGGCAACCGAAGGTATTCGATTCTTGCGGCGCGAGGAGTGGGACACGAAACAGATGGAATGGCTGAAAACATACTTCAGCAACGAACTGCTGCCAGTCATTAGTCCGATTCGTCTCGATCCGGCGCATCCTTTTCCGCGCACATTGAATAAGAGCTTACACTTCATCGTGTCCCTCGAAGGCAAGGACGCTTACGGCAACAAGGGCGGCATGGCGGTGGTGCCGGCACCGCGCTCTTTACACCGCCTGATACGCCTACCAGCAGAGGTCGCCGACGGTGCGAACGAATTTGCGTTCCTATCGTCGGTGTTGCACACCTATATCGGTGAGTTGTTTCCCGGGATGAAGGTTAGCGGTTGCTACCAGTTTCGCGTCACCCGGAATAGCGATTTGTTCGTGGACACGGAAGAGGTCGACGATCTCAAGCGCGCCCTGGAGGGCGAGCTGCCGTCGCGGCGTTACGGTGACGCGGTTCGTCTGGAGGCCGCAGACAACTGTCCCGAGGAGCTGGCCAACTTTCTATTGCGCCGGTTTGAACTCGATAAGGAGGATCTTTATCAAGTAAACGGTCCGGTAAATCTCAATCGCTTGATTACATTACCTGACATCGTGGAACGACCGGATTTGAAATACCCCAGCTTCACGCCAGGGTTGCCGCCGCGATTGCCTCAGACTACCAACATGTTCAAGGCAATCGCGTCCAAGGATATCCTGCTGCATCATCCGTTCCAGTCATTCATACCGGTAGTCGAATTTATACGGCAGGCAGCCGCTGATCCCAATGTGTTGGCAATAAAACAAACGCTATATCGTACCGGCTTGGATTCGGTGATGGTGGAATCACTGATGGATGCGGCACGCGTCGGCAAGGAAGTTACCGTGGTGGTGGAACTCCGCGCGCGCTTTGACGAAGCCACCAATATCGGTATAGCGAACAAGCTTCAGGAGACCGGTGTTCAGGTGGTCTATGGCGTGGTGGGGTACAAAACCCACGCCAAGATGCTCATGGTTGTTCGCCGTGAGGCCGATAGGTTGCGTCGCTACGTCCATCTAGGGACCGGTAATTATCACGATCGCACTGCGCGTTTGTACACCGATTACGGGCTTTTCACCTGTGATAAGAAGATCGGTGAAGATGTGCACAACTTGTTCATGCAATTGACGACCCAAACCAGGACATCGGGACTCAATAAATTGTTGCAGTCACCGTTTACCCTTCAGCCGGGGCTTCTCGACCGGATTGAACGCGAGGCGGATAACGCGAAGGCGGGAAAGAAAGCCCGGATCATCGCCAAGATCAATGGATTAGTGAGTGCGCCGGTGATCCAAGCACTGTATACGGCGTCTCAAGCGGGAGTGCGGATTCAATTGATCGTACGTGGAGTGTGTTGCTTGCGTCCGGGGATACAAGGTGTGTCTGAGAACATCAGCGTGCGCTCGATCATTGGCCGCTTCCTCGAACACACACGGGTGTATTTCTTTCACAATGACGGTAATCCTGAAGTGATGTGCGCCAGCGCGGATTGGATGCCCCGTAATCTGGTGCAGCGTGTAGAGCAATGCTTTCCAATCGAGGACAAAAAGCTCAAACGGCGTGTGATCGACGATTTGGAATTGTACTTACAAGACAACACCCAGGTATGGGTAATGCAAAGCGATGGAACGTACCTGCGCGCACCGTTACCCGGCACCCAACGACCCATCTCTGCACAACAGAGCTTACTGGATGATCTCGCCCAGAAATAAAACCTCGGGGCCAGAGTCACGAACTCCGACCACTTTTGTTCCTTAGCCCGCTACTACACCAAGCATCCCGGATGACGACGCTGGGTCTTGTCCTGCGCGTAGTTCCCCTGCTGTTCGCCTGCTGCGCGGGGATAAGCCCCCTGCTGTGTGGGGACAAGCGCGGTGCTGGAGCGATGAAAAAGGGGGAGACTGTAACTCCGACCCCGATTTTTGTATTGAGTGAAGCGCAAGTCCAGGTGTTCGCGACTAAGCCAGCGGCGGGATAGTCCCGCCGCTACGCTTGCCAAGCAACCTGGGGCATCGAGTGTCGCTATTTCATGGGAGAGACGCTGCGGGTCGCCCCGATGTAGAGCCAAAAGAGCGACATAATACCTGGGTGCAATACGCGGTTTAGTTATTGAAAATTGAGCTTTACCGCCACCGGTGCAAGGTAATTTTGCTCCTGACGGAGATCAGCGACTGTCAACGGATGCTGGTCGAGCCATTGTTTCGGAAACCGCAGGTGAAGCTCGTGTCCGTCAATTCTCATCTCAATCGCCGGCACTTCGGACAACTCGCGACTTCTATGTAACAGCACCGCGAGACGCAATAACACGCACAATTGCATGCTCGGTTTGGCTACCGATTTGTGCAACGCGTCGAATTCTTGAAGCGGAAATTTCCGACGGTGACCACGCACCAAAGCCGCCAATACTGCTTGTTCCCGACGCGAGAAACCGGACAAATCGGTATTCGCCACTACGTAGGCGCCGTGTTTGTGATATTGGCTATGGGAGATTAGCAACCCAATCTCGTGCAACAATACCGCCCAATAAAGAATGTGGCGATGATCCACGTCCTGTAATTCCCAGGCCCCTTGCACTTGCGTCAACAACGCCAGCGCGGTTTTCGCCACCCGCTCGGCATGATCGTTGTCCACCGCCCAGCGGGTCCCTACCGCTTTGACCGCGCGATTACGAACATCAGTATGCCCAATGCGCCCGACCAAATCGTACAACACCCCTTCGCGCAACCCCTGGCTGGATACATCGATGCGGGGAATATCGAGCTGATCAAACACCGCCCATAATACCGCGACCCCACCCGGAAAGATGGCCAGACGATCTTCGCTCAACCCCAAATGTCGCAACTCATCGACGTGGACGCATTCCACCAACATACTACGCAGCTTATCCAATGCGCTGCGGGTGATCCCCTGTTTGCACCATCCTTGATGTTGCACCACGTCGCGGATAGCACGCACCGTGCCCGAGCAGCCAATCGCACGATCCCAGGATTCTTTTCGAAACATGGCAGCCACCGGCTGGATCTCCAACGCCGCTTGGAGCTCTGCCTGGCGCATTCGCTTTTTTTTAATTCGCCCGTCCGCGAAGCACGATCGAGTCAAACTGACGCACCCCACATGCAGGCTCTCCCGGCGGATGGTCTCAAAACCCGTCCCGGTAATGATCTCTGTGCTGCCGCCACCGATATCAATGACCAGGCGACGTTCGTCACCGGCCGCTAACCCGTGGGCAACACCGAGGTAAATCAACCTCGCCTCCTCTCGACCGCCGATGATTTCCACCGGATGCCCAAGAGCCGCCTCGGCCTTGATCAAGAATTCGTCCGAGTTTCGCGCTTGTCGTAATGCGTTGGTTCCGACTACCCGCACGCTCCCAAACGGCAGCTTACCGACGCGCTGGCCGAACCGTTCCAGACAAGCCAGGGCACGCTTTTGCGCACCCGGTGTGAGTTGTTTGTTGTCGTCCAGTCCGGCGCCGAGACGAACGCTTTCCCGCAGACGATCAATGACAGAGAGTTCTTGGTCGTTCAGTTGTGCAACGATTAAGTGAAAGCTATTGGAACCGAGGTCAACCGCGGCAACGGACTCGAGGGCACTTTTGGTTCGGTTGAATGCGAACAAAGAGTTTCGTGGGCGTACTTTTAAACTCGGCGAAGACTAACAAAAAACTTTTTCCAGGAAAACTAGCCCAACTCCGCGAGTAAGGTTTCAATTTGCTTTTCTATACGATTCGCTTGTTTGCCACCCTCACGCATTTCTCCGACATACGTGGCGCGCACCTTGCCGGTTTTGTCAATCAGGTAAAACGACGGCCAATAACGATTTTTCAATGCCTTCCAGTATGAGAAATCGTTGTCGATCATCACCGCGTGCTCGATTCCGAACTCTTTGACCTTTTCCGCTACTTTGCGGGGATCTTTCTCGTGGTCGAATTCCGGGGTATGCACACCCAACACCGCGAACTCGCGTTGTTTATACTTGGCCTCGATGCTCTTTAACCAGGGAAAGGATTTGTAACAATTGACACAACCGAAGGTCCAAAAGTCGATTAACACTACTTTCCCCTCGAGGTCGCCACGCGCCAAGGGTCGTGAGTTAATCCAATCGTCGGAATCGCGATGAGTGAATTCCGGAATCGTATACGGCTCGGAGAGCAGCGCGGTGTTCGCCCCAAGATCCAGGCTGAGCAGCCCCACAACAACCAGGGCACCGGTAATGGCAAGGGCGAATTTCAAGGCAACCCCTTATTTATCAGTATGCGTTATGGACGATTGCCCGGTCATCGCCGAGCCATATACATATGATAACAAACAATGAGACAAATCCCACCCGGCGAAACGAATGTTAACGCGCCGCACGGCGGATTGCTGCCTCCACCAGTGTGGCATTGACCAATTGTTGATCGACAATCTCCGGATACAACCGGTGGAGCCGCGCCACCACCTCGGCCTGGGTGCTGGCCAAAGGCTCCCAAAAAGCCCGCGTCGAGCGGCTGAGTCGGAACAGCGTTAGTAATAGCGGCGCCTGCCAGAGATGAAAATCATGCACCAATGCTTGAACACGCGGATCCGGCCAATGCTCCCGTAAGAGTAATTCCGGGAACATCTCGCGGGACACGCACCGGCCGACCAACGAGGTATCAAGTCGTATGCCGTCGAGGCCTGTTCCGTCTCCCTCTGGGCCACGTTCAAACCATTGTGCCATAGCCGGTTTACCGGCGGTGTGATTCACTACCCCAGCGATCGCGTCTCGATGATATGAACTCCCACGGTGTAGTTGTCGCGCGAAATCTTTATACTGCAATAAGGTGTCAGAAACGAACGATAGGTCGCTTGGTAAACTCGCCCGCCAGCCCGCCTGCGACACGCGCTCACGGTTATCACGTTCGCGGGTCGACGCCAACAATGCCAAAGGTAGGTGCGCGTCATGGTCCAATAACCACAGTTCGATGTTATCCGCAGGCGCAAACGGCAAACGTTCACAGTGTTGCTCAATGTGCGCGATAAGCGTTTGCGATGGAACTTCGATCTCGACCACATCGATCATTGGATCAACGGGAAAACGGTCAAAGCCGATCGCCCGGTTCCACACACCAGCGACCAGATATCCCCAGCGCGTTTGGGGTCTCCCCAGCCCACCCCATTGGAGCGATTGGTACTCACGCCAAAGTTGAACTTGCCAGTTCACACCGTCACTGGTCACTGCCCGACCATCATCGGTCTTGATCATATGCAAGGTGCCGCGAAACGGGGATAAACGGCGGACGCTAAAACACGCAACTTCGGACAAGGCGTTCAGGCCAATGATTGCAGACGGTCGTTTAATCGGGTAATAACTTGATCGACAAGTTCTTGCATCTCCGGATCCACTGCGTCATATAGGAACTCCACCTTATCCAGCTGCCTGTGTACGGCTTCCCGGGTATCCAGGGTATCGATCTTTTGCAGTATGTCGTTGAGAAAATTGATCGTATTGGTCATATCATGCTCTGCTACATTCGAATCGACCGCGACGACCTAAGCCTAACTGGTTACCTAACCCCCGGCAATCTGCTTCTCAAATGCACCGGAACGTAAACACGTCCATGAGCGTAATCCTAGGAACATTGGCCTTCGCTGCCGCGTGTTATGTGTTTTTGCTGGCCATAACTTTCTTACTGCAACCACGCTTGATGTACTTCCCGATCACACGGTTACAGATGATCCCGACCCAGGTTGGTTTGCCTTATGAAGATGTAAACTTCGACACCCGCGATGGTCTGCGACTTCATGGTTGGTATATTCCCGCCCAGGGAGCTTCGCACACGGTTCTGTTTTTTCACGGCAACGCGGGCAACATTTCGCATCGTCTGGAATCCTTGGCGATTTTTCATCGGTTAGGATTAAATACGTTTATCATTGATTACCGCGGTTATGGTAACAGCCAAGGGTCACCAGACGAACACGGCACCTACCAAGATGCCCTGGCTGCATGGGAACATCTACGCCGACAGAAGCAAATAAAACCGGGGGACATCATATTATTTGGTCGTTCATTGGGAGGCGCGGTGGCGGCATGGTTGGCAACACAGGTCAACCCAAGGGGGTTGATATTGGAATCGACGTTTACGTCTTTGCCCGATCTGGGAGCCGATCATTATTGGTTTCTGCCCGTGCGTTGGCTTTCCCGGTATCATTATGACACCCAGGCCCGGTTAACGGCATTGTCGGTGCCGGTGCTCATCGTCCATAGTCGTGATGACCGGATCGTAAGCTTCCACCATGCGCAAAACCTGTACGCTGCGGCAAATCCACCCAAACGTTTCCTGGAACTGCGCGGTGGGCATAATGAAGGATTCGTGGTGAGTGGAAATGCTTACATGGATGGCCTACGGCAGTTCATCGCTTCACTTCGCTGATCGGTAATAATGGTTTTCGATTACTATCATCGTCTCAGCAACCGGCAGAAGCAGATCTACCGGCAAAGCGACCGTGTTGAATCGGTCGAGCTACCCAAACCCGCGGTGATGAAAGATTCAATCGACGCGTTACTGGCCGCCCTCGAACGCAATGATCGTACCGCGGTCCAACGCTTGTGTACTGAGATTGTCAAAGGTATTACGCAACAATTGCGCGCGCCGCCGGTCCGGATTACGGTCTTGGCGGCCCGGCCTAGTAACAATTGGGGCGAATTGCACGGCCTGTACGAACCCGCGGAAGGACGTAAACGCGCGCATATCACGGTTTGGATGCGCACCGCGAAACGGCGTCAAATTGTTGCATTTCGAACATTCCTGCGTACCGTGCTCCATGAGTTGGGTCATCATCTGGATTATGAATATTTTCGATTTCATGATTCTTTCCACACCGAGGGTTTCTATAAACGTGAATCAAGCCTGTTTGATGCGCTGACCGAACGCACCCCCAACCCGGAACAACACAAACTCAATCTGTAGCAAGCGATGCCTATACCCGACCACATAATAAGTTTTTGGGAACAACGCTATCTGGACGAGAACACCCCCTGGGATCGCGGCGAGGTGAGTCCGGCGTTGCGGCACTGGCTGGCGACAGGCGTATTGCAGCTCGGCCGGATTCTGGTCCCGGGATGCGGACGGGGATATGAGGTGGTGGAGCTGGCACAGCGTGGATTTGAAGTGGTGGCGATAGACACCGCGCCGGCGGCGGTGGCCAGTCTTGAACGGCGCCTCGACGAGGCCCGAGTGGCGGCCGAGGTCATTTGTGCCGATTTATTGGAGTGGGAACCCGCACGTGAATTCGACGCGATCTACGAACAGACTTGTCTGTGCGCCATGGCGCCCTCGGTATGGCCTGGCTACAGCCACTTACTGGGCGAATGGCTGCGTCCGGGCGGGTCGCTTTGCGCCTTGTTTATGCAAACCGGGCAGCCGGGTGGACCCCCTTATCACTGCGATGTCACCACCATGCATGAGCTTTTCAACGATACCCATTGGCAATGGGCATCGCTACCGCCGGTGCCGGTCCCCCATGAATCTGGGATTCGCGAGTTGGGTTACGTGCTGTATCGCCGGCCACGGTGATCTCGCCCGGGTATCGGTACATTAATCGGCGTTCCGGCTTGCACCCTGGACGCAAGTTCCTTACATTTCGCCCTTCGTATTTCCGTCGGGAGAGAATATCAATGAAATTGACCGTATTCACGGCCACCCTCGCGATGATTGCCGGCGTGACCGCCAATGCTTTGGCGGCTGGGGATCCGGAGCGTGGCAGGTTGAAGGCCGCCACCTGCATGGGCTGCCATGGCGCACCGGGAATGCGAAATGCCTACCCGGGTTATCGGGTACCGAAGCTTGGCGGCCAGCACGCCCAGTACCTGACGGATGCGTTGAAGGCGTATCGAGCGGGATTGCGCGCCCATCCCACCATGCGCGCCCAGGCCGCCACCCTCACCGATGAAGATATAGCGGACATCGCGGCGTATTTCTCCGCCATGTCCAGACCCGGAAAATGATTCGCCGCGGTGTTTAGGAGAATAACCATGAGCCACCCACGCATACTTGGAATCTTGATCACTACCACATTGCTGACTGCTGGACCAACTGTGCTGGCGGCCGGTGATGTCGCTGCAGGCAAGACCAAATCCGCGCTGTGTGCGAGCTGTCACGGCCCCGAAGGCATCAGCCCGCAGCCCAACTTTCCGATTATTGCGGGCCAATACCAGGACTATATCGTGCGTGCATTAAAAGACTACCAATCCGGCGAACGTGAAAACGCGATTATGAAAGGTTTCGTCGCCAACTTGTCGGCGCAAGACATGAAGGATCTAGCGGCCTACTTCTACAGTCAGAAAGGATTGGCGGCGCCGACGACGCGCAATCCTTAGCCCGCATATTGCACCCAGGATCCCGTGGGTGATGGCGACCGGACTTGACCTGCGCGTAGTTCCCCTGCTGTTCCCCTGCGGTGCGGGGACAAGCCCCCTGCTGTGGCGGGGACAAGCGCCGCGCTGAAGCCAAATCTTTTGCCGTAAACCGTAGATAGTGGGATTGGAGTAGATGCTTCTCGCTAAGATCCGCGTCAGTGCAACGGCTTGAGTCGAGGGAAGATTTCCGCGACCGTCGCCAGCAAGCATGCTGGCGACGAACCTACAGGAACGTACTAACAGCGCGTTGCGGGAAACTTACCTCGATTCAATTGGCCGATAATCGTTCTCGTCAATGCGCACGCAGATGGGTGATCGGCGAGCGTTTTACTAACGAGTTATGCGCATCCCAGCGCGCCGCGTCATCGAGTTCCACTCGATAGCTGACCTGCTTTCCCACTTGGGAGGCAATCACCACACCGTCGCGGAACAGGATCCGGTTACCCATCAGCGCTGGGACCCGGGGGCCCGGCACCACGATGCCGACCAGGTTGAGTGGATCGGCGCCGCTAACCGACACCAGCACATTATCCTTCGCACGGCGGCGCACTTCACGCAGCAACCCCACCGCCTCGATGAGCGCGAATTGCTCGCCGGAAAGCCCGGCCACAAAACGGCCGCCACGGATCTCCGCGCGCGCTTCCAAGCGTCTGAACACCGGCAACAACAGACGCCATGGCGGTATCCACGCCGCCTCGCGGTCCAACAACCGCCGGCACACCACGCCGTACCGGCGCAGCAATGTCCAGGCAATCTCGCCGAGCGCTTCGCTCGGTTCGTACTCGTCCACAGACGAGGCATCCGGACAACGGATCAGCGTCCAACGGCCGGCTTCCTCGATACCGAATACCGCGGCACGCCGCCGGCGGCGAGTACCGAAAGGACGCCGGCGGTCGGTGGGTAACATCAACGCCCGCAACCCGCTGAACCCGTCCGACGTCACCATCCCACCGGTAACTAATTCACCCAACGCCTGTTCGACCTGCGACCGCAACATACCGGACAGATCGACCAATTCATCAAAGAACAATGCACCGTGTCGCGCTAAGATTTCGGTAATCCGTTGTGCGCTGGCCGAAATAACCGGTTCCGACCCATGCTTGGCGCCGGCAATCTGCTCCCATATGCGACGCTGTTTTCTCAACACCAGGGTGATGGGCGTCGTGCGTACTGAGGAACCGCGCCGTTGCTCGCGTTTAGGGATACCCAACCGCAACCATTGCACCCGTCCCGCCAGACACAGGCGGTCCAAAGTACTCGCGGTGTAGTCGCTGACCCGTGACACCAGGATCTCCTGTTCCCATGCCGCAGCGGCGCCTTCAAAACCCGCCAGTTGTTCTACCACCGACAACAGGACCTGATCGCCTTGGCCACGTTGATCGACTGATACTCGCTGCCAATCGAACAAGAAACGCATGAAGTCGGCACAGGTCACAGGTTCGATCTGTTTGCGCAGTGTCTTGATCGTGTAGCGATGAATCCTTGCAAGCAAGCGCCGTTCACACCATTGTTCGACACCGTTGCCGTCGACATCCCTGCGCATGACAAAGCCTTCCACCTCCAATGCGTACAATGCGGACTCGATCCGTGATACCGGTAGCGAAAATGTCGCGCCCAGGGCCTCGGTGGTCACCGGCCCCAGTCCTTCCAAGCGACTGCGTAACAATTCACGTAACGCATCACTAGGCGCCTCGACACAATAATTCTTAGTCGGTACCGGCGGAATCGATGGCCCGCTGCGTGCATCGGGGTAGAGCATCGTAATTTGGGGTAGTCGCTCCGCCGCGACCCACAAATCGGGCCCTGCGCTGCGGTGTATGCTCGTCGCGCGCCGTTGCGCCACCAAGGAATCGAACAGATGTCGCCATCCGAAATCTAACGCCGAGACAGCATGACCCGCGGGTCCCGGTAAATTTCCGCGCTCGCCCTCTTCGGCGGTGAGAAAACCGTATATCAGCAGCGCATCGTGCAGCTCGTCGACGGTATGCGCCTGGGGCCACGCTTCGTGACGCACTTGCTCAATCGCCGACGGATCGAGCCGCCCCAGATCCGCCGCCGCCTGCGGATCCATGAACCCGCGCGCCTGGACCGCACTGGTTCGTCGTTCCTCGGCCGGGGCATCATCCAGGAATGCGTACGGGCGCGCAGTGAGGATTTCCTGGGCCAGCGGAGACGGTGAA
>CALZGZ010000123.1 GCA_945787105.1 uncultured Gammaproteobacteria bacterium
GGCACATTGTATTGCACTGGATTAATGTTTGGGCGGGACGGCAGCTTGCTTGGTAAGCATCGGAAGCTCATGCCCACTGCCATGGAACGCTTGGTGTGGGGATTTGGCGACGGTTCCACCCTCACCGTTGTTGATTCTGATATCGGCCGTATTGGTACGGTTATTTGCTGGGAAAATTACATGCCCATGCTGCGCATGGCGATGTATTCGCAGAACGTACAAATCTACTGTGCGCCGACCGCCGACGATCGGGATACTTGGCTACCGACTATGCAAACCGTGGCGCTCGAAGGGCGTTGTTTCGTACTATCGACGTGTCAATATTTAACCCGTGCGGATTGCCCCAAAGAATACGCAGCCGTCCATGGCGACGATCCCAATACCGTACTCATGCGCGGCGGCAGTTGTATCATCGCCCCACTCGGCCAAGTGCTCGTTGCACCCAACTTCGAAGGTGAATGCATCCAAACCGCCGATCTTGATCTGGGCGAAATCTCCCGCGGCAAATATGACTTCGACGTTACCGGTCACTACGCACGACCAGATGTCTTTGAACTGCGCGTGGATACCCGCTCAAAGCAGCCGGTGTCATTCGATGAGTAGTGCAATCGATAATTTCATCGTCATCTGCGCAAGATCCGTTCGTAGATGCGGCCCCCCTCGAATTGTGCCCGATTCCCCAGCGCACGACCGATGCGAATTAGCTCATTCCACTTGGCCATACGCTCGCCGCGGGCGAACGATCCGACCTTTATCTGCCCAGCATTGGTGGCCACCGCCAGATGAGCGATAAATGTATCTTCGGTTTCGCCGGAGCGAGCGGAAACGATCGGTAACCAACCATGTTGCTTGGTCAGCTCGATTGCGGCGATGGTTTCGGTCACCGTTCCAATCTGGTTGGGCTTGATCAACACCGCGTTGGCCGCATTTATTTCAAGGCCTTTCCGGATACGCTGTGGATTCGTGGTAAAAAGATCGTCACCCACAATCTGCACGCGATCGCCTAACCTATCTGACAACCGCGTCCAGCCGGTCCAGTCACTGTCCGCCAATGGGTCCTCGACGGAGATAATCGGATATCGATGACACCAATCGACGACTAGATCGATAAATTCATCGCGGGTAAAGCGACGATCTGGTGAGCGAAATTTGTAGTACTCGCCGTCATACAGATCACTCGCAGCAAAATCCAGTGAGATCATGCAATCACGGCCCGCCGCGTATCCCGCCGCGCCGATTGCATCGACCAAGAAATCGAGTACCGCATGGTTGGTCTCGAACAGCGGCCAATATCCACCTTCATCGGCCACTCCCGCCGCTCGGCCCTGTTGCATCAACAGATCGCCGGCCTTTCGGTAAATATCGTAAGTAACTTTGAGTGACTCCTCATAACTCGCTGCATTCATCACCACCAGCAAGAAATCCTGGATGTCGACTCGCCAATGCGCGTGGGCGCCGCCACCGATAATCTGAATTTCCGGCAACGGCAGCAAGCTGCCCTGACCTTTTCCAAGATGCTCATAAAGCGCCCTCCCCGATGCCTTGCCGGCGGCATCGGCAACCGCCAGAGATACCGCCAGCAGTGCATTGGCGCCCAGACGGGATTTGTTTTGCGAGCCGTCCAATTCGATCAGCCGCAGATCGATGGCCTCTTGGTTACGCACATCATTGCCCATGATGGCCGCAGCAATCTCGCCGTTGATGTGCCCAATGGCGGTAGACACCGACTGGCCACCGAATCGGAGAGGATCATCATCACGCAACTCGAGGGCTTCATACTGGCCGGTAGATGCCCCCGACGGTACTCGGCCAACACCCGTAAGCCCTGGTTCCCCGGTGATTACGCACTCGACCGTGGGGGTTCCCCGTGAGTCGAAGATCTGATAGGCATCAACAGACCGGATCTTCATGTTAAGTATTCACCGCCTGCGTTTGCAACGTGGTACGCCAATCTTGGATGCAATCAAGCAAGCCGTGATTGCGCTCGAGGATCTGTTGATGTGCGAAATTTCGAATCAGTGTCTGCTTGGACTCATCACACAGATATTCCACCGTTGACTTGCCGTCCACGCGAGCGAGCATTAACATCGGCAGCAGTCTTGCGACCCGTTCGTCCATACTTTTCGTACGCATCACCCCCAGGGTCTTCTGATAGAACTTCCATGCCTCTTCGGCAAGCGATAAAAACCCGTTGCACCATTGCAGCAGATGCACTGCTTTGAGCATGAAATGATTGAGGAAGAACGCGACATCGAATACCGGGTCTCCATACCAGGCAGCTTCACAATCCAGAATCACTAAGCGATGCTCACCAACGAGAATGTTCTTAGGGCTGAAATCACCCTGTACCAGCGCAACGCGGGTCGCTGCAACGCGATCCGCCTCCGTCGTTAATTCTTTTCTAAGGGCTGCGTTTCGCCGTGCCGCGGTCACCAGGTAGGGATCGAGCCGCAATGACCAGAACTGATCGGTGGTCTCAAAATTCGCGGCGACTTGATCATTGTGCCAAGATTGCTGGTGCAATACTGCCAAAATATGTGCGGCACGCCGGGCAGTTGTCGGTTGCTGGTCTCCCGAAAGCAGCATGGTTTTGTAGTTGGAATACTCCGATCCTAAGTACTCCATACAAAAGTAATTGAGTCTGGGATTGTGATACAGGACCGTGGGCACCGATCCAGGCAGTATGTGTGCCAAAAAACGCAAACAATCGTATTCAGTTTGGTTGCGTCTCACATCGGCATACCATTGGTCCTTGACCCGCAACTTTGGTAATGCCCGTTTCAACACGAACGCCTCGCCACCTGAATTGATCAACAGTACGTCACTGGACACGCCGCCGGTGAGCAGCTCCACAGTGGGATGCCTATTTTCGATCAGGTTGTGGTCGCGCAAATCCTCGATAATGATCGAGTCAAGCACGGCTGCCGACTCCGCCGGTACTTTCCAATAGCGACTTCAAGCGCGACAGCCGTCGGTCACGAATGCCGAGCCGTTCTAACTCCTTTACGGTGTTCAGCACATAGTCCCTGTTCGCCCCACTAGGCCCTCGGCCAGCGCGGATAATCTCCACCTCGCGTTCCACGGACAGACCGCGGACGTATTGCTGATGATTACGGCACACCACAAACGCCAATCCCTTGCGTTTGGATCCGTTCATGTGCACATTGATAACTTGGGGCTTGTAGACACCGGTTGCCAGCTCTCGCTCCACTAGGTAGTCCAGTACTTGACTTGTTTGCGCACGGGCGACGCGAAATCCGCGGCCGACACAAGAACCGCCAATATCGAGTCCGAATACCAATCCAGGACGCTGGGGCGTACCTCGGTGTACCCAGGAGCGGACACACAAAGCGCGATGAAAGCCATAGATGCGCGCCGGAAAGACCTCGCTATGGCGAAAACCCGGATTCCATAGTAAAGATGCGTAACCAAAAATCCATAAATCTTCCTTGTACAATTCCGGGTGTTTGTGGATTAATCGTTCAATCACTTTGTTGTCGTGCGAACTATCCGCGACCGTATTGAGTCAATGATTCAAATCTATTGTCGTTGACTTTATCGATTTAAGCATCCCTGGTTTGGTCGACCCCAATATGAACCAGCTGCGTTAAGTTATCCCCTGATAGTTCATAGGCTTGTCCAAAACCGGTCACAAAACGACCCGATACCGGCGACAACTGGAAAAGATAGAAATCCGGCAGTGAACGAAGAATATTAACCACGTTACCGAAGCGCGCCGACATCGCATCTAAAATCGTTTCGTAATTTGGATGGTTACGTTCAACCAGCTCGATAACACATTGATAGGATATCCGTTTTCGGGCAAATATTTGTTTTGCGTTTGATTCGTCCTCAATTAATAAAATCGCCGCCACCGGATTTGTTAGCAACTTAGTCGTGTGTTCGGATAAACCACTCAGGTATATAAAGAAGTTACCTTCCTCGTCACCCACGAATGGTGCGTAACTCACGTTGGGTAAACCATTGTTACCGACCGTGGCAAGCACTAAACTTGAAGTCTTCTCACGAAGTTCATGTAACAGCCGTGCCGCTTTTGCAAGCCGTTCTTGTTCACCCAGTGCCATACATTACTCAGCTAATATCTTGGAATGATCGGTGATCACGATACCTCGCTAAACCCGTGAACCAATGGCATCGCACACGCGAATGACGGGACCCTTGGTCACGTCTCGCGGTTGAACGCATGATAGCGGAAAGACCGTGTTCGGGGTACCGGTCGCCGCCCATATGACGTTTCACTCCCCCCATGCCCGCTTGAGCAATGCCATCACTTTGTCCTTGACCTGTTTGATAAATGGCCTGCCCAGCAGCGGGATACTCACGAGAAAGGTCACCTCTCCGAGAATGACCAGAAATGCTGAAATGCCCGCTGCTTTGGACGCAGGCAGACCAATAAAGAACACCACAGGTGCAAGGCTCCACGGCACCCAGCTGAAGAGAAATAATGTCATGCCAGTGTAGTATTTCCAGTCCTTCATTACTCACCGTGTGTCAGTCCGGGATGTTTCCGCGGGCAATGGAAAATCGGTATCGGACTACTGGTTTCACATATTGTATCGCTAATATCTACACAGCGTCCGGCCATAGGGCACGCACCCAACGCGGTGGAGAAAAGTGATAGGATTGCAAGTACAACTCAACAAGAGATAGCCATGATTAGATTGAAAATCAACGGCGCCACCTACAAGCTTCATGTCGACCCGGATACACCGCTGTTGTGGGCGATTCGGGATGCCGTGGGATTGACCGGCACAAAATACGGTTGCGGTCGAGCACTATGCGGCGCATGCACAGTTCACATCGACGGTCGGCCGACGCGATCTTGTATCATGCCGGTCTCGGCGGTCGCCGGGCAGTCTATCACCACCATCGAAGGTCTGAATTCAAAGGCTGCAACCGCGGTGCAATCGGCTTGGCGGCAGCTTGACGTAGTGCAGTGCGGTTATTGTCAATCAGGCCAGGTCATGTCAGCAACCGCGCTATTGACCGACAATCCGAATCCATCCGATGAACACATCGATGCGGCGATGTCCGGAAATATATGTCGCTGCGCGACCTATGTGCGTATTCGTGCCGCAATCAAACTGGCCGCTAAGAATTTGCCATGAAAAAAGAAGCAATGATCTGCGAAGCGAAGATCGTCAATGAGAGTCGTCGCGAATTTTTGAAATCCGGGCTCGCGACCAGCGCGGGGCTCACTTTGGGTATTTACTTTCCCGCCGTCTTGGCACGCCAAGCGCAGGCCGGTCCGGCCAAGACCGGGGGTCAAGTGGTCACCCAGGCAACGTTCGAACCGAATGCCTTCGTGCACATCGGCACGGACGAATCGGTGACCGTGATCGTGAAGCACTTGGAGATGGGACAAGGGACCTACACCGGCTTGCCGACCCTGGTGGCCGAGGAGTTGGATGCCACGTGGTCGCAGGTACGCGTTGAAGCCGCGCCCGCCGACGCAACGCGATACAACAACCTGTTATGGGGACCAACCCAGGGCACCGGGGGCAGCACCGCAGTAGCGAATTCCTACGAGCAAATGCGCAAGGCCGGTGCCGTGGCCCGGGAAATGTTAGTGCAGGCGGCAGCGGTGAAGTGGGGTGTGAACGCCGAACACATCACCGTCCAAGAGGGCATGGTCGAGCATCGACAGTCGAACCGGAAGGCGAGTTTTGGAGAACTGGTTGAACTCGCCGCGCAGCAGCCGGTGCCGGCGGAGGTGTTCATGAAGGACCCTCATGAATTCCGGCTCATCGGCACGGTGCTGCCGCGTAAAGACAACGCTGATAAGGTCAACGGCAGCGCTCTCTACACACAAGACGTCAAGCTGCGCGGCATGCTCACTGCGTTGGTGGCGCACCCACCGCGGTTCGGCGCCAAGTTGAAGCAGTTCGACGCCGGTGAGACGAAAAAGGTCAACGGGGTGGTCGACGCCATCGCCATACCCAATGGCGTCGCGGTGCTGGCTAAGGATTTCTGGAGCGCCAAACAGGGCCGGGATCGTCTGCAGGTTGACTGGGACGAATCCAACGCGTTTAGGCTCGGATCCGATGAGATCATGTCGCGCTACAAACGCCTTGCCCAACAGCCGGGCCGTGTGGCGCGAAAGGTCGGGGACGCGCGGGCGGCGCTAAACGAATCGTCGCGTGTGGTGGAGGCTACCTATGAGTTTCCTTATCTTGCTCACGCGGCAATGGAACCCATGAACTGCGTGATCGAACTCAACCAGCACGGTTGCGAAATCTGGAACGGCGAGCAATTCCAGACGCCGGATCAAATGGCGGTGGCATCGGTATTGGGACTGAAGCCCGAACAGGTCAAGATCAACATGCTCTATGCCGGCGGTTCCTTCGGCCGGCGGGCCAACCCGCAGTCGGACTACGTAGTGGAGGCGGCGCATATTGTCAAAGCCATCGGGGGTCGAGCACCGGTCAAGTTGGTCTGGACCCGTGAGGACGACATGCGCGCGGGATACTACCGGCCCATGTATTTTCATCAGTTACGAGCGGGAGTGGACACCGGCGGCAACCCGATCACATGGCAACATCGCATTGTCGGCCAGTCAATCCTGAAAGGAACGAGTTTTGAACAGGCACTGGCTAAGGATGGCATCGATCAGACTTCGGTCGAAGGTGCCGCCAATCTGCCGTACGTCATCCCCAACATCACCGTTGATCTGCACTCGCCGGACATCGGTATACCGGTGCAATGGTGGCGTTCGGTGGGGTCCACGCATACCGCGTTTGTGGTGGAAACCTTCATCGATGAGTTGGCGACCACGGTTGGCGCCGACCCGTTCGAGTTTCGCCGGGATTTGTTGCGCGAGCACCCGCGCCATCTCGGGGTGTTGGAGTTGGTGGCACGCAAGGCGCGGTGGGGGCAAGCGCTGCCAAACAATCGCGGACGTGGCATTGCCGTTCATGAATCGTTCAGTTCCTATGTCGCCCAGGTGGCGGAGGTCACCGTTGCCGGCGACGGTACGTTTTCCGTGGACCGCGTGGTGATCGCGGTCGATTGCGGCATCGCGGTGAATCCGGACGTCATCCGCGCGCAGATGGAGGGGGGAATGGGTTTTGGCCTGTCGGCAGCCCTATCGAGCAAGATCACGCTCAACCAAGGCCGGGTAGAGCAGTCCAATTTCCACGACTATACGGTGTTGCGCCTGAATCAGATGCCGGAGGTGGAGGTTCACATTGTCAAATCGACCGCAGCACCCACCGGGGTGGGAGAACCTGCGACACCGGTCATCGCACCGGCGGTGGCCAATGCGCTGCATGCCGCCACCGGCCGGCGTTTCTACGAGCTTCCGCTGCGTCTTTCGACATGAGTTTATTCAGTCCCGACCGTGATGTGCTACAGACAGCCTGGGACTGGTTGAACCAAGGCCATCGCATCGCCCTTGCCACGGTCGCCAAGACCTGGGGATCATCCCCGCGGCCAGTCGGTTCGCTGATGGTCGTGCGCGGGGACGGCCTGCATATGGGCTCGGTGTCGGGTGGTTGCGTGGAGGAGGATCTAATCGCACGTTTCCGCGATCAACAGATCGCCGAACCCATAGGTATCATCGATTATGGAGTCAGCGGTGATCAGGCAGGCCGCCTGGGCCTGCCCTGCGGGGGGCGCCTGGAAGTTCTGGTGGAGCGTATCGAAACACCGGAGTCGCTCGAGCCGTTACTCGCGGCACTCAGCCACGGCGAGTTGGTGGCCCGGCGTGTTTGTCTACACACGGGTCAAGTCGATCTGTTTCCGGCCACCGCGCACGACACTTTCGTTTATAAGCAAGAAACTGTTCAAAAGGTCTTTGGCCCCACCTGGCAGTTGCTCGTGATCGGTGCCGGACATCTGTCCCGTTTCGTTGCGCAAATTGCGCTGACCCTTGATTATCGCGTGACGGTATGCGATCCGCGGAAAGAGTATGTGGAGTCCTGGCAGCTCGAAGGGGTCCGAATTACCACAATGATGCCCGACGACGCAGTGCGAAACTATGTCACCCATGAGCGCAGCGTCGTCGTGACCTTGACCCACGATCCGAAGCTGGATGACATGGCATTGTTGGCAGCGCTGGAGACGCCGTCTGCATATGTCGGCGCTCTGGGATCTGCGCGTTCCAATGAAAAACGCCGCCAGCGACTGCGTGATCTAGGGGTCACTGAGCCACAACTGCAGCGTCTGCATGGCCCCGTAGGGCTTGCCATCGGCAGCCGGACCCCCGCCGAGATTGCGGTGGCCATCATGGCCGAGGTCACCGCAATCCGCAACGGGATGAGAATTCGCCGCACGCCTGCCGCAGACGCTGCATGAGTAGCGGTATCGTTGGGATTCTGTTGGCCGCCGGTGCGAGCTCTCGGTTTGGCGGGAACAAACTCCTGTACCCACTGGACACCGGCATGGCGGTGGGTGCCGCGGCCGCGCGGCGCTTAGTCGCTGTCATCGCGGACTCCCTGGCCGTCGTCAAGCCCGACGACGACGTGCTTCCGCCATTGCTCGCCGCGCAAGGCCTGTCCATTGTGGTCAATGATCGCGCCGGCGAGGGCCTGGGCACCAGTCTTGCTTGCGGCGTCGCGGCGGCGCCCCAGGCCAAGGGCTGGGTCATTGGATTAGCCGATATGCCCCTGATTCAAGCGGCGACTATTGAACTCGTCGTAAACCGGCTGTGTAACGGCGCAGCTATCGTCGCACCGGTCTATCACGGCCGGCGCGGTCACCCGGTCGGATTCAGCGAGCGGTTTTTTAGCCGGCTCACCCACCTGCAAACTGATCAAGGTGCTCGCGATCTATTGGAACAACACGCCGATATCCTGGATCTGGTAGAGGTCGACGATCGCGGCATACTCATGGATTTGGATTGCCGTGATGGGAATGCAGTAATTCAAACCACGCGTAAGCCCTGAGACATTGCCGGGTGCTCGACAACACCGCCGTATTATGTTTTGCGCGCAAGCTGGAACCTATACGTATATTGCACCTAGCCCGGATATTGCACCAAGGATCGCGGAAGCTGGCGAAGAGATCGGGCGACTGGACGATGCGCTGGAGCGAAACCCATAGCCAGCTATGGGTTGAGTGAAGCGCAAGTGCAGGCGTCCGA
>CALZGZ010000124.1 GCA_945787105.1 uncultured Gammaproteobacteria bacterium
AAAACTGCACGCCGGGGACTGTGCGGGGGGTGCCGGGTAACCGGCATCCCTACCGCGGAGAGGTTACATCATTAAAAAATGACATAAGCCATATAAATAACCATATATATATATGGTATTCTGATCTGAAATTTGCTAGACTCATGTCATGAGCAAGGAAAGCTTTGAATGGGATCCTGATAAGGATCTAATCAACGTATCTAAACACGGTATATCCTTCGCCGACGCCCAGTACGCGTTTTTGGATCCCAACGCGTCATTGCAGAAGACTTGTCTCACAGTCGTGGCGAAGAAAGATATTACTGTTTTGGAAAAGTTGGAGACGGCATCCTGACAGTAAGATTTACGTATTGCGGTGGTGTAATCCGAATATTCGGGGCAGGCTACTGGCGTAGGGGTAAACGAATTTATGAGCTCGAAAAGCAAATACATTGATGAACCGGTTGGCCCGGTTAAGGTCGTTCCAGACTTTTTGCCACTTCCTGAAGAACTTGCTTTTAAGGAAGAGTCTGTGAAAGTTACTATTTCGCTTAGTAAGGAAAGTATCGAATTTTTTAAAGAAGAAGCAAAGAAACATCAAACACAATATCAAAAGATGATCCGTCGTCTACTTGATGCATATACTGTGGCTCACAAGCAACCTCTAACAAAGCGTTCCAGCCGACGCAAAAAACGCGCGGCTGACCGCTGACGTCAGGGTGGAAGAGACTTTTTTGGCATGATCCCCAACAGCTGGGCCCAGACCTCATGAAATCCATCACTCACGAGACCAGAAGGCGTAATGATTGATGTTTCAACGCAAGACTTCGTCCCGAGTTTTAGTATTCTTCAATAGAGTTTTCAGCCTGCCAAGAAGCCGATTTTCCGGATTGATTTCCGCGGCTTTTTGAAGCATCTTGTCCGCATCTATGTAGCGTTCTTGCTCATAAAAAACGAGCGCCATACCGGCGTAAACGTCATCCCGCCCATCGATGGTTTCCATTCCGTTGTCAATGATGTAGTTGTATTGTTGCAACGCCTGTTCGAATTTGCCCAGGTAAGTGTAGGCCAACCCCATACCGTAATACGCATCACCACCGAAAGACAGGTCCCTGGCCCGTGAAAAAGCTTTCAGCGCTTGACCGTATTGTCTTGCGTGGAGGTAGTCGATGCCCAAATTATAATGGGCAATAGGTTGGTTTGGAGAATACAGTGCGGCGTGACGCCATAACGTCAGGGAATCTTTCCAATATAGCGTTTGTTGCCGAGTGAGGGTAACCAATGCGACGACGATTCCTAGAAACAAAAACAAGCCGCCAGACTTGAGCAGTTTATGGCGGGAACAAAACATCCAGGCAATTCCAGTGCCGGACAGCACGTAGATGGGAATCGTGCTCAGATAGGTATAACGGTCGGCCGCGGCTTGCGCGCCCGATTGAACCATCCCAACAACTGGTGACAAAGTAACTAGATAGATCAGCCAAGCGACCAGCCAGTAACGGCGGTCCCGTCGCCACTGGTCAACGCACAACAGGGTGATCAACAAGACCGCAGCAATTGAGGCGCCAGCCTTTACGTAATCCAGCGCCGTGTCGTAGTCCGGGAAGGAATAACAAAACGAGAATCCCGTTGGTAACAGAGTTTTAGAGAGGTACAAGACAATGTTGTTAAAACTGTTGAGGACACGGGCGTGGATTCCCAATTGGTCCAATTCCACAACGGAATGCGACACGCCAGCTACGGTCAGGATGCTTGCCAGAATACTCAGGGCAAAAAACGGCAATTTTTCTATGAACACGACCTTATACACACTACTTTTGTTCCATCGAAGTCGCCGCAACGGATAGACATCCAAAAGAATGAGCACGACCGGAATCGTCATCATCATGACTTTCGAAGCAAGCGCCAGCAAGAAACCGCATAGTGAAAATGAATACAAGAGGGGTTTGTGTACACCGGCGGCCGCGTTCCCTGCGTAATACAGATACGCGATCAACGTCGGTAGCAGGAAAAACAAACTCAAAACATCTTTGCGTTCAGCCACCCAGGCGACGGACTCGACATGCTGAACGTGAATGCCAAACAGTACCGCCGCTGTGGTGGCAGCGAAGAGTATGTCGTTATCAATCCGCCAGGGGACGAGCGGCGGGGGTCTTGTTGGCGTGGTGGCAGTGGTGGAACGTGACACACCCAGAAGTACGATCACAAACAAAAACAACCACACCGCGTTGATACTGTGCAGCAGCGTATTGGTGAGATGGAATCCGCTAGGATCCAGGCCACCGTAAAGACGGTAATCCATTGCGTATGAAAACCACGTCAATGGATGCCAGTGATCCAGCTCGATCTCGGTAATCATCCAGCGGATATTCTCCCCGCTGAATGAGCGGATGTGGGGATTGTCCAGCACAAAGATTTGCGTATCTATCCGTTGAAAGTCGTTGTTGACAACTTCCTGAAAGGAATAAATTGTGAGGGCGAAGATGACGGCGATTGCCGCAACGAACAAGACGATTTTCGTGTACACGGGATTTCGTGAGTCCATTGCCCAAGCTTATTGGCAATGATCCTATTTGTCAGCCACGCGATACGGGTCAAGTGTTACATTGACACATCCCAGGGCCGGTCCTAGGCGGCATAACGCAACAAGGGTTCTGCAAGCGGGCGAAGGGATCGGGCGGCCGGTTCCCCTGCTGTGCGAGGACAAAGCGGGGACGAGGGTTGCGCTGGAGTGATGAAAAATTAAGGGTCGGAGTCTGGGATTTCCATCCTTAATTGTATGTAAGACGTAGAATTCCCTTATCGAGACCTGCAGCGCGAACAATTTGGCGCCGAAATGGCTGCAGTGGGCTTCGAACGCCACCATTGGTACACGTTAAAGGGATGGAGCAGGCCGAGTGTCAAAAACGAGAAGATCGGCGTTCATAGAGATATACGCCGACCGCGTGGCGCTGACTTCCCACGAATTTGAGCCCAATGTTGCGTTAGCCAGTATTGCGCGGTCTTAAAACTCAGCGATCGCCGCATCAGCCAAGGCAATCCCGCAAGAAAAAGCGCCCACAAAGCCAGCTCGCGGGACGGATACAAATAGGTGGTGACAAAATTGCCTGCCAAGGCCGCGGCCGCGATCAACCGTACTTTGAGGATTTGTTCCGTCCGCGCTAGCTACTCGAAGGCAGAGCCTTCCGGTTGCGTATTAGCGTACGAAAACGCTTGGTTAGCACCTTGGCCAGGCTGAGTAGATTCTCAGGGTGAGCAAGGTCAGCGGGACATTGAAGATCCAGATTCGGAAATACGCGCTCGCGTTACCGTTGAATTCAAAAGGCGTCTCGGCAGGCGCTAAGACTGCGGCGCCGACGTCTTCCGTTCGTTCGATTCGCGATGTTTCCATTTTGATTTTTCCGTTCCCGTGTTGTCATCAATCATAGTGCAAATGGAATGGACAGTTCGGTGACGAATGTAGGAAGACATCGTGATCGAGGGTGCGGCCGGTTTGAACCGACGATAAAAAAGCAAGACACCACCGAGGCGTGATGCGTTGAGTGCGAAGTATCGCAAATGTGTAAGCATTGTTACGATGTGTCGGGACTTCCAAGACGCAATGTCTTCAGCCGCCCACACCCCTGTGTTAGCATCTCGTTGTCATTGATTTGTAGAACCATCACGGGCCTATGACTCGGCATGCGTACATGTATCTCAGTCCTTATTATTGTGTTGACGCCGCTGCATACCTTTGGGGCGTCGCAAGGATCACCGCCGGTCGCGAATCAGGCTCTGCTATGGGCCGCTTCCACCGGCCGCCCTGACCTTGTCGAATACGCTCTCGCCGAGGGCGCCGATATCGAAACTCGTGACACCTCGGACGAGAAATACACGGCATTGATCCTTGCGGCCCGCGCCGGACACGTCCGGGTGATCGAGCGGCTGCTGGCACACGGCGCTGATGTGAATACCCGCACCGTGGGCGGGCTTACCGCTCTACTGTATGCCGCCGATGCAGATCGAGTCGGGCTCGTCGATCTTCTGCTTAGGCATGGCGCCCATCCCAACGCCTACGAGAAGCGCTACGGGCATACGGCACTGCACGTGGCCGTACAGCGCGGCAGCATACGCAGCCTCATCCGGCTGCTCGAGCGGGGCGCGAATCCGAATATCGCCTCCGCGAAGGACGGCCGTACGCCACTCATCTTGGCGGCACGGCAGGCGGGGGGACTCGAGGCGGTCATCGAGTTGATCGCTCGGGGCGCCGACGTCAACCAGCCCACTTCGGATGGCGCAACAGCGTTGATGGGGGCATCGGTGCGCGGGCATGCGCACATTACCGCGACGCTGTTAGTGAATGACGCTGATGCCAACGCGACGTCCGATGACGGCCGCAGCGCGTTGCATCGGGCGGCGATGACCGGTCGGGTCGAGATCGTTGTGCAGCTCCTGGAGGCCAAGGCGCTAATCGATAAGCGCGCCCGCGACGGTAATACGCCGCTCGGCGCGGCCGTATTTTTCGGTCAAGCGGCGGTGGTCGAGCGCCTTATCGCCGCCGGTGCCGACCCGAACGCTAAGGCGCGCCTTGGCGAAACACCACTCATGCTCGCGGTGCGCGGAAATCACCCGGAAATCCTGCGCGCGCTGCTTGGCCACGGCGCTGATGCCAACGGCCAGGCGGTGGACGGCAACCTGGAAACGGCCCTGATACTGGCCGCCGAACGCGGTCTTAGCGATGCCGTGGGCCTGCTGTTGAAAGCGGGTGCAAACGTCCATTACCGCGCGCGCGATGGGACGACGGCACTCGCGGCGGCGCTGACGAGCGGGGATGTGGCGACCGCTGCCTTGCTACGCGGGACCGGGGTCACCAATCCCGGTAGCGGCGAACTGTAGATGTCGTTCTATCGCTGCCATTATGAGAGACTTGGTATATCTATAGATACGAGATGATAGATTCATAACAATATTCGATTTGACTGATCTGCAACGTTGTCTTTCCATGCACCGATGGATCGTCGCGATTTTTTAAAACACACTTCACTCCTTGGCGTATTGCCGTGGGTCGCACCGGTCATTGCCGCTGTCCCCGCCGGCCGCGAATCTATGCTCGACCTTAGCGCACGGGAAGACACCGCCCAGCTCGTGGATGATGGCGGACCGCGCACGCGTATCTGGGGTTATAACGGCCAAGTGCCGGGTCCGATGATCCGCGTGACACAAAACGACTGGGTCCGTGCCCGGTTGACAAACCGCCTGCCGGTGGCGACGACCATACACTGGCACGGCATCCGTATCGATAATGCGATGGACGGTGTGTCCGGGTTAACCCAAGATGCGGTTGCGCCCGGTCAGTCTTTCGATTATGCGTTTCAAGTGCCGGACGCGGGTACTTTCTGGTATCACGCGCACACCCGTTCGTGGGAACAGGTGGCGCGTGGACTCTATGGGGTGCTGATTGTTGACGAGGCCGAGCCGGTCTCCGTGGATCGCGATTATGTATTGGTCATTGACGACTGGCGACTGGGTCAGGATGCGCAGATTCACGAAGCTAGTCTCGAGTCGTTACACGACTGGTCCCACGCCGGGCGCTTGGGCCAATGGCTGACCGTCAACGGCAAGCCGCTTGAGAAGTTTGCCGTCGAGGCTGGACAGCGCGTGCGGTTGCGGGTGGTGAACACCGCTAATGCCAGGGTCTTCACGCTCAGTTTTGGCAAGCTCCAGCCGCATGTGATCGCCTTCGATGGCCAGCCGGTGACGCCCCGGCCGCTCGGTAAGTTCTTGACCATCGCGCCGGCACAAAGGGCCGATCTGATTATCGATATGGCCGGTGATCGCGGCGAATCCGCTTCCATTGATATGATGACCCGCCGTGAAGTGATCCAAGTGGCACAGTTCGTGTATGAGAAACCCAGTGACGCAAACGCCAGGCCGGTTGCACCGCCCATGTCAGGGTTACCCGCCAACCCGTTGTCCACGGCGCTGGATCTTGTTAACCCGATACGGACCGGACTGCTCATGGAAGGCGGCGCAATGGGCGGGATGCAAAGCGCGATGCTGAAAGGCGAGCGGCGCTCGATTCAGGAACTGATCAAACACGGCGCAGTTTGGGCGTTCAACGAGAACGTGGGCATGACCGATACGCCGTTGGTTTCCGCCCGTCGCGGTCAGACGGTGGTTATCGATATGCGCAACCAGAACCGTTGGCCCCACGCCATGCACTTGCATGGTCATCATTTCAAGGTGATCGAGCGCGAAGGTGGTACCGTGGATGATGACATATGGCGTGATACTGAACTTCTGCAACCCGGGGAATCCGTGAGCATCGCCTTTGTCGCCGACAACCCCGGCAAGTGGTTGCTACACTGTCACATGCTCGAGCATCAGGCGGGGGGCATGACCACGTGGTTGGAGATAGCGTGAGCGTTTGTATAAAGGATTGGTGGCAAAGCAAACAGGGCTCGGTGACCGTTATTAAAGAATTTTGACCGTGATTCGTTGTAAAAATATTCGTCACCGATCCGTTTTTTGTGTTCTTTACTGTGTCGGATTAGGACTTTCTTGCCGCGGCGATCGGAAGATCACTGATACGTTTCATCTCGGCGTCGTTAAAAAGATCGGGATTGCGCAAATAGTCGAGGAAAAAATTGCAAGCGTCTGCGCCCCAGAATAATTCACCGTCGACGACGAAGGTGGGTACCCCGAACACGCCGAGCTCGATCGCCCGTTTGCCGTTATCGCGCAGTTGCTGTTTGACGCTGGGCGATTGCAGTTTTGTCTCCGCGTCGGTCACCCCCAGGTGGTCCAGTAGGCGCGACAAATCCTGTTGGTCTGAGGGCAGGTGTCCATCGCGCCACACGAAACGAAACATCTCGCGGATCGCAGCGATGTCGCTGTCGAGCGCGATGGCGAGTCGCAGCAGCGGCAGCGGATTGAAGGGATGGCCACTGGGGAAACGCAAGGGGATGCCTTGTTTTTCGGCCCACCACTGCAATTGACGATAAATGAAGATTCTTTTGGGTGTTATCTCGGCTGGACCTTTCTGACCCCAGTGATCCAGTAAGCCCGCGAGCAGCACCGGTCGGCACTGAACCTGCAGACCCACCGGCAGTCGATCCCAGCGTTCACATTGGAGATAGGAGTACGGCGAGATGAAATCGAAGAACCACTCTGCCTGTTTCATAGCACGAAGTTGTAATCCAAGGGGGGACAGGGTTTATACTGCGTGGCCACGCCAACGACGTCAAACGATAGCGACTCATGTCGCGCATAAGTGCAGAAGAATTTGAAAATATCACCCGCGACCGAGTGCCGTTTGTCGGGCAGCTGGGGGTGATTGTGGAGGACATCGGTGCGGGTAACGCGCGATTGCGGCTGCCGTTTCGTGATGATTTTATTCGCCCCGGCGGCACCATCTCCGGGCCGGTGATGATGGCGCTTGCCGATCTCGCGTTGTACGCCACGGTACTGAGTAAGATCGGTCCGGTCGAACTCGCGGTCACCACTAACTTGAACATCAACTTTCTCAGGCGCCCGTTGCCGGCAGATATCATCGCGGAGGCCAAGTTGTTGAAATTGGGCAAGCGGCTGGCGGTCGGCGAGGTCGCACTGTTTCTCGAAGACGATCAGGATATGGTAGCCCACGTGACCGCGACTTATTCAATCCCGCCGGAATACGGCGACGAGGCGCCTTAACACTGGACGAAGCATCGCCCCGTGTCGGCTTACGGTTTTAACTGTTTGTATCTATAACCTAGAGGAAATTTCGATGGCGAACGATCGGTTTTCCAACATCCAGGCGTGTGTATTCGACGCCTATGGCACTTTATTTGATGTGCATTCCGCGGTGGGCCAACACAAACAACGGTTGGGCAACAATGCCGATGCGGTGTCTGCACTGTGGCGAACTAAGCAACTCGAATACACCTGGCTGCGCAGCTTGCTGGGACAGCATGTGGATTTCTGGCAGGTGACCGGTGATGCCCTGGACTACGCGCTGGACGCCCATGATGTGGATGATGCGGCGCTGCGCGAAGATCTGATGCAGGCCTATCTCAATCTCAAAACCTATCCGGAGGTGATGTCGGTGTTGCAGCGGCTCAAGCGACACGGCACGCGCACTGCGATTCTCTCTAATGGCTCCCCGATGATGCTGGAGGCCGCGGTGACCAGCGCTGGGATCGCGGAGCTGCTCGATGCGGTGTTGTCGGTCGAAGACGTCGGCATCTACAAACCCGATCCCAGGGTCTACCAACTGGCGGTGGACCGGCTCGGTGTCAGCGCGGCGCAGATCAGCTTCCAATCGTCCAATGCCTGGGATGCGGTGGCCGCGGCGACGTTCGGCATGCGGGTGGCGTGGATCAACCGCTTCGGCCAGCGGCGCGAACGGCTCACGGCGCAGCCGGACGCGGAGTTGCGTACACTGGACGAGTTACCGCCGTTGCTTGGTCTCGACTGATATGGAGCATAAGGGTGCTGTAAAACGCGTACTCGCGATGGTGCGCATTCAAGGGCCATGAGTGTTCTCAAGCTCGGCGCGCACGATACCCTCTACTATGAATACCAGCCACCGGCGCAGGAGGCGCGCAACACGTTTGTGTTTTTCAATGCACTGACCGGGGATGTCGGCACGTGGAATACGGACGTGGTTCCTGCTCTGAACCAGCAGGGGTACGGCACGTTGACCTATAACCTGCGCGGCCAGGCCAACAGTGCGTTCAGTGATCCCCAGTCTTTGGATTGTGACCACATCATCGGCGACGCGATGCGGCTGTTGAAAGACGTAAATCCGGCCAAACCGATCTTAGTGGGACTGTCGATTGGCGGTCTGTTCGCCGCCCATGCAATGATTCGCGGTGCCGAGGTGGACGGTTTAGTACTCATCAATACCTTGCGGCGCAACGGGCCGCGGCTGCGTTGGATCAATGATGCACTAGTGCGTTGCGCGGAGTTTGGCGGTCTGGAGCTGTTCCGCGATCTGTTTTGTCCGCTGTTGTTCAACGAGCGTTGGCAAGCCGAAAACCGCTCCAAGTTCTTGGTTCAAGATCGTTATCATCCGATCGATCGTGCCAGCGGTATCTATCATTTGTTGAAACATGCGGCCGACGCCGACTGGGAGCTCCCCTACGAGCGCTTGACGGTCCCGACGCTGGTGCTGACCGGTCTTCAGGACCACGTATTCCTGGACTTAGACGATGTCGCGGCGTTGGCGTCCCGTATCCCCAACGTCGAGCGCAAAGACCAGCCTGACGGGGGACATATGTTGCCCGCCGAATGTCCCCGGTGGCTGATCGATACCCTCGTGGATTTCGCGGGGCGCCGGTGACGTCACTGTGGCGGCGGCATGTGTGGCTGGCTTACCTCGCCGTGTTCCTCGGCGTTTGCGGCCATGCCTCGAGCGAGTTCGTCGCGGTGTTGTCGCGGGTGGCGGGGCCGGAGCTGTCGGTATGGCGGTTCACGCTGGGCAGTGTCGGATTGATCGTGTTGTCGTTGTTGTTTGCCGACAGCCGCGACCTGCTGGCACCACTCAGGACCCATGGCCTGCGCCTGGTCGGGTTGTCAGTGTTGGGCATTACCACCGGTTATCTCCTGTTTCACTGGTCGCTGGATTTCGCCACCGTCCCTCAAGTTGCCACCACTGTCACGACGATTCCGATCTTCGTTGCATTGGCGAATCTGTGGATCAACCGGCAGCCGATATCGGGCGGCCGTTGGTTGACCGGTATTGCCGCGGTCATCGGTGCGGCGTTATTGCTCACCGAGGGCTATCTGGCAAGACTGGCGGGTGATGCAAACAGCCTGTTCGGTGTCTTGCTGGCCGTGGGTTGCGCCGCCACCGTTGCGACATTCACAGTGTGGGTACGCCCGTTGATTGCCGAATACGGCGCGTTACGGATCACTGCCATCACCTTGGCGCTGGGTTCGGTGGGATTGTGGTTGGTCGTTGGTGTCAGCTGGGACGTGTGGGTAAATCCGGCGACCTTGTTTGAACGCCCGGCACAGCAGGTCGGGGCGCTCATCACCATTGCCATTTGGAATACCACCATCACCCAGTTCCTATGGATCGGTGGGCTGGCTGCCGTTCCGGACATCACCCGCGGCAGTTATCTGTTTTTTTTGAAGCCGGTGATTGCCGTGGGCCTGACGCTGATGTTTCTCGGTCAGTCCGTCACCTTGATGCAATGGTTGGCGATACTGGTCATATGTGGTGCGGTGCTGGTGGAGATGAACTGGGATCGCTTGACGAATGTCCGCAATCGAACGGCGTGATTGTATAGTGCGGGGTCTGCCGCGCGCGCTTTATCGCCTCACATTGATCTGCGCCTCCTGGTCGGACGCAAACACTTGGTAGGTGACGGCACGTTTTCCCAACTCCTTCCAGAGTTTGACGCGCAGGAACCCGCTAGTCGTGTAACGTGACACCTTGAGGTAATAGTTTTCTTCCACGTACTTGACGAGATCCATGTATGCGTCGGCGATGGCGTCGTCGGCGACGAATCGCTCGTAGTTCACCACCGCGTACACGCGTTTACCCAGTGGCTTCAGCACGTGCTCGACGGCCTGCTTGATCTCATCCGGGTCGGCCTGTGTGCGTACATGCAGTCCGGCGTAATTGAGAAACAGCATATTTTTTGCCGGGTCGTAACTGATCCGGTCTTGGATATGCATATCCAATAACCGATCCCGAAGTTCCATCGATTGTGGTTGGAAGATGGCGCGATCCATCACCTGTGGGCCTTTGATGACGGGCTCAAAGGGCAACAGCGCCAACACATCGTGATCACTCACCGGCGCGATCTGTGTCAACACCAAGCCGTCCACACCGAGCCGAAAGACACAACGTTCGGTGATGTAATAAACCTCGTGGTTGCGCTGCCGTGTTGTCGACCGCCAACCGCTCCACCTTTGGCATCAGTCCATAGTGGCCGCCGATGACACGCTTGAGCAGACCCTCGTGGGCAAGCCGATTGAGTCCCTTGTCGCGACCGTCGCCTTGTCCGCCGGCGTAGACCAAGGTCAGACTGTTCGGTGATCCGGATTCCAGGAAACTCAATTCAATACCCGCGAATAGCTTCTCGGGTGTTCCTTTACCCCCGTACCCGTTGGTCGCGAGCGTGTCGCCTTCGTGAATGATCGCTATCATATCCTCAAGGGGGACCACGTTCGAGTACATTGGGTTGACTCCTCGCTCACCGCATCTCAGTTCACCGCACTATCGTGTGACACTAGATTGAATACGCCAGTTCGCTGCGCGACAGTGAGTAACCTGGCGTAAAACGAGCAGATTGCAAGCAAGCGCCCCTTGATCAATATGTAATACTGGGTTCCGGCACCGTTGGCTAGGCGACCCGGTCTTTGGGTTCGTGGCCGGCGAACACGGCGTCCAGATTATCCAGCGCCCGAAAGCCCATCGCGTCCCGAGTCTCGTGGGTGGCGCTGCCAAGATGAGGAAGCAGGAAGGTGTTGTCGAGTTCCGCGAATTCGGGGCGGATATAAGGTTCGTCCTTATATACATCCAAGCCTGCGGCCCGGATCTTTCCCGAGTGCAACGCCGCGATCAGTGCGTCTTCATCAACAATATTGCCGCGCGCGGAGTTCACCACAATAGCGCCATCCGGTAACTGCGCAATACGCTCGGCGTTAAATAGATTCTGGGTATCCGGCGTGTTGGGGCAGTGTAACGCGAGAATCTCCGACTGCGGGAGTAGTGAATCCAGCGAGTGGTGATAGATCGCACCTGCTTCGCTTGCGGCCTCCAGCCGCGAGCGATTGTGATAATGGATCTCCATATCAAAACCGCGCGCGCGTTTGGCGGTCACCTGCCCGATCCGGCCCAGCCCGATAATGCCCAGCCGTTTGCCGGTGACTTGCGTTCCCAACATGAACGTCGGGCTCCACGTGTCCCACTTGCGGGCCCGGATCAGCCGTTCGCCCTCACTGGCGCGCCGCGCGGCGCCGAGTATCAACAGCATGGTGAGTTCCGCGGTGGCGTCGGCGAGCACATCCGGTGTATTGGTCACAATAATGCCATGCGTCGTGGCCGCGGCAAGATCGCAGTGATCGACGCCGACCGAAAAATTGGCGATGACCTTAATGGTGCCGGACAGCTGCGCCATTACCTCCGCGGACAGGTGTTCGGTGTGTGTGGCCAAAACGGCCTGCGCACCTTTGGCGAGCGTTACCAGTTCCTCGGTGCTATACAACCGGTCATGGGCGTTGAAATGCGGTTGATAGTCCCGTGCCAGACGCTCCTCCACCGCGAGCGGCAGTTTTCGTGTGACCAATACAGTCGGTTTCTTGCTCATTGTCGATTCACCATAGATGTCGCGTTGTGGACTCAGATTCTTGCATGCATTAGTGGACCTCGGTGCGAGGAAAGGGGAAACCTTTGTTCGAGAAAGTTAACAGGGCGATAATCTACGGTCTGGGTTCACGATTGTAAACCACTATAAAGTTGCCGCTTGCCGGGGTTTTGTTTACGCTGTGGTGCCGAGTCGCGTGAGTTCACCAATGACCGATATACAAACGATGCGCAGGATCCTGAAAGAAAATCGGACGGTGGCGATAGTCGGATTATCTGCCAACTGGTACCGCCCGAGTTTCTTCGCCGCCAAGTACCTGCAGGATCACGGTTTTCGCGTGATCCCGGTAACGCCCACCTATTCGCAGATCCTGGGCGAGCAATGCTATGCGCGGTTGGAGGACATCCCGGAGCCGGTGGACGTGGTGGATCTGTTTCAAAGGGCTGAGGACGTCCCGCCACACGTCGATGCGGCGATCAAGATCGGCGCCAAGGTGGTATGGATGCAGCTTGGCATCGTTCACGAGGAGGCGGCACGCAAGGCCCGCGAGGCAGGGCTGGAAGTGGTGATGGATCGTTGCATGAAGATCGAATACGCGCGCTTGTTCGGTGGGCTGAGTTTGGTCGGTGTCAACACCAGGTTGATCTCATCCAAACGCCCGCTGTGGGTGCCGTATTAGTGACCTGAGACAGTTACGTGGCGGATCGAGAATTCGGTATTGAGACCCTTTGCCTGCACGCCGGACAGCTACCGGATCCAGCCACCGGCTCGCGCGCCACGCCGATTTATCAAACCGCCGCATACGTATTCGACGACACCAATCACGCCGCGAGTCTGTTCAACCTGCAGACCTTCGGTAACATCTACACGCGGTTGATGAATCCGACCAACGCCGTGTTCGAAGAGCGTATGGCGGCGTTGGAGGGTGGCCGCGCCGCGGTTGCGGTGAGTTCCGGAATGGCCGCGCAGATGACCGCGCTGTTGACGATTCTTGAGCAGGGCGATGAGATCGTGTCGGCCAGCACGCTATACGGTGGCACTTATTCGCAGTTTGATGTCAACTTCCGCAAGCTCGGCATCGAGACACACTTTGTAGATCCGGACGAACCCGAGAACTTCGCCAGGGCCATCACCGCCAACACCAAGGCGGTGTTTGCGGAAACCATCGGCAATCCGCTCAACAATGTCCTGGATATCGAGGCGGTGGCTGCGGTGGCCAAGGATGCCGGTGTGCCGTTGGTGATCGATAACACCTTTGCCACGCCTTATCTATGCCGGCCGTTCGCCCATGGGGCCGATATCGTCGTGCACTCGGCGACCAAATTCATCTGCGGCCACGGCACCTCCATCGGCGGGGTGTTGGTGGAATCGGGCAAGTTTCCGTGGGACAACGGCAAGTTCCCGGGGATGGTGGAGCCATCGAGGGGTTATCATGGCGTGCGCTTCTACGAGACCTTCGGGGACTTTGGTTTCACCATGAAGGCGCGCTGCGAGACCCTGCGCACCCTGGGCCCCGCCCTCAGCCCGTTCAATGCGTTTTTGTTCTTGCAGGGCCTAGAGACATTACACGTGCGCATGGATCGTCACTGCGCCAACGCCCTGGCGGTGGCGCAGTTTCTCGCCGCCCACCCGGCGGTGAGCTGGGTCAAGTACGCCGGGTTGCCGGACAACGAGTACCATGCGTTGGCCAAGAAATATCTCCCCAAAGGACCCGGGTCAATTCTCACCTTTGGTGTCAAGGGCGGCCAACAGGCGGGCGCCAAGTTCATCGAATCGGTGCAGTTCCTGAGTCATTTGGCCAACGTCGGCGACGCCAAGACCCTGGTGATTCATCCCGCTTCGACGACCCACCGCCAGTTGTCAGAAGAAGAACAACGAACCGCCGGTGTGACACCCGACATGATTCGCATCTCGGTCGGACTCGAAACCCTGGAGGATGTGTTGTGGGATCTGGACCAAGCGTTGACCACCTCACAGAGGTAGCCCCATGCTGAGCGGGCGAGTCGTGGTAATTACCGGCGCCAGCAGTGGGATCGGTGCGGCGACGGCGAGCGTATTGGCAACCGCCGGAGCAAAGGTGGTGATGGGCGCGCGGCGCGAGGATCGCCTGCATGCCATACAAGACGAGATCGCCGCACGCAGCGGCGAGGCCCTCGCGATGCGTTGCGACGTCACCGTGCGTGACGACTGCGAGGCATTGCTGCAAGCTGGGATCGACCGCTGGGGACGTGTTGACATCCTGATCAATAACGCCGGTATTATGCCGTTGAGTTTTGTGAAGAACTTGCGCGTCGACGAATGGGAGCGCATGATCGATGTCAACATCAAGGGGGTGTTGTTCTGTACCGCCGCCGCGCTACCGCATCTGCTCGCTCAAGAAACGGGCCACATCGTGAATATCTCTTCCATCGCCGGTAAGCGGGTCATCCCCTCCGGCAGCGTGTACTGTGCTACGAAATTCGCTGTCAACGCGTTTAGCGATGCCCTGCGACTGGAGTTGAGTGCGAGAAAGAATATCCGTGTGACTTGTATTCAACCGGGCATTGTCGCAACGGAGTTGACCGACGCCATCACCGATCCGGATCTGGCATCATTTCAGAAACATATCAAAGGCATCGAGGCGCTGCAGGCCGAAGACATCGCCAGCGCGATACTCTACGCTGTGCAGGCACCGGCGCATGTCAATGTCAATGAGATCGTGCTCAGACCGACACAACAGGAGCAATGATGGCTATCGGGTTGCCTGTCTTGGGGTATGTCTTTATTAATTTGTGCACTAGTCTTAGCGGAGGGGTGGCAACGTGATATTGAACGGAAAAAATGCAATTGTAACCGGCTCGACCAGTGGTATTGGTCTCGAGATCGCGCATGGCCTGGCGAAACAAGGGGCACGCATCATGCTAAACGGATTCGGTGATGAGCAGACGATCGAAAAAACGAGAGTGGCCATGGCCGAAGCATACAATGTGGACGTGCTTTATAACGGCGCCGACATGTCCAAGCCCGATGAGATTTATGCCATGGTTGACCAGACCGGCACCGCATTTGGCAGTGTGGATATCCTGGTAAATAATGCAGGTATTCAACATACCGCCGCAATCGAGGAGTTTCCGGTTGAAAAATGGGACGCGATTATTGCGATTAATCTGTCCTCGAACTTTCACACCATCCGTGCGGCGATGCCTGGGATGAAGAAACGCAACTGGGGGCGCATCGTCAATATCGCCTCCGCGCACGGTCTGGTTGCCTCGGCAACCAAGGTGGCCTACGTTGCGGCCAAGCATGGTGTGGTGGGTTTGACCAAAGTTGTCGCACTCGAGACCGCCACCACCGGAGTCACCTGCAATGCCATTTGCCCGGGCTGGGTGCTCACGCCCCTGGTGCAAAAGCAAGTCGATGCTCGGGCGGAGCGCGACAGAGTTCCGCTCGAACAGGCCAAGGAGCTATTGTTGGCAGAAAAACAACCCTCGAAGGAGTTCGTGACACCCGCACAAATCGCCGCATTAACGGTGTTTCTGTGCTCTGAGGACGCCGCGCAGATGCGTGGCGCGGCAATCAACATTGACGGTGGTTGGGTAGCGCAGTAAATATAATACTATGTATGAATCCGAAACGTTCACTGAAATAATCCTCCCGTAAGGAAGGATTTGGTTCTCATTCAATAAACGGACAGACATTCAACGATGCTTCCTAAGATACAGAAAATTCTCTACGCCACCGATTTGGAAGAGCATGCTCGGCCGGTGTTTCGTTATGCGGTCAGTCTTGCCGAACGCTACAGTGCGACGATCGTGTTGCTGCACGTGATCGAGCCGCTCAGCCCGTCGGCTCAGTCACTGGTCTCCAGCGTCCTTCCCGAAGGGATGCCGGAGTCCCTACGTAAGGAGGGGATGCAACGCGTACGAAATAAGATCGAGGATCGGCTCAAACAGTTCTGCAAAGACGAACTGGGTATGGAGCCCGACGACTGCCGGGTTATCGCCGATGCGCGTGTCGCCGAGGGGCGTATCGCGGCCTCCATTCTTGCGCAAGCCGCCGACGTAAAAGCCGAATTGATCGTCATGGGCACCCACGGCCGCACCGGGGTGAGTGAGTTGTTCCTGGGATCAGTCGCCCACCAGGTCGTTCATCGGAGTCGGCTGCCGGTGTTACTGGTGCCGCTCGAGTCCTAACTATCCCCTCCGTTTAGCCGGCAATTTTCACTACGGATCCCGGATGATACCGGGGGACTTGCCCTGCGCGTAGTTCCCCTGCTGTGGCGGGGACAAGGCGGGGACAGGCGCCGCGCCGGAGCGCTGAAAAACGGGGTCGCCCATAAGCCGTCTCCGGTCAAGGGGGCGAATAAAAAACTGAGCTTTCGCCCATGTCCAGGTGATCGCCACCAAGCCGGCGCCGGGATAGGCGCATACTCGGGTTGTGTCGGTGGCCATGCCCGCCACCGGTCTTGGCCCTGGTGATCAGGCGCATTTTTCTGCGCTATTGCCACTGACCGCGGCGCGAATGTGCAGCAGCGCGCACTTTGTCCAGTGGCTCACGAAAGACCGCAGCGCGATGCCCATATCGGCTAGCGCTTGGCTGCGCATCCTGTGTGCGCGCTGAATGGCGCGTTCGACGTCTGCGGAGCTCAACTCGCCGGTTGTCATGTTGTGTATCGTCTTCATTTAAGTTCTCCTTTAATTAGGGTTCTTCCTGGAGGCCACCGGATTTGAGCCAGGTGGCATCGACTAAATCGAAGTGTAGTTTATTGCCGCCCGATTTATAATCCGTGGTAATGTAACAAGACTATTGACTAATATTCACAAATAACTGCGATGAATAAACTCGAGGAAATGACCGCCTTTGTGCACGCGGTCGAGCACCGCGGGTTCTCGGCCGCTGCGCGCGAATTGCAACTCACCCCCTCGGCGGTCAGCAAGCAGATCAGCCGTCTGGAGGACCGACTCGGGGCACGCCTGTTTCACCGCACCACCCGTCGATTGAGTCTTACCCAGGAAGGCCGCGCGTTCTACGAGCGCTGCGTGGCGGTATTGGACGAGATCCAACAAGCGGAGCAAGCGGTATCCGAACTACGCGGACAGGTGCGAGGCGTACTACGGGTAGTGGCTGTTGCGGCTTTCGCGCGTGCCCATCTGCTGCCTCTGTTCCCTGAGTTCATGGGACGTTATCCCGAGCTAAAGGTTGAACTCCGACTCAGCGAACGATCCGTGGATTTGATCGATGTCGGGGCCGACGTCGCGCTGCAGCTCAGCGAGATGATCGATGACGAGTCATTGGTGGCAAAAAAATTGTTTACCAATCGCCGATTAGTGTGCGCAGCGCCTGCTTATGTCGATCGCTACGGCATACCCCAAACGCCGGACGATCTGCTCGACCACAACTGCTTGACCCACTCATCATTTGTCCATTTTAACGACTGGGAGTTCGCGGGCCCGAACGGCACTAAGGTGCTGCATGTCGCCGGAAACTTCGAGGCCAACAGTGCCATGGCGTTGTATGAGGCGGTGCTGGCGGGCATCGGTGTGGCGCGGTTGGCGACATTTCTGGTTGGCCACGATCTATCCACCGGTAGGCTGGTGCCGTTGTTGACCGACTACGCGCACGAAAGATCTTCGTTGCTAGTGGTGTACCCCCACCGCCGGCATTTGTCTACCAAGGTGAGGGCGTTCGTCGACTTTCTCAGTGAGAAATTCGCACCGGTTCCTCCATGGGAACGCGGGGCTTAGTGAGTGAAATACGCGCCTTGGTGCAATATTCGGGTTAAGTCTGCCTATCCAGGAGAAAGGTCTTGAGCGCATCGAGCACCTGATCGGGCTGCTCGGCAAGCATCATGTGACCGCAATCGTCCAAAATGACGGTGTGCAGATCCCCGATACTGTGAATCAGATCCGCGGCGATGGCCACCGGCGTCATGCGATCGTGGCTTGCCAACACCATCAACACCGGGCAGTGAAGTTGTCGCGCGCTAACGAGACCCGTTTGATATTGGTTGCAGGCAGCTAGATCTGCGTACAACACCCCCGGCGGAGAGCGCTCCAGGAGTCGCACGGTGTTGCCAATCATCCACATCCCCGGCACTGGATGACCTCCCAATTGTGCCGCGCGGCCGTGGCCCCACAATGTAATCATGTCGAAGGCACGGTGATCGTTGTTTTTGGCGGCGTTGAGTAGCGGTTCGCTGACCGCCAGCGGTATCGATGTGCCCAGCAGCGCGAGCCGGCTCATCCGTTGGGGGTGTCGCGCGCCGGTTTCCAAGGTCACCAACGATCCCATGCTGTGCCCGACCACGGCGGCCTGTTCGATACCCAAGCCGTCCATTAGTTGCACCACCCAATCCGCCATGGTCTCGATAGCGCACAGCGCCGGTCCGTGTGAGTGGCCATGTCCCGGCAGATCCAACGCCACGACATTCCATCCGTGATGGGCGAAATACCGGCTCTGCAGCAGCCACACCGTGTGATCGAGTCCGGCACCATGAATGAACACAATGGTCTCCTGTTCAGGGAGCAAATCCTTAGCGCCGGTGTATACATAAACGGTTTTGTTGTTAACTTTGAGCTTCATCTAAACCCGTGTCCCGGTGTCTGACGATCCAGCTCTGGTCCCGCATATTGGAAACGGGTCCGGACAAATTGGGATCAATTTCTATGCAGCCACATCGCAAAGAAACTTTCGCCGCGGCGTAAATACCGCGACCACATGTTGGCTTATTTTTGTGACGCATGCAGGCCCCGATCGAGGTCTTCCATCAAGTCGTCCGGGTCTTCCAGCCCGACCGACAAACGTACCATGCCTTCCGAGATACCGGCGGCGCGGAGCGCGTCGGCGTCCATGCGGTGATGGGTGGTGCTCGCCGGGTGAATGACTAATGACTTCGCATCGCCGACGTTGGCGAGATGAGAAAATACCTGCAGGCCTTCGATGAACTTGCGTCCTGCGGCGCGACCCCCTTTGATAATGAAGCTGAACACCGCGCCTACGCCTTTGGGTAACAAGCGCTTGGATAATTCGTGATCGGGATGAGCGGCAAGCTCCGGATAGATCACTGAGTCCACCGCCGGATGCGTGTCCAAATGGGCGACCAACTTGCGGGTGTTGTCGATGTGACGCTGCATACGCAGCGGTAAGGTTTCGATACCTTGCAGGATATGAAACGCCGTGGTCGGACTCATGCAGGCGCCGAAATCCCGTACGCCCTCTTTGCGCGCCCGAGCGATGAAGGCAGCCGGCCCGAACTCTTCCGCAAACACCAGGTTATGAAAACCTGCATACGGTTCGGTGAGCGTCGGAAACTTGTCTGACCCCAGCCAGTCGAAGCGGCCACTGTCAACCAACAGACCGCCAATGGCAATTCCATGCCCGCCCAAGAACTTGGTGGCTGAATGAAACAATAAATCGGCGCCGTGTTCGAAGGGTTTGCACAGGTATGGAGTGGTGAACGTCGAGTCGATTAACAGCGGCACGCCGGCGTCATGGGCAATCTCGGCGACGGCCGGGATGTCCAACACGTCCAGTCCCGGGTTCCCCAGCGTCTCTGCGAAGATCAAGCGGGTGTTGGGACGCAATGCGTCGCGAAACGCCGCCGGCTCGCGTGGATCGACGAAGGTGGTTTCGATGCCGAAGCGGGGCAAGGTGTAGCACAACAAGTTGTGGGAGCCGCCGTACAACGACCGCGATGACACGATGTGTGACCCGGTACTCATTAGGGTGGTGATCGCTAGATGCATCGCCGCTTGGCCGCTCGCGGTGGCGATTGCGCCGACTCCCCCTTCCAACGCCGCGATGCGCTCTTCGAGCACTGCGTTGGTCGGATTGGAGATGCGCGAATAGACATGTCCCGGACGCTCACCGTTGAAAATCGCTGCCGCCTGATCGGCATCTTTGAACACATACGACGTGGTTTGAAAGATCGGCACCGCGCGGGCACCGGTAGCAGGATCAGGCCGTTGTCCGGCGTGAAGAGTTAGGGTGTCGAAGCGGGGATATCGAGGACCAGCCATAATGTGCCTTGTATTGTATGTCGTTGGAACAAAGTGGAGAGTATAAAGTTTAAGGACGAAAGTCATCGCTGTCCGCTTCAGGATGACATATCGTGCTGGAGACCCTTGGGCTGCGCTCGGGCAGGCTCGTTCGACTTCGCTCAGGGCTGGCCCTTTTAGTTGCCATCCCGACAAGCGCAGCGCGGCTTGTCCCCACCTTGTGCCCGCATAGCAGGGGAACAGCAGCGGGAGAGCTCTCACCCGGTCAGTATTACCACCAGCATTTAACACGGTGAGATTCCTCGTTGCACTCGGAATGACAGGATAATGCGCGGCACGACCTACAATAGGTCGGACTCTTCGCTAGGCTCGGAATGACATCAAGAAAAAACGATACGACCACCAACAAGGTCGGATTCCCCGCTGCGCTCAGGGGAGGCCCCATTACACGGATAGCCGCAGACAGCCCGGCGGGACCGGGGCCCACGATCATAATGTCATATTCCATGACCTCGTGTTCCACCGGTGCCTCGATTGTTGTTGCTGACGGATTTGTTATATCGTGCGCGAAACGCCCACACAGGGCCGCATGCATTACCTTCAGATACCGCATTACGACGCTCCAGGAGAATATATTGACAAATAGCCTCGAAGATATCACCGAGCGAGCAAGGGGGACGTTGGTAGAGCTCATGGGGCTTGAATTCGATCAGGTCGAACCAGCTCATGCCCAGGCGCACATCGACGTACAAACCACCCATCTTGCGCCTAACAATTTCCTACACGCGGCGAGCGTGATAGCTTTGGCCGACACGTGTTGTGGTTTCGGCGCATTGGCCAGCCTGCCGGAGGGGGCGCATAGCTTCACGACGATTGAGCTCAAGGCCAATTTTTTGGGCACTGCCACCGAGGGGACGGTCACTTGCGATGCGGTGTTGCGTCACGGCGGCCGCACCACTCAGGTGTGGGACGCGGTGGTGAGACACGAAAAAACCGATAAAACAATCGCTTTGTTTCGCTGTACGCAGATGATTCTATATGGGGCTAGCAAGCTCGCGTGATGCGCTACAAGCAACACCCCGCGAGTTAAGGGAAACGCGCGGTGCGCGCTAACAGACAAATAACGATCACAACCCAGATTGGTTAACTAGGAGAACATAACAATGAACGTATCGGGACACGCGGCGATAGTCACCGGCGGCGCATCCGGGATGGGGGCGGAGACCGCCCGCGCCCTGGCCGCGGCCGGCGCGAAGGTCACTATCTTGGACGTCAACAAGGAAGCATTGGGCGAGGTGGCAAAAGAAATCGGTGGGCTGGCGGTGGAATGCGATGTCTCCAGCAGCGAGAGTGCACAGGCCGCAGTCGCTGCAGCGAGAAACGCCCATGGTGCGGCCCGGGTACTGGTCAACTGCGCAGGAATCGCGCCGGCAAAGCGCATCGTCGGCCGCGACGGGCCGATGCCATTGGAGGATTTCAAAAAAGTCATCGACGTGAACCTGATCGGTTCGTTCAATGTGCTGCGCCTGGTCGCAGCGGATCTGTACGCGGAGGAACCGCTCGATGACGTTGGGGAACGCGGCGTGATTGTCAACACCGCGTCGGTCGCCGCATTCGAGGGACAGGTGGGGCAGGCTGCGTACACCGCTTCCAAAGGGGGTCTGGTGGCGTTGACCATCCAGGCGGCGCGCGATCTATCTGGGAAAGGAATCCGTGTGGTGACCATTGCGCCGGGATTCATCGCCACGCCGATGTTATTGGGGATGCCGGAGGAAATCCAGGAAAGTCTCGCCCAGCAAGCGCCGTTTCCGAAACGTTTCGGCCGCCCCGACGAATACGCGAAGCTGGTACTGCACATCATTGACAATCAGATGATCAACGGCGAAGTGATCCGCCTTGACGGCGGTGCACGTATGCAACCGCGTTGACAGTAGTCAGGGTAAACGATGCCAACCCTGATCACTTTTCAAAATCCGACGCCTGCCGTTTGCTGTTCCGCTAACATGGGACGGGAACAGTTCACTAGCGTTCCTCGCGCCGCGAGGAATCCGACCTGTTGTTGGTCGTGTTGAACATTAACATGTCATTCCGAGTGCAACGAGGAATCTCACCGTGTTGGAGGGTGGTGGTAATGTTGACAGGGTGAGATCCCGATCCTGCGCTTGTCCCCGCACAGCAGGGGACTGCGCGCAGGACAAGCCGCGCTGCGCTTGTCGGGATGACAACTAACAAAAGCCTGCCCTGAGCGGAGCCGAAGGGACCACAACACGAAACGTCATCCTGAAGGGGACAGCCATGACGGTTATCTCGATTTATCTGAATAAAGTTGAAGGTTTGTGAAACCAAGGTATGCGGGGTTAACGGTGTTGGTGTTCAGCGGCTGCACGCCCACGCGTCACACGGTGGAACCCTATCGCAGCGATGCACAAAGCGCGGCGCAACTGGAGCGCAGGGCGGAGCGGGTTTGTCAACATAGCGTGACCATCGGACTTCCGGCCACGCCCTTTGTCACTGACGGTTGCACGCTGTGGCCGGATGGGCGTTGGGTGGCGTGTTGCGTGACGCACGACATTCCCTATTGGTGCGGCGGTAGCGCCCAGCAACGTCGGGATGCCGATAAGTTGCTGCGGACGTGTGTGCCGAATCGTTCTGCGGCATGGATGGGCACCTTGATGTATCTGGGTACACGGATCGGCGGTCATCGCCTGGTTCCATTTCACTGGCGCTGGGGTTTCGGGCGTGATTACCCGGCGGGCTATAGCAATTGATTAGACGACGGCTTTAGTCTGGATAGGGCGCGATCAAATCTCCAGGATTAGCCCCCCGATCCATGCATAACTGGCTGAAATAATAATCGTTTTTACGGCTTGTCTGTGGCGCCGCCGCGCGTGTTGAGGACCGCGGTTTTCACAGTCTTTGACCCATCGCACTGCTTTTTGGGCGAGCCCGATGGTATTCTTGGATCATCGTTTATCAGCATAGATACTTGGTTTAATCACGGTCACGGATTTGTTATGCGGCAAGCTGAACTTCCCATCGAGAGAGTTCTCGAATAAGGGCATGATCAAGAATTCTTACCGAGCCACGCTATGTGTCATTTTGTT
Source organism: uncultured Gammaproteobacteria bacterium (assembly GCA_945787105.1). Classification (GTDB taxonomy): domain Bacteria; phylum Pseudomonadota; class Gammaproteobacteria; order Arenicellales; family JAANXG01; genus CALZGZ01. Next base: position 23,341 of record CALZGZ010000124.1, read on the forward strand.
GCCGTTTTTCGGGTGGGGCATGGCTATGGCCGCTGCGGAGGACACGCCCACGGATTTGTCGGCAGCGCGGCAGGCACTGAACGCGGCGCTTACCGCCGAGGCGCGCGCGACGGCGGAATTCCAGAGGCTGCGGCAAGCGGGCACAGTATCGTCCGCGGAATTGGATGACTACCGCACTTTCCTGTCCCGCCTGGACCGCGTGGTCAGAGTGAATTGCCAAACCGTATCTCAACTCAAGGCAAACGCCGGCGACACTTCCCCCGAACCCAACTGCGAACGCGGCGCGATTACTGAAGAATTGCCGCTGTCTTTCCCCAACGAGCAGACCGAGGGTGAAAATATCGCGGCGCTGGAACGGCGACTGGGTTCGTCGCTTTCAGAGTTCGACGAGATGTTGCTGCGCGAGATGGAGCAACTGGCGCGCACGCAAAGCGGGGCGCCCGACGCCGGAACCGGTTCTGGCTCGGGAACCGGGGAACAGCCGGGTAATGCGGGCGCGGCAGACGATCAATCCACGGGTGGTGAAAAACCGGGAGATAAGACAACTGCGGCAACGGACAGCGGCGCCGAAACTAAGGCTGACAAATCGTCCGACCGGACTACTACCGGCGCCGTTGGTGAAGCAGGTCAAACAGCGAAGGTTGACCCAGCTGGTGCGAGGAAAGACGCCAAACGAAGTGGCGCGGTTAAACGGGATGATGTGCCCGATGCCGGTGATGACGACGTGGTCGCCCGGCAGCTGCGTGAGGCGGCGGAAAACGAGACCGATCCGGAACTTCGTGAGAAGCTATGGCAAGAATACAAGCGATACAAGTCAGGTAAGGCGCAGACACGATGACAGCGGTGAGATCGAGTGGTTTGGCGATCATTTTGGCGCTCGCAGCGATGCTGGCGGCGGGGTGCCAGACTATGAGCGTTGTCGAAAAGGTCGAAGACACGCCGGTGATCAACGCGCAAGCCGAGCTTAAGGAGCCACAACTCCTTGACGTGGGTATTCGCGTCTTCGATCCCGGCGAGATCAGCGAAAAGGACCGCGCGAAGAAGGGCCTGACTGCCGAGATCCGGTCCGCCGAGGCGCGTTTCATCCCGCTGGTTTTGCGCGATACATTGCAGCGAACGGGTCACTGGGGTGCGGTGCGCGTGGTGCCGGCGCAAACCCACGCCGTCAATGTCTTGGTGGAAGGGAAGATCCTAGAATCTGACGGTGAGGTCTTGGAGTTGGAGGTAAAGGTATCCGACGCCTCGGGAAACCGGTGGTTCAGTACCGTGTATGAGAAACAGGTTGATACCCAAGCCTATATCGACGCCGACGAAAGCGAAATATTTCAAGATATCTATAATCGGATCGCGAATGACCTGTACCGTCACAAGGCGAAATTGGCGGCGGACCGGATCTTGGAGATTCAACGCGTCGCCAAACTTAGATTCGGTAAATCGCTGGCGCCGGAGGCGTTCGACGGCTTTGTTACCGTGACCGACGACGGCCAATATCGCATTCAAAGATTGCCTGCCCCAGATGATCCGATGCTCGACCGAGTGATGAAGGTCCGCGAGCGCGAATATATGCTGATCGATGTCGTAAACGGATACTACGACAAGTTCAATGCCGAGATGGTTGACCCCTATTTCGACTGGCGCAAGGCCCGTAGCGACGAAGCGGCCGCGTTGCGCGAGGTAAAACAAAAGGCGATCAATCGCTATTTACTGGGTGCCGCGATGATTGTTGGTGCCATCGCAATTGAGGCCGTCGGCGGAGACTCGGGTACCCAGACGGTACGAGATGTGATGGTCCTTGGCGGCGCGTATAACGTCAAACGCGGCATGGACATCAGTGCACAGAAGGCAATCCATGAGGATGCGATCCGCGAGCTTGGCGAGTCGTTCAATGCCGAGGTGGCACCATTGGTACTCAACGTCGAGGGACAGACGGTGGAATTGACCGGCTCCGCCGAACAGCAGTTTCATCAGTGGCGCCGTCTGCTCAGCGAAATCTATGCCACCGAAACCGGCGCGCCGACAACCCACATTGCGGATGATGATCAGCCCCCAGCCTCGCCGGTGAAATGACCCCAAGCGTTGATCGAGCCCGCATCTCTCACCAGGATCCCGGATGCTGACGCAGGATTCGTGCAGCTGAGGGCCGTGCCTGGAGCGAGACCCATGGCGAGCGTTGGATCGAGTGAAGGCCAAGCGCAGGCGTGCGGGGACCAGTCAGGGCCGGGATAGCCCCGCGACTATTCTTGCCAAGCAACTTGGAAAACGTATTTTGTCATATCATGGAATCGACATTGTGGAGCTCTCCGCTGCATGCCATGAATAGTCGCGGGGCGCCTCGGTGCAATATGCGGGCTCAAGGTGAGGTAGAGGAGTCGGCGTGACTCGCGCTCGGATTCACGCTCCCCTTTGGCTTCGGATCACACTGCTGACGGCGCTCATAATCTTATTGACTGCCGTGGTGATTGTGGTGTGGGTGCTTCCGGATTTTGTAGATCGACGCGCCGTCGTCGACGAGTCTAACGACCGGCCGGCTCCCGAGGCGGCCAAACCGGTGGTACCAAGAGCTGAGCAGGTGCGGCTCGCGCATGAAAAACGCGAGGCAGAGCGCGCATTGCAACAACTGCTTGAACGGCAGACTGTGCTCGAGGCACAGCAGGTTCGGGTTTGGGGCGGCGCGGACTATGAAACGGTGCTCATGCGCCTCGCCGAAGGTGACGCCGAGTTTACCAATAAGAACTTTGCGGCGGCGGCCACAATTTATCAGGCAGTCACAGCCATGTTGGTGGCGCTGGAAGCCTCCAAGGCCGACCGTCTGGCCGCGGCCCTAGAACAGGGCGCGCAAGCACTACAGAACTTCGACGCTGAATCGGCGCAGAAAAATTTCATCATTGCGCTTGCCATTGACCCACGGCATTCACAAGCGCGAAGGGGTGCGGCACGAGCAAAAACCCTCGATCGCCTCGCCCGTATGTTGGCGTCTGGGCGTGAGCACGAGCAGAAACGCGAATGGACGTTGGCCGAAGAACAATACCGCGCCGCGCAGCGCCTGGATCCCGACTCGCGAGAGGCGCGTGAGGGTGTGGCGCGGATAACGGCGACAATCAGGCAACTTGAATTCCGTGCAGCCATGTCTGATGCGTTGACCGCAATCGAAAGTGGCGCGCTGCCCGAGGCCCGCGGCGCCCTGGAGCGTGCACGCACGCTGAACCCGGAGTCGGCGGAGTTGGTCGATGCGCAACGGCGGCTGACACGGGCGATACAGGCGCAAAAGATTGCCCATCATCGTACACGCGCTCAGCGAGGCGAGCACGAAGAGCACTGGCAGGACGTGATTACCGAGTACAAGGCGGTGCTGGGGATCGATCCGCAAGCGCAATTTGCGTTGCAGGGTGTTGGGCGCGCCGAGCGATTTGCGGAATTGCATGCGCAGTTGGATACCTATCTTGACGCCCCCGATCGCCTGCAATCGCCCGAACCGCGGGCCAACGCTGACCGTCTGTTACACAGTGCGGTGTCGCTGGCGGGCAAAGGGCCGCGACTGCAAGAAAAACTCGATACCCTTGAGGATCTGGTCAGGCTCGCGAGTACCCCGGTAGCGGTGTTGATACGCTCCGACAACCAAACCGAGGTGTCTATTGATCGGGTCGGGCGTTTTGGCCGATTCTCGGAATCGCGGATGATGTTGTTACCGGGCACCTACCGTGTGCGCGGGACGCGGGTTGGATACCGCGATGTGCGCCTGGAGTGGACGGTCACGGCCGGGCAGGCCGTGCAAACCATTGACGTGCGATGCGAGGAGCAGATTTGAACGCGCTTACGATTACCGGAATCAATGCGAAACACCAGCCATGCGCCGACGGTGAGCGCCTCAGCATTGGCGGTGAAGCCGCGGATATTCCCTTATCCGGTGACCGCAGCCAAAATGAATACGCATACATCGAGTCCCGTGGTGGCCACCCGTGGTTGGTGCCCGGCGTCCCCACGATCGCGGTATTGCTCAACGAGCGGCGTCTAACAGATCCCGCGCCGTTGCGGGATGGTGACCATGTCAGGATCGGTGCGGTGATGCTCACTTGTGGGTTCACAGGACAAACGCTGCAACTACAGGAAAGCACCGGGGAACCGTCAAGCTTTGCCACCGTCCCCAGTGCCCCGGCGGCGCGACGTGGTGGCCGTCGTATGTTGCGGCTCGGTGTGCTGGCCACGTTCGTGGTTCTGCTTTTGGTCGCAGTGTTTGTGTTTACCGCGACCCCGGTGTCGGTGACCATCACCCCCGAACCGGAACAGTTCGAGTTGCGCGGAATCTTGCCGGCGTTGAAGTTGCAAGATCGGTATCTGGTGTATCCCGGCAGCTATGAGATCGTCGCCAGCAAACCTGGTTATCAGCCGCTCAGCCGTGGGGCCGACATCCGCCGCGGACCGCATCAGGAGTTTGCGTTCGACATGGAAAAGCTGCCCGGCCGCGTGTCGCTGATCAGCAGTCCGGTTGCGAGCGCAAACGTGAGTGTCGACGGCCAGCAGATCGGTGTGACACCGATTCGGGATCTGGAGTTGCGTGCCGGCGTGCATCACATTCAGATAACGGCGGTTCGTTACCAACCGGTTGAACTCGATCTGAACGTTGATGGTATGGGTCGCTCGCAGGAGGTTGAGGTCACATTGCAACCCGATTGGGCCCCGGTATCGTTCGCATCGAGTCCAAGCGGGGCCTCACTATGGATTGATGGCGAAGAGGTTGGCACAACGCCTGCAACCGTGGACCTGCTCTCGGGGGAGCACACAGTCGAACTGCGGTTGGACGAGCACGACCCGGTTCGCACAGAGCTTGCCGTGGTTGCTGGTGAGGCGACGACACTCGAGCCGTTGGTGCTCAAACTGGCGGACGGACTGCTTGCCATTAACAGCGAGCCGGCTGGCGCTTCGGTAACGATGGACGGTCAGTATTACGGGGTGACCCCGCTCGAACTCACGCTCACTCCAAAACAAGAACATCAAGTCGTGTTGTCCAGAGCCGGTCGCAAGACGGTCACCAAGACGGTGAGTTTGCAAGCCGCGGCGACCGCGTCTCTGGACGTCACGCTACCTGCCGAGTACGGCACGCTATTCATTGTCAGTGATCCCCCCGATGCACAGCTCCATGTCGACGGCAACGATCGTGGCGCGGGTACCCAGCGCTTGCAGTTGACCACCGAAGCGCACCAGTTGGTATTCAAGAAGCCGGGCTACGAACCCTACCGGGTGACCGTCACGCCCCGCGCAGGAGTGAGCAAAGAGGTGACGGTGACGCTGAACAGAATTACCGCGAGTCCGCGCCGGTCCGCAACCGCTAACACGGTCACCACCGGCGAGGGTCAAGTGTTGCGGTTGATCAAGCCCGGGCTGTTCACCATGGGTGCATCGCGTCGCGAACAGGGCCGGCGGGCAAATGAGCAATTGCGCCAGGTGCAGCTGACCCGGGCATTCTATCTCGGCGTCAAAGAGGTCACCAATGGACAGTTCCGCCGTTTCAAGGCCGCGCACAATTCCGGTGCCGCCTATGGCCGTAGTCTCGACGATGACCAACAACCGGTGGTGGACATACGCTGGGACGAGGCTGCCGCCTATCTGAATTGGTTGAGCGAGAAGGACGGGTTGTCCCCGGCCTACGCGCAACAGGGCGACAAGCTGGTGGCGGTGCGGCCGCCGAGCAACGGTTATCGTCTGCCCACCGAGGCGGAATGGGAGTACGCGGCGCGCTACGCCGAGCGTCCGAGTCCAAACAAATATCACTGGGGAAACAGCTATCCGCCGACCGGCTCGGCGGGTAATTACGCCGACCGCGCAGCCACCGGCTTGCTCCCCAATACGCTCTCAACCTATAACGACCAATTTGCGGTCACCGCCCCGGTCGGCAGCTTCCCACCGAACCTGTTGGGTGTCCACGACCTCGGTGGGAACGTGGCAGAATGGTGCCACGACTTCTACGACGTCCATGTGGCCGGTGCGCGTGTGGTACAAGACCCGATCGGACCGGCGTCAGGGCGCCACCACGTGGTGCGCGGTGCCGGTTGGAAACACTCGACCATCAGCGAACTGCGATTGAGTTTTCGCGATTACAGTGACAAAGCGAGGCAAGATCTTGGCTTCCGGATCGCGCGTTATGCTGAATAGCCTGCTAACGTTGGTGTTGGCATTGATGCTGGCGACGCCGGCGATGGGGCAGTCACCATCGACCACGTCAGAATCCGGCTCTGAGAAGCCGAAGACCGAGGCCGTCCCCCAATCGTCGTCACCGTCCCCGCAGCGCGCGGGAAAACTCCCCGAGCGGTTTGTGCCGACGGACAAGATATCTCCGGACAGTGTGATTTCATTTCCTTCTGATATTTGAATGAGGATCAATGATGAGTGCGAACTTCATG
>CALZGZ010000125.1 GCA_945787105.1 uncultured Gammaproteobacteria bacterium
CAACTTGGCGACAACACAATTTTTGCAAATTGCGCCAGTCTTGCGGGACATGTGACGGTGGGGGATTATGCGGTATTAGGAGGTTTTTCCCTGGTGCATCAGTACTGTCGAATTGGTGCCCATTGCATAACGGGGATCGGGACAGTCTGTCTACAAGACGTGCCTCCGTACATCATAGCGGCCGGAAACCGCGCGGTACCGCATGGCGTCAACGCTAAAGGCCTGCGCAAGAGGTGTTTTTCCGACACCGACATTTCTGAGTTGAAGCAGGCGTATAAATTAATTTACCGAAGGAACCTCTCCCTTAAAGCATCGATTAGCCAGCTGGAGACCAACAAATGGCGAAGTCCGGAGGTGCGCAAACTCGCTCACTTTCTAAAACACACCCACCGCGGTATCGTTCGTTAGCGAGGGTATTGCGCCTAGCCCGCATATTGCACCACGGATCCCGGATGATGGCGAAGGAGTCGGGCGTCTGGGTTCCCCTGCGGTTCCCCCGCTGTGCGGGCACAAGGCGGGGACAGGCCCCCTGCTGTGCGGGGACGAGCGCCGCGCTGGAGCGAAATGCATAGCCGTAGCTATGCGTTGAGTGAAGCGCAAGTCCGGGCGTTCGAAACCAAGCTAGCGGCGGGATGGGCCCAACTCCGGGGGCAAAACGTGGCACCGAACATTTATCAATTTCGTTATCTCAAACAGAGACTGTAAGCGCTTCTTTTCGCCGCCTTGGTGCAATATGTGGGCTAGACAGCGTAAGCATTGGCATAATGGTTGATCCGAAATCGGAAGCGAGTTCAACTTGATGATGTTCGATTTACCCGGCCGCCTATGAGATGCCTAAACAGCGTGTTGTGAAAATCGGTGTTGTCGCGGGGGAGGCATCGGGTGATTTTCTCGGTGCGCGGCTGATTGACGCAATCAAGACACGGCGTCCTGATGCGCTGATCACCGGCATTTGTGGACCAAGGATGGCGGCGCTCGGGGCAGTAAGTATGTTCCCCATGGAAAGCATTTCCGTCATGGGCCTTGATGACTTGGCTACCAGACTGGTAAGCATCATACGGACTCGACGACAACTTGCGGAACACTTTATCAACCACCCCCCCGACGTGTTCGTTGGCATAGATGTGCCTGATTTCAACCTCGGTCTTGAAGCTAAATTACGTAAACAAGGCATTAGAACGGTCCACTACGTAAGCCCTACGGTGTGGGCCTGGCGTGGTTATCGCATCCGTAAGATACAACGAGCCGTAAGTCATATGCTGACGCTATTTCCCTTTGAAGCCGATTACTACCGCAAATATTTAGTTCCGGTGACCTTTGTTGGACACCCAATCGCAGACGAAATAGACCCAAATGTCGACGTGTATTCCTTGCGCAAGAGTTTTGGGGTCAACGCAAGACACCTAGTGGCGCTACTACCGGGTAGCCGCAAAAGTGAATTAAAGGCTCTCGGAACATTGTTTATCGACGTCGCCAACGCGTTATGTGAGCAGCACCGCGACATTGAGTTCATTGCACCGTTTGCCGATGAGGAAACGAAAGCTTATTTCGATCATCTACTCCAGCAACGTCGTCAAGATCTTCCCATTCGAGTGGTCAAAGGAATGTCACGGCAAGCCATTGCTGCCAGCGATGTTGCGTTGTTGGCATCCGGAACCGCTGCCCTGGAGGCGGCGTTGTTCGCCAAACCGATGGTAGTAGCCTATAAGGTCTCGTGGGTAACCGGCATTCTAGTGAAGATGTTTGCTCACGTGCGTTATTTTTCTATGCCCAATAACCTACTTGAGTTGCCCGTGGTGCCCGAATTACTGCAACATGAGGCGACGTCGGAGAATCTCACGACCGCTGTTGCCAGATTTCTCGATGACGCAACGCTGCGAAACGAAGTTTCGAGTCGCTTATCGACCATCTACGATACCCTAAAAAAGCGTGCCAGCGAACAAGCGGCTGACGTAGTCTTAGACATCGCACGGTGACAGCGGAACCAATGTACAAAAGCCCGCACAGGCAGCAAGTCGTAGGCGTAGATGAAGCCGGTCGAGGCCCCCTTGCGGGGCCGGTGGTAGCGGCGGCAGTTGTGCTTCCGCCACGTTATGCGTTGAACGGTATGGGTGACTCAAAACAATTGACCCGGAAAAAACGCGAGCGTCTGGATCGAATGATTAAACAACAAGCAGTTTGTTGGGCAATTGGTGAGGCCGACGTTCCAGAGATCGACACGCTGAATATCCTGCAAGCCACGCTGTTAGCGATGTCCCGTGCGGTGGGCGCTTTAACCATTCACCCCGAACTAATCTTAATCGATGGCTGTCATGCGCCGGAATTGAATTGTAAAGTACGAACCGTAGTAAAGGGAGACGTATACGTACCGTCAATTTCCGCTGCGTCAATACTCGCCAAGGTATACCGAGATAAAATGATGATCGGATTTCATCGCCAGTATCCACAATACGGATTTGCAACCAATATGGGTTATCCAACACGTCGGCATCTTCTTGCCCTGGCGCAGCATGGGGCGACTGCCATACATCGACGAAGTTTCGCCCCGGTTAGTGCGGTGATGAGGAATGTTGAGGAGCATAGTCGGTGAGCGAATCCTTTATACACCTTCATCTACATACTGAATACTCGCTTGCCAACAGCGTGGTTAGGATTACTAAACTGGTCGACAGGGTGCTGGAACTCGAAATGCCTGCGGTTGCCATCACAGATCTGGTTAATCTATATGGGATGGTCAAGTTCTATCGCAAGATGCTTAATTCCGGTGTCAAGCCTATCGTCGGAGCCGACTTGTGGTTAGTGAATCCCGCAAACCTCAATGCCCCTTACCGTTTGGTGCTTTTAGTGCAAGATCAACAGGGATATCGAAATATTTGCAGCCTGATCAGCCGCGCCTACAAGGAATCCCAACACAACGGCCGGGCGTGTGTGACAAAAGATTGGCTAAAACATGCAAATGACGGATTGATTGCACTGTCAGGTGCCCAGGACGGGGATATCGGTCAAGCGCTGGCCTCAAGCGGCCGCGCACGCGTCGATCAATTAGTAGAAGAATATCGTCAGATATTTGGTAATCGGTTCTATCTGGAGGTACAGCGCGTGGGCCGCCAATACGAAGATGATTATATTCACGAGGCCGTGGACCTGGCAGCACGCTGTGGGATACCGGTAGTTGCGACCAACGATGTGCATTTTCTCTCGGAGCAAGATTTTGGTGTTCACGAGGTGCGTGTGTGTATTCACGAAGGCAGAGTGCTGAATGACCAGCGCCGCCAGCGTCGGTTTACCCCACAACAGTATCTTCGGTCCGCAGATGAAATGATCGCGCTGTTTTCGGATATTCCAGAAGCGATCCAAAATTCCGTGGAGATCGCGAAACGTTGTAATTTTTTTCTTGAGATCGGCGACTACTACCTACCGAATTTTCCGGTTCCTGATAACCTTACGCCGGAACAACATCTGCGAGAGAAATCACGTCATGGCCTAGAGCAGCGGCTCAAGGTAAATGATGTCGAAGCAGCTGAGGCCTACTGGGAAAGACTGGAGCTCGAATTGGACGTCATCGCACAGATGGGATTTCCTGGATATTTCCTAATTGTTGCCGACTTCATTCAATGGGCGAAGACGAATGGAATCCCTGTGGGGCCCGGGCGTGGTTCCGGCGCGGGTTCCCTGGTGGCCTACGCTTTAGGGATTACGGAGCTGGATCCGATACAACATGGACTATTGTTCGAAAGGTTTCTTAATCCGGAGCGGGTGTCGTTGCCTGATTTTGATATCGATTTCTGTATCGAGGGCAGGGATCGTGTGATCGACTATGTGGCCGACTACTACGGCCGAGAAAAGGTATCGCAGATCATTACCCACGGTACGATGGCGGCGCGCGCGGTTGTACGGGATGTCGGAAGGGTCATGGGCATGGCGTACGGACAGGTGGACAAGATCGCCAAATTGATTCCGTTCCAGGTCGGAATGACCTTGGATCAGGCGCTCAAACAAGAGGAGCTACTTAAAGAACAATACGAGCGGGATGATGACGTGAAGCAGTTGATGGATACGGCCAGGGCATTGGAAGGGTTACCTAGAAATGTTGGCAAGCACGCCGGTGGTGTTGTCATTGCACCTTCGGCTTTAACAGCGTTTACCGCCTTGTATTGTGACCAGGGAAGCGAGCAAACCGTTACTCAACTAGACAAGGACGATCTGGAGGCGATCGGTTTAGTCAAGTTCGATTTTCTAGGACTACGGACGTTAACAATAATCGACAAGACTTTGAGAAAGATAAATCAACAGAGAAAAGATCGCAACGAAGAGCCAATAGTTCTCGACACACGAGATATTGATGATCCAGAGACTTATCAGTTGCTCAAGTCGTGCCGTACGACAGCGTTATTCCAGTTAGAGTCTAGGGGCATGAAAGATTTAATTCAACGACTCCAACCGGACTGCTTCGAAGATCTCATTGCGCTTGTTGCACTTTATCGACCTGGTCCCCTGCAATCTGGAATGGTCGAAGACTTTATCGACCGCAAACATGGCCGTGCACGATTGTCTTATTCGCATCCGGCGTTGGAACCGATTCTCAAACCCACCTACGGGGTGATTCTCTACCAGGAACAAGTCATGGAAATCGCCAAGGTGCTGGCCGGCTACTCGTTGGGTTCCGCGGATTTACTACGGCGGGCGATGGGTAAGAAAAAACCCGAGGCAATGGCGCGTCAACGCGAGGGGTTTCTGCAAGGAGCCCATGAGCGCGGAGTGGAAGAACGCATTGCCAACGGAATCTTTGACTTGATGGAGAAGTTCGCGGGTTATGGGTTCAATAAGTCGCATTCCGCGGCTTATGCGCTGATTACGTATCACACTGCATGGTTAAAGGCACACTATCCCGCTGAATTTATGGCCGCCGCATTGTCCGCTGACATGGAACACACAGACAAAGTTGTTACCTTGATTGCCGAGTGCCGCGAAATGGGTTTAGACGTGCTTGCCCCGGATATCAATCATTGCAAGTTCGCATTTGAGGCCACGCAGCATGGTAAGATTCTTTATGGCCTAGGCGCGTTGAAAGGTATCGGCTACGCGGTGATAGAGGCGGTTGTTGATGCCAGGAACCAAGGCGATGAGTTTCGTGATCTATTCGATCTATGTAAACGCGTCGATGTTAAGCGCGTCAATCGACGAGCCATGGAATCATTGATCAAGTCCGGAGCCCTTGACAGTTTAGGTGCCCACCGCGCTAGCTTGATGGCAAGTTTAACTACCGCATTGAATGTGGCCGGGCAACAGTCGAGCGATCGTAGTGCCGGACAGACGGACTTTTTTGGCGTGTCGGCGCCGCAACAGGCGGTACGTGCTTATCGTGACGCGCCGGAATGGAGTAAAGATCAGGTGCTCGCTGGAGAAAAGGAGACCCTCGGTCTATACCTGAGCGGACACCCCATCGATGCCTACCGCGACGAATTAACGCAGATTACCGATGCGTGCCTTTCTGAATTAAGGCCGTCGCAAGACCGAAATGTCGTAGTCGCCGGATTGGTGGTGGGTTTGCGGATGATGAACACCCGCCGCGGTGACCGCATGGCATTTGTTACTTTGGACGATAAGACAGCGAGACTGGAAATTGCGGTGTTTTCCGAGTTATTTTCCAAATCTCGTGATGCGCTACGCAAGGACAACTTGTTGATCGTGCAGGGATCGGTGAACGTTGACGAGTATACTGGCGGGTTTAAGATGGCCGCCGAGCATATCTATGATATCGACGAAGCACGTGACATCTTTGCAACAAAATTGATGATCCGTCTAACACCGGACAATATTTGTCAGGATTTATACAAGGTCTTGGAAAGTAAACTGGAAAGTAGCGCGACGGGTGGTTGCCGGGTAGTGTTTCAATATGTGACGCCTTCGGAACAGGTGACATTACCAGCAGGACAGCGTTGGCGCGTGCGTCCGACCGGGCAGTTGCTGAAAGATGTTGCGGAGCTGGTGGGGGAAAACGCAGTTTGGTTGGTCTACAAGCCGATCACGTTTGTCGACGCTACACCGGTTGCCTCGACTGGATAGTGATCGCGATGGGTAGACTGTCGCTATGTAAATAGGGCAATCACACGTGTAATATATTTTTATGGATCTAAATTTCCTCGATTTCGAACAACCGATCGCCGAGTTGGCGGCGAAGATTGACGAACTACGTCATGTAGGGGTGGGTGATGAAATCAACATCAGCGATGAGATTGCTCGTTTACAGAAAAAAAGTGAGAAGCTCACCGAGAGTATATTTGCGTCGCTAACCCCTTGGCAGATTGCGCAGTTGGCGCGTCATCCTCAACGGCCGTATCCACTGGACTATATTCCCCGTATCTTTACCAACTTTCAGGAATTACACGGCGACCGAATGTATGCCGATGACCACGCGATCGTTGGTGGGTTAGCATCTCTCGAGGAGCGACCGGTGATGTTGGTCGGCCATCAGAAAGGACGGGATACGAATCAAATGGTGTACCGCAACTTCGGTATGCCACGACCCGAGGGTTACCGAAAAGCGCTTCGACTGATGCGCTTAGCACAGCGATTTCATCTACCGCTGATCACGTTGATCGACACGCCGGGGGCATATCCTGGAGTTGGTGCCGAGGAGCGTGGACAAAGCGAAGCCATCGCACATAACCTTTATGTTATGGCGGAACTGGAAATACCCATTGTCTCCGTTGTTATAGGCGAAGGCGGATCGGGGGGCGCGTTGGCAATTGGTGTGTGCGATCGCTTGTTGATGTTGCAATATGCGACTTATTCCGTCATTTCGCCAGAAGGATGTGCATCCATTCTGTGGAAGAGCGCAGAGCGGGCCGTGGACGCGGCGGATGCTATGGGGTTGACCGCCGATCGTCTGAAAAAGCTAGATCTGATAGATCACGTCGTTCCCGAACCGTTAGGCGGTGCGCACCGAGACGTCGATAAGATGTCGCAGACGTTGAAGTATGCATTGATCAAAGAACTGGATGAATTGTCGGAACTGTCCACCGACGAACTCATTGAACAGCGATACAACCGCCTAATGGAACTGGGGAAATTTCAACAACAGGGATGATTGGTCTGCACGAGAGAAACTGGCGAAAAATCGACGCGCAGACGCTGTACCGTACGCTCTTCAATACACTTCGACTCCCTAATGACGCGAGGATACACGTTGGCGTTAGCGGTGGGCTGGATTCTGTGGTCCTGTTACATCTCTTGGCCACGCTTCGAGAATTTACGGAAATTTCGTTGACCACCCTGCACGCCCACCATGGTTTACACCCTGACGCCGATCGGTGGCAGGAATTTTGTGAACGGCTTTGTGCGAAATGGTCGGTAACGTTTAAGACCCGCCGCCTAGATGTTCCCGTCAAGAATGGCGACGGGTATGAGGCCAGTGCGCGCAAAGCCCGTTACCGTTGGTATGCATCTATTGTGAAACCAACAGATTATCTGCTGCTTGCGCACCAACGCGACGATCAGGCCGAGACGGTGTTGCTCAATCTACTGCGTGGCGCCGGCATCCGCGGACTCTGTGCCATGAGTCTAACGTCCAGTTTCGAACGCCGCAGGGTCATCAGGCCTCTATTGGGCTACGATCGGCAACAGCTGGTTGCATACGCAGATGAACACCAGCTGGAGTGGGTTGAGGACGCGTCAAACCGCGATATCACTTACTCTAGGAATTACCTACGCCATCAGATAGTCCCTCTGTTACGAGCAAGATGGCCGGCGGTAAGCGGTGTTTTGGCGCGCACCGCAGAGCGCATGCGGCGGACGCAGATACTATTGGAGGAAGTCGCGGCTGCGGACCTGCAACTCACGGAGTCGCAAGCTGTGGAGGGTTTGGCCGGAACCGGCCACAAAATGAGCTTGTCAGGCTTAGGGCATCTGTCAGACAGCCGTTTCGGTAATCTGCTGAGCTACTGGCTGCGCAGCCGAGGTTTTAAACCCCCGTCGCACCGGCAATTGGATCGGGTGATCGCCGAGTTGATCCGTCGGAGCGGGTCCACCAGTGCAGTTAACCGCTGGCCAGGTACCGAGGCGCGTAGATACGACGATTGGTTATATGTGCTGCGGCCGTTGCCGCAACCGGTCGCATTGGGCACACGGTGCTGGGATATCGAGCAGCCGTTAGTCATTCCGGAGTTGAACGTGAAAATGGTGGCGGTTCCGGTACACGGGGCTGGACTGGCTCGGGCACGTATCACAGCACCGTTGGTGGTACGCTGGCGCCGAGGTGGGGAGCGTTGTCGATTGCCCACCCGTCCCCATCGCCAAAAATTGAAGAAATTACTTCAAGAACGCCGTGTACCACCCTGGCTAAGAGCGCGTATTCCGTTGCTGTACGTGGCGGATGAGATTGCTGCGGTGGTCGATTATTGGTATTGCGATCCGTTTGTTGCAGGGCCGGGAGAAGCGGGTATCGAGATCAAACTTTGTGCCTTGTCGAATCAAGGTTCCACTACCCATTTGTAGAAAGCGGCCGGCTTTGGTAAGCTGTTCTCCCGTCCGGGGGTACGTTCTGTGGCCCCGTTTAATGCAGCATTCATGGCAAAGTACATCTTTATTACTGGTGGCGTCGTGTCTTCCTTGGGAAAAGGCATTGCTGCGGCATCTCTGGGCGCGGTGTTGGAGTCCCGCGGACTGAAGGTCACGCTGCTCAAGCTCGATCCTTATATCAATGTTGATCCCGGCACCATGAGTCCGTTTCAGCACGGCGAGGTGTTCGTCACGGCAGACGGGGCGGAAACAGACTTGGATCTTGGGCATTACGAACGATTTGTCCGTGCCACAATGGGGCGGCGCAATAACTTTACCACCGGTCAGATTTACGAGCGTGTGATCCGCAACGAGCGGCGGGGAGACTATCTGGGAGGCACTGTCCAAGTCATTCCTCATATTACCGATGAGATCAAGCAGTGTATTCGGGAAGGTGCCAAAGGCGCGGAAGTGGCGCTAGTCGAGATCGGAGGTACGGTAGGCGATATCGAATCATTACCGTTCCTGGAAGCGATACGTCAAATGCGAATTGAACTCGGCGGTGACCACGTTGTTTTCATTCATCTGACTCTGGTCCCAAGAATCGTCGCTGCTGGGGAGATCAAGACCAAGCCCACCCAGCATTCGGTAAAAGAACTGCGCAGCATTGGTATTCAACCAGATGTTTTGATCTGTCGCGTGAATGAGCCACTCCCGAACGATGCGCGCAGAAAAATCGCGTTGTTTACCAACGTTCCAGAGAACGCGGTAATTTCTGCCGTCGATGTTGACAATATTTACAAAATCCCAGGGATCTTTCGCGACCAAGGGCTCGACAGAATTGTAGTAAAACAATTATTGGTTGATGCCAAAGACGCCGACCTTTCGGAGTGGGAGCAGGTTGTCTATAACAGTAACCACCCGACCCAAGAAGTGACGGTTGCCTTGGTCGGCAAGTATGTAGATTTGACCGAATCTTATAAATCTTTATCTGAAGCGTTGATACACGCTGGGATTCATACCCGCACCAGTATCAAAATTAACTATGTAGATTCCGAGCATATCGAGACGGAAGGAACCGACATTCTGACCGACGTGGATGCTGTTTTGGTCCCCGGCGGTTTTGGCGAACGGGGTATCGAGGGCAAGATCCTGGCTGTACAGTACGCCAGGGAACACAATATGCCGTATCTTGGAATCTGTCTGGGCATGCAGGTATCGGTGATCGAATTTGCGCGCCACGTAGCCGGCCTAGCGAACGCACATAGTACCGAGTTTGATTCCCAGACGCCGCATCCCGTCATTGCCTTGATTAACGAATGGACTAACGAAGATGGCACATTGGAGCAGCGCAGCCAAGACTCCGATCTAGGCGGTACGATGCGATTGGGTGAGCAGACGTGTTTATTGACCCCGGGTACACGAACCCACACGGCGTACGGAAAAGATAAGATTGTCGAACGGCATCGGCATCGATACGAGTTCAACAATAGATATCGAAGTGTTCTCGAAACAAACGGTTTGGTGATGGCCGGTGTGTCATACGACGGTCTGGTCGAGGTGATCGAGTTGTCAGATCATCCATGGTTTGTGGGTTGCCAGTTTCATCCAGAATTCACCTCCTCGCCCCGGGACGGACATCCGTTGTTCTCAGGATATATTACGGCAGCGCGCGATTATCATGAGAGCAGAACACGCGGAGATCATGCGCCTGATACACAGGTCGTCGCACAGTGAAGCTGGGTAACGCCGAGGTCGGCCTGGACAAACCGTTTTTTCTGATTGCCGGTCCCTGCGTAATTGAATCGCAAC
>CALZGZ010000126.1 GCA_945787105.1 uncultured Gammaproteobacteria bacterium
CCCCGAGTCGCCGATGCTTTGTCCGCATAACTCAGTCGAACCGCCGTGGTATGTGACCCGTATGCCCGGTGGTGTGGGAGGGGCGGAGCCGTGAGGTTCCCCCTATCCCGATCATCGGCCATAAGGAGGCGTTCGCGCCCTACGATCCTAATGACTGCAATCAAGGAATACTGTTGAAAAACTCGATGTTTTGTCGTTATTTCCCTGGGGTGGAAGATACCTGAGCGGTGAATGGTGATTATTCGCGACGTTTAATTGTGGATTTGGTTTAAATCTTTTTTATTTCTGCTTTTTTATATCATATAGGCACAGCTATCCGGCAATCAGGCGGTTTATATTTCAGTTTTGCGAGTCTTCTCAAGTTTTGAACGGTCGCCGCCATCAAAAACTCATCACGCGCCCCACTCAATCCGCGTAACCTCAGCCGATCTAATTTCAGAATCCGTTTTAAATGGGCAAACAACACTTCGACTTTCTTTCTGTCTTTTCTGGATTGTTGGTATTCAGGAGTTTGTGCAATGACTCTAGCAACATCTCTGGATTCTTCGTAAATACTACGCGCAATCTTTCTAAACAAACTGTTTGGGCAACACTGTTCCTTAAGCTGGCAGGTTCCGCAATCTAATTGACTCGATCGATAGATGATAGTGTTGGCTTTGGTGATTCCGGTTCGCAGATTTCTAAAGTTGCGCCTACGAGAGAGTAATGTCTTTCCTCCTGGACAGCGATAACAACCTGAATCTTTGTCCCAGATGAACGCAGCATTGCTGAACAAATCAGGCTTATTGACAGATTTGTCCCAGACTGGGATATGCGGTTCGATTTCTTTGTCTTTAACCAACCATTCCAGCATCGGTGCACTCCCGTACGCGGTATCGCCTATCAACCGATTCGGCTTTATATCAAATCGCTCTTCCACACGCTCGATCATCGTTTGCGTACTTTCGACTTCAGCCGTTCGAACCGATGGCGTCGGTTCAACATCGACAATGATGTTGTTGTCGATATCGATTAGGTAGTTAGTCGAATACGCATAAAAGGCTCTTTCTCCAGTGGCCGCCGTCCAACGTGACTGAGGATCCGTCAGCGAAATATTCTTAGGCACTGAGTAACTGGGGTTTTCTTTCTCCAGGGCCTCCAGATACTCCTTCACCGGAAGCGTCGCCTGGGCACCACAAAACCAGCCTTCCGCTTCATCGTCGCGTATCTCGAATTAAATCGGAATCGGCGCTCGATTTGCGCCGGAATCAGTGCTCGTTTTCAGCCGGAATATGCATCCCGCGATGACGATTCGCGTCGACCTTGATCACGCTCGCATCGGTCGCAAATCCTTCCCCGCCAACCAGACCTTCCTCTATACAACGGCCAACGATCTCCTCAAATATGAACCGAAACGTATCGCTATCATGAAACCGTCCATGTCTGTTTTTGGAAAATGTAGAATGGTTCGGCACTTCGTCTTCCATACCTAAACGACAAAACCAACGGTAGGCAAGATTCAAATGCACTTCTTCACACAAACGTCGCTCTGATCCAATGCCATAGCAGTAACCCAAGATCAACATCCGAATCATTAACTCAGAGTTAACCGATGGACGACCCGTATGACTATAGAACGAAGACAGGTGTTGTCGCAGATGATTTAAATCTAAAAACTGATCGATCTGCCTTAATAAATGATCCGGGGAAATATATCGATCCAAGCAAAACTCGTAAAACATAACGTTCTGATCGGGTGCTTGCTGTCCCATCATGGAGAGAACTCTCAGTAGTGAGAACAGACTCGCGTTATCTCACATGCTGCCTCTAGCGAGGAGTTTTTCAACACTATTAAGGAGCAGCCGTCCTTTCACGGTGAACAGGCGTCCCGCAGATCAAGACGGGTAGTCAATCTCACACTTAACCATAGCCATGCGCTTCCCGTTCCGAACTTCTTTAGATAACTTGGTAAAATCACTGAATAGCCCGGCAGTCCGTTCGAGGCCCAGTACCGACCAACTGTTCGCTGCCAGACCGCTGGATTATGCGGTGGTGTGTTGGGTCAGTTCGACGACATATGACATTGCGACGCGAATGTGTTGGGTTCAAGACTTAAGAAGTGTATTTCGAACCGAATTCCTCGCTCTCATTAAGTTTTTCGCAGAATTTTGTATTTTTGTCAAAGGGTTCATGAAGAACACACTAAGTTTAGGGAAATCAACGAGTCTGGCTTAGAATTTCGTATCAAGAGAGTCGGTGGACCACTGCACGGTCTGCGGTCGAAGGTACGGACTGCGAAACTAACGTCGATTCGTGATCGGCGTCAGTTTCGCTGGGCCGCGATTCCGACTGGTATTGGAAGCGTTCGACAAGTTCCTGCATCTGTTTTGCCATTGCCGCCAATTCAACGGTGGTATTCTGGGCCTCTTTGACGGCGCTCAACGTGCCGGCTGCGGTTTCGCTGACGCTTTCTATGTTCCGTGCAATGTCGGCGCTTCCCAACGCTGCATCGGACACCGTCTTTACGATATTCCGCGCCATCATAGTCTGGTCCTCCATGCCGCTAGAGACGTCCGCTTGAATGTTGTTGACTTGATCGATGATCGCGGTAATCTTTGTGATGGTGTCCACAGCGTTTTCGGTGTCGTG
This sequence comes from uncultured Gammaproteobacteria bacterium, assembly GCA_945787105.1. Classification (GTDB taxonomy): domain Bacteria; phylum Pseudomonadota; class Gammaproteobacteria; order Arenicellales; family JAANXG01; genus CALZGZ01. The sequence continues at coordinate 2,629 of CALZGZ010000126.1, forward strand.
TTGTATCGCGTCGATCTTTTTGCTGATATCTTCCGTTGCCCGGTTGGTCTCCTTCGCCAGATCTTTTACCTCGTTTGCAACTACCGCGAATCCCTTACCAGCCTCGCCCGCTCGCGCCGCCTCGATGGTTGCGTTGAGGGCCAGCAGATTGGTCTGTTCGGTAATAGAGGATATAACCTTACTGATGTTTCCGATCTCCGCGCTGCTGATACCGAGCCTGGAAACACAGGTGTTAGTCTCGTTGGCGATGTCCACCGCCGAGATGGCCACTGCCGACGCCTTCGATACACTGTCCGCGATATTGCGTATGCTGGCATCCATTTCTTCGGCTGCCGCCGCGCTCATATCCACACTCTTACTCACCTGTTGCGCAGCGCCGGCGACCGCAATGGCTTTTGAAGAATTGCGTTCGGCGTTAGCGTTGATCTGTTCGCGAATCCCGGCTAACTCCTGTGACGCGCCCGACAACGACATTGCGTTTTTCGCGAGAATCTCCATATGATCGCGAAGCTTGAGGATAAACTCCGCCAGCCCCTCGCCCATCTGCCCGATGGCATCATCCCCAGACACGGTCACGGGATGGGACAGATCGCCCTGGGCCGCCGCGTTCACTACATCCAGAAGCGAATCGACCTTGGCCTGCAGGGCTTTGGCCTGTCGATGCTCCTCCTCCGCCGATTTCTGGACCTCAACGCGATGACGTTTTTCGGCCCGACGGCGGGACTCCTCTTGTTCGTGCTTTTCCGCGATTGCTTTTTCCCGCTCCGAGGCGGCACGCTCTCTTTCGTCTTGTAAACGTCGGTTTTCGAGGCCTTTCTCGCGAAACATCTCCACAATTCGGGCCATTTCACCCAGTTCGTCGTTGTCGTTCATGTGCAGTTCGGATTTCCAGTTCCCCTCGCTCAGGCTACGCATGTGCCGCATTATCCTGGTAAGGCGGCCCAAAAGTCTGCGCCCCACATAGAACCAACCCAGAATTACGGCTATGACAATGCTGAATACCGCCACGAATATCTGCAAACGCTCTCTGTGCAGAATCAACATCTTAGTCTGCCTGGAATTCGCCTCTACCTGGGACTTACTTGCGTCTACGTATTTTCGAACTAGCATCGCAAGCTCTTTAATGACAAGTACTTTCTCGTTCAGCAATTGGGTGATCATTTCTATAGAACCGAGCTCCGCCGTGCGCAGATCGAATATACTGTCGTCGCCAGCACCGTATTCCAGCAAGGTCAGCATTTTCTCGTAAGCAATGCGGCCTGGTAGGCTCAACTTCAGTTTGCTCTCCGACTCTTGGACCTGCTCCACACGAGTGGCAAAGCGATCCTTGAGATACTGCACCGCGGCGTCGTCTTCAGCTTGTGCGGCTTCGATAAGTATGCCGAGCACCAAGTTCACATTGGCTTGACTTTCCAGCACCCCGCGTAGGAGCTCGGTAAGCTGATCCGCGCTGTCTTTCGTTATCAGGGAAATCTCGAACACCGCGTCTTCGACGGCAAGGTTCAGGGGCTCGTAAAGTTCGGTATGACTGGCACGTAATGCATTAATACGTTCACGGAGCAGGATTCTAATTTCCAAGCGCTTGGTTACGCCTTGATCCAGACTCGGCAGCACGTCGTGTGTGAATTCCTCACTGGTCTTCCGCAATTGCCTAATAAGATCCGGCATTGCATGATCGACGCCGGCGTTACTCCATTGTCCAGCGAGGCGCGAAATATGAGCCGTTATCTCCTCGGTAACCCTATGAAGTTCACCCAAGCGGGTTTGCCGGATTGTGTTGGTTTGGGAGGCCACAAAGGCCACTAATCCACTCTCGAGTGCGGACGTGGATTCCGCGAGCTCGAGGGCATGTGACATCGCGGGTACGTTCTGCGTTGTTATCTGCGTGAAGCCGTCCGCCATCCGGCGATAGGAATCCAAGCTGACCGTGCTGGCGACCACCGTCGTACCGGCCACCATCATAAATGCGATGAAGAGCTTCGTTCGAATGCTGAATCGCGATGGTCTCGCCGCGGTCGGCCCCGCGGGAGATACTTCCTGTTCTGCTACGGGTGTCCGTTTCTGCGTATGTCCCACGCTTGTTAGACCTCTCTTGTTCGATTGAGAACAGGTATCCACACTCATTCAGTTATTCGACGTTGCAGAGACGTATAGTCTGAGCCTCATACATCGTGGATATCGGCACACAGTCGCAGATACTTTAACTACTTGATATTGTATTGACTCGGTTATTGCCCCAAGGATCCCGGATGATGACGAAAGAAATGGCTCGATCAAGCGTTGCCAGTCCAGGATGCCGACCTTCTCGATCGTCCACCCAATTCCAGCGTTTAGTGACACAAAGCACATTGTCGCTCGCAACTTTCGCCTTGAAACCGTACTTGGGCCATCGTCGACTGACGCACGTATATGTAAGCCGATTTCGCTCGGTGGTACTCGGCAAGATCACGTTCATCAGTTCCATCCGAAGTGGCGAAGTAAGTGCCACGCTCCGCAAGCCAGGCTTCGAACATATTGCTAATGAGAATGCTGGTAGCCAGATGTGGGCTAGCCGCTGGTATCATCCACCTGCGAGCTGTTGCACTTCTCTTATCAGCTGCGCGCCGCCCGGCATGACGTCACTGTATTCTTTGTATATTGAATCGCTAGCCTCTATGAAGGCGTCTTTATCAGCTTCATTGATTTGTACGCCTGCGGCCTTGATCTTGTTCAAAAGATCCACCTCAAGTCTCGCTGCTTGTTCGTAGACAAACGCCTGCGTGTCTATCGCCACCTGTTCCAGCGCATCGCGCACATCGGCGGGCAGTTTGGCCCATCTATTTACACCGACCGTTACGTAGGCCGGGGTGTACACGTGTCCACTAATGGACAGATATTTCTGTACCTCATGAAATCTTGTGCTGTAAATCTGCGCGTAGGGATTTTCTTGGCCATCGATTATCCCCGCCTGTAAAGCGGCAAATACCTCGGAGAGAGCCATCGGCGTTGGGTTGGCGCCGTAGGTCTGAAACATCTTTACTCGCCATTTGCCCTTTGGTGTACGCAGCTTCAATCCCTGAAGATCTGCAGGGATGTTGACCGGACGCGTATTGTTGGTAATGTGCCGAAAGCCGTTTTCCCATACGGCGATGATCTTGTAACCCTTGGGCTCTAGCGCGGGGGCCAGTTTGCTCCAAAAGATCTCTTTCTCGATCTGCGCCATGTGAGTACGATTTTTTACCAGATACGGCATCTCGAACAGACCAAATTCGTCGGCGATTGTAGACATCACCGTTGACGGCAGCGTCAAATCTACAGTGCCGAGTTTAAGTTTCTGCAACAACTCCTTGTCCTTACCAAGCTGGCTAGCGCCAAAAACTGTCACCTTTGCTTTTCCTGCTAATTTTACATTGGCGCGTTTCGCGAATTCCTCTGCCGATATGGCGAATAAAGATCCCGGCGCACCCACATGGCCGAATTTGAGTTCCAGGGTTTGCGCTAGACTGTTTGGTATAACCAGCAGTGCAAAAGCCGCTGCAACGATGGACCGCAATACTTTCATGATCATAGCTCCTCTGCCTTGTTTGAGCGTTAATAGATAGCGATGCGAAATTAAACGTGGCCAGATAGAGGCGCGTGACTTTGTCGATGGTTCGACTGGAAGGAATCCGATGTCCCTAAAGATGCCTCCATCATCGTATCCCGGTCACGGCCCACCTCACCATTCAGAAACAACTTGACGTCCCAGTTATCGCCAGTTTTATTGACGAAGTTAGCTTCCACTAGTCGTTGTGAACAACCTGGGTCATCTCTACTTTTCATCATAAATGTTTGTGCGATGACAATAGGATCGATACAAAACGTATCGGCGAGGGTAGATGATACTGCTTGCACTGTCTTCATCATGCGTTGCGGAGCCATCACTCATCTAGTTATAACGCTAAATTGCCCTCGCCTGTTAAGTGCGGACTTTCAAGACGGTCGATTTGATATCGACTGTCATCAACAATTCGTTCTCCTCGTCTGAGTAAAACACTCCAACTTATTGGGATAGTATAGTTTACCCAACGCACGACCACGACGCTGCACATCTGGCATGCCCACGGCCTCAAGTCTCACCGGATGGAAACGTTCAAGGTTTCCCAAGACCTGCGGTTTGTCGAGAAACTTGAAGACATCGTCGGTGTGTATCTGAGCCTGCCCGACCACCCCTTATTTGCGCACAGTGTTTGAAGCGCGTATTGCGGTTTCAACTGATCGACGCAACACATGCGTTAAATCGTTCAGCCGGTGTTTCATAGTCTAACGTTTTTCTCGGCCTCTCATTCAACAGTCTTGCCACGCTATTCAGCTTTGCCTGTGAGTGTACAGACAAGTCAGTTCCCTTTGGAAAGTATTGTCTCAATAGTCGGTTGGTGTTCTCGTTCGATCCCCGCTGCCACGGGCTGTTGGGATCACAGAAGTACACCTGGATATCTGTCGCCAGGGTAAATCTCTTGTGGTCAGATAACTCCGAACCACGATCCCAAGTCAGTGACGTGTACAACTCACCAGGTAACTTCCGGGATTGCTTGATCAGCGCCCGGATCACCGTCTCTGTGCGCCTGTTACTGACCTTGGCCAGCATCACGTAACGTGAATGTCTTTCGACCAGGGTCGCGATGTAGCTGTTCTTCGAACCCGCAAGTAAATCACCTTCCCAGTGACCCGGTACCGCTCGATCCTCTACCGAGGCGAGTCGTTCACGGATCGACACCGCATCCATGATCTTGCCCAATCCCTGACCCTTCAGGCTCGCGTGCCTGGAGCGGCGCATCGCTCACTGACTCCTCAGACACGCCAGCAACTCCTTCTTCAATACGCCTCGGGCTTGAATAAACAGACTCTTGTAAATAGTTTCGTGTGACACGTGGTAACGCTTGTTGTCCGGGTATCGCCGCTTCAACCAACCTGATATTTGCTCGGATGACCACTGGCGTTGTCACTTCCGGGTGATCTCCCGAACCAGGTAAGGTCGCCCGGCCAGCTTGCACGGCTTGGGGCGCAGGGCACGTCGCCATGCAGCTTCCTCGACCACGCTGGCTCGATAACAAGCATATCCGCCATTGCGATCAATTTCCCGGCTTACCGTCGACGGAGACCGGCCAAGTTGGGATGCTATTGTCCGCATCGATAACTGCTTGGCCAGACCTCTGTAAATGACTTCCCGCTCCGCCAGTGTCAGAGCCAGAGGCGAGCGCTTTCTCTCTCTGGGCCGGATACCGCCAGTCTCAGAGAGTATCCGCTGAATAGACGAATGACCCCGATCAAACAGTCTGGCAATGTCGTGCAGAGAGTCGCCTTTCTGCCAGCGTTCCCACATCAAGGCCTTCTGCGTAGCTGAGTAATAAATCCTTGTTCTGTATTTCATCGGCAACACTCCTTCTCTTTAACAAAAGATTGGAATGTTGCGTCGACCAATTGAGTCCGCAATATAAACCGGTCATTCGGGAGTTACAGGCACCAGAAAGTCGGGGTGAAGCCCCGGACGCCGCCTGTGAAGGGACCGAACTGCTTGTGGCGAAACGAATCTCCGCAAGTCCGGCAGACGAAGTAAGGTGGATGGAAGCAGTATGTGATCGAACGA
>CALZGZ010000127.1 GCA_945787105.1 uncultured Gammaproteobacteria bacterium
CCGGTGCACAGGTATCTTTCTATGCGCCCACGCGACCCCGAGAAAAGCAAGGGGTATGTATAGTAGGATGTTCGCAACCCAATCCGCTCTTGATACGACACCGAGGTTGAGATAACGGATAGTGACGAAACGATCCCATCCTTGGTCAAAGGTAATGGGCCTAAATTCGAAAGGAATCAGACTGCCGTAAACGACAAAGATCAGATATGCAAAAGCAATCCAACCCAGAGACGATGCCTGGCCTAGGGGAACACCACTGCCGGGATTACGAGACGCGACCAGCGTGTTATCTGATGGCGCGGACATCAGCGCAACTAAATCGATAACGATGTGTACTGCGAGAAATTGGCGTGAGAATAGATTGAACTATGCGGATCCGATTTAACACTAACGCGTTCATACCATGTTGTGCACGACACCTTTTTACTCATTAAATAATTTTCTACGGTCCTGTTTGGTTCTCGAACGTGTTGGAATTACTTGCATTAAACACCGCATCTCCGGTGTCGATATCTCTCTAGTCACTAAGTGCTGTAGGTTGCCACGCGTATAGCGACAAAATCGCATTCCAAGCAGACCGATGTGAAGACTAACACACTGAGTAGACTCCTAATCACCATTGTGTTCTTTGCCTTGGTCGCGGCGGGGACCTACACATATGTGCACTGGTTCTCTGTGAGCGAGCAACCCGCCTATGAATCCACGATGCCAACGTTTCCGCAACCCGAGGATCTCCCCCCGATCGCACTGGCCGACTTTCGTTACTCTCACCCCCGCCTCCCACACCCGAGCCCCGAAGATATCCGCCTCCTGCAAACCCAAAACCCGCGTTTTCTCCGATCTCACAAGGCCCGCGCCAAAGGCGGATCGGGTGCAGTTTACTCGAGCATCCTGACCACCCTGGTCGAACCCGGGTCTCAGGATTTGCAAACGCTGTTGGCCCAGCTTTTGAGTACCGATCCCGGTTATCGCGGCAACCAAACGGGTATTATCGCCCTCGGCTTCGACTGGCTATACCACGATTGGGACGCAAACCAACGCCGGAGCCTGCTTGAAAAAGTCGTGTCGAGTTGCCGCTATAACATCGAGGTCATTCGCCGCCAGCGCCTATCCCCCTACAACGTGTTCTTGTACAACCGCCCGCTGCAAAATCTCATGGCCTGTGCCTTGGCCGTCTACGGTCATGGACACGAGGCCGACCTCGTAATGCGTTTCACCGCCGATTATTGGAAAAATCGCGTGCTACCCGTGTGGCGGCAGGTCATGGGAAGAAATGGCGGCTGGCACGAAGGCGGTGAATACGTCGGGATCGGGATCGGCCAGGCTATCTTTCAACTGCCGGCGATGTGGCGCCATGCGACCGGCGAGGACTACTTAAAGACCGAACCCGGCATTCGAGGATTCTTGGATTTTCTCATATATCGCACGCGGCCGGACGGCACACACTTTCGCTGGGGTGACGCTGCCGCCTTCCGAAAATCAACTCCGGATCGCGTAGCACTGGCTCTCGAATATCGGAACCAGCCCGCGTTCTCACTGAAGGGTAAAACCCACGTGCAACCGTCCTCGTGGCCTTGGGGTCCACTGAGCACACCCGAGTTGTATGATCCGACTGCCTCTCGCGCCTTACCACTGCATCGTTTCTTCGACGGCATTGGCCTGCTGGTCGTGCGCAGCGACTGGTCGGACAAGGCCACGTATCTCACGTTCAAGGTCGGTGACAACTTCTGGTCTCACAGTCACCTCGATCAAGGTGCCTTTACGATCTATAAAGGCGGTGCATTGGCGATCGACAGTGGTCTTTACGGCCCAACGTACGGTTCCGATCACCATATGAATTACACCTATCAGACGGTCGCGCACAATACCGTTACCGTTACAGATCCAAACGACAACACGCCACTGCCGACCAAAAAAGATCCGCGCCGTATCGCAAACGATGGCGGCCAACGACGGGTGGGTTCGGGCTGGGGTCTGCAGCCGGCGCCTCTGGATATCGATGAATGGCAAGCGAAACGGCAGATTTATCACACCGGAAGTATGCGCAAGGTGATCGCGGAGCACGATGTGGTCGTGGCAGTCGGCGATGTCACACCGGCGTATACGAACAGTCTCTCGGGCAGGGGTACATTTTCCGATCGTACGCGCCGCGTCGAGCGGTTTTGGCGCACACTCGCCTACGACCGGGTCGATGACGTCGTTCTCATTTATGATCAGGTCACAGTCAGCCAACCGCGGTTCACCAAGCGTTGGATTCTGCACACCCAACACCGGCCAATGCGCACGGCCGAGGGTTTCAAGGTCGAGGTCACACCCCAGGACAAAAAAGGTAAAGCAGGAGGACGGTTGGCAGCGTATGTTCTACTACCTAAACAGCGCCGGATTGATACTATCGGTGGTCCCGGCCTTGAGTTCTATGTCGATGGCCAGAACTTCGATGAACGGGGACAACTCAACGCCCCTGAAACCCGTAGAAAAATGCAATACCGGGAACCCGGCGCTTGGCGACTCGAAGTGATTCCCAAGGAACTTTCGTTGGATGACCGATTCCTGGTAGTGCTGCTGCCGACGCTGGCTAGTGACTCCCCCAGCCATCGTATTCGTCTGCTGGAGGACAAGGATCGAACCGGGTGCGAAGTAGTCGGGCCTACCCGCACCACCCGGTGGTGGTTCGATCATAAAAACGCCGGTGCGCAAATAGAGATAAAGCCGCATCGCACTGCGGACACGCATTTACTCGACACCCGCGTACCCTTAGCAGCGGGCGACTTAATCCAGTAGTCGCCTGTACGTCGTCGGAAATAAATACACCCAACTCGGGTCTCCAGCCGGAACTGCAGCTTACCTTCCCACTTGCCGTAATTAGTTGACGATGCGATGAGATTACGCCCCGCCCGGTGCCGTGTACGGCTTGATGCCCAGTGTTGGGCGCCAGCCCGGATTGCTTCCGTGACCGGCATAGGCGCCGGCCCATGGCGCGCGGCGTACGCTGCCGTTGAAATCCAACACGCTGTCGGTGAACCGCTCCCTATCCTTTAGTATCTGATGGTATCCAAGATTCCACCGGGATCGAGGATACAGATCTAGTGCGCCTAGTGGAGCGAAGGGATCGTTAAGGTACTCGGACGCCGACTCATATTCTTGCGTGAAATTTCCCTGGAGCGGTCTGCCTTTTAAAGGCTCGCGCGCGAAAACGGCATTGCCGTATACCCTCTGCTTATGACATTGGGAGCCGCCGCGGAGCGAAATCCCCTTACCGCGGCTCACGACGGTGTTATGGAACACGCGCACTCGACGCGGAATCCAGTTGTGGCGCTGGATCGCAACCGCAGGAAAGTCAACCTCGTGGGAGTTCACAAACAGATTATTGTAAAGAGCCAAATTACCCTCACCCTGGAAAAGCGCCTCATGCGGATTCTGGTAAAAAAGGTTGCCGTAGATCTGGTACCAATCCTCCAAGCCCGGTCCGGCATAGGGCGTGTGTCCCACCAGCACATTCGGCCGGGCCATCTGCTCATCGCCCGCACCTTTCGCCTTGCTGAACACATTGTGGCGGATGATGGTGGCGCCGTGATTCTCCGGCATGCCCTCGGTGTCGTAGCCCCGCGGCAGCTGATGCTTGATCTGCAGGTTGTATCCCATCGTATCGGCGATTACGTTGTATTCAATCACTCCCTGCAAAAACGGTGCGTTGCCATCCGAGTTACCGAGATAGATGCCGGTCCCCGCGCCGACGATGGTGTTCTTGCGGATCACCCAGTTCCAGGCGGGACATTTCGTCGATATCCCCACCCTCTGTTGGTTGCCGCCGTAGCCGTAGATATCCAATCCCTCCAGGGTGATGTGGTGAGCCCAATCGCATGCGGTGAATCCCTCGGCCTTGACCGCACCACCGGAACGCCCTGTACCTTCCAGGACCAGATCACGGATTGTGACATAGCTGGAGTTGACGATACTGACCGTGTTGTGCCCTTCAGGCCCTACAAAGTGCGCAGGCAATTCCGTCGGTTCTCCCTGGATGACAATCGGCGCGGCTTTGGTCCCGTTCAGGAAGTGAATAGGCAGCCCACGCCGGTAAACGCCGGAAGTGAGTCGCAACTGATCACCTGGCTTCAAGTTCCTCAGCAACTGTCGATAGTTCTTAGGAGTACCGAGGTGTTCATCGGCGCGGCCACCCGGGGCGCTGAGCAATAAACTTGTCGCCAGCAAGACTGTAATTACTATCTTTATAACGTTAATAGACTGCCAACCTATGTCGATGATATTCAACTTGAGTGGGCTCGCGATGAGCCTTTCGACTCGCACCGCAACATGCGACGCCAAGGCCTGGTGTCGATATTCACGAGAAAATGGGGTCTGAATTCGATTCAGACCCCATTTTCTCGACCCCGATTGGAAGCGGAACAAGACTGCATAACCAACCGAATCTGTTGCTTACTAATCAATCGGACTGCGTGCGATTAGAAAATCCGCCATCGCGTCTATGGAGCCCAGATTGTCGATGTTGATCTCTTCCTGGGTAAGTCCGATACCATAGGATTCGTCGTACCACACCACTAACTCGAGTATGGCCGCAGAATCCAGCAATCCAGCCGCCGGAATGATGTCATCGTCTTCAAGCTGAGCGGCATCGACATCCAGCCTACGCGCTAATTCTCCGATTTTCTCTCTAATGTTCTGTTTGATTTCGTCTCTATCAAATGTCATATCGCGCTTTTTTCGTCCTCAGGTTGCGTCTGCGGCACTCGAGTCAATTTTTCCAACACCTCTATCACGTCGAAGCCGCTCAGCACGCGGTGATCATAGCTGGCCCCCATCACCGCCGCACCCTTGTTGCGTGGCGCCGCGTGCGCAACGATTAGAGAAGTGTGGGGGGGAAGTATCGGTATGTGGCGACTGACATTCCATCGCGCCATGCTCGAGAAGGCGATAGTGGCCCCTCGCACATCTTCCGGTTTCAGTTTTCGCGCGATCGCGCGCCGCTGTATTTCCCCCAGTGACTGAACGAACTCAAGCGGGTCCAGTTTTTCGGCGTTTTGAATGACCGTCAAATAAAGCGTTTCTACCCCCTGCACGGTGAAGCCCAGGTTGATACGGTCATATTGGTATCTCCGACCGTCAACGATGGTGGCGTTGATCTTCGGCGCACCGGCGGCGATCTCCACCAGGCGATACGCCAACAACGGGATCAACGGGCTCATCATCAGCTGATGCCGCTGCATGAATTCCTCGGCATGCTGTTCCCACGGACCCTGGTCATACTCGACCTCCAAGTAGGTCGCGGCGGCCCGGTCCCGGTGCCAGGCCACCGTGCCGAGCATGCCGTGTTCGTCGGGACTCAGTTCCTGCAGGATCCCCGGCACAGACGGTCTCTCATCTCGCGCCGGTGCCGGCTGGTGTTCGCCCGAACCCGTGTCCCGACCGGCGACGTAGGCTTCCACATCGGCGGCGGTCAGCCGCTCGCTCTGATAGGGCACGACGTCGGACTCCAATCCATATCGCTTGATTAATGCGCGCGCCTTGGCGGTGGGTCCAAGCGCGGTTCTGTTGGCAGTCACCGGTTCGTCGTTTTTGATCGGCTCGGGAACCGGCTCGTCGGCGCGGTCACCGAACCACATCATCACCTCGCCCACCGGTACCCGCTCGTTTTCTTCGCACAGCACCTTCAGGAGAAAGCCCTCCTTTTCCGCCTCGAGATCAACCACCGCCTTGTCGGTTTCAATTTGAGCGACGCAATCACCCGTTTTGACGCGATCGCCCTCAGCCGCGTGCAGCTTGAGGAGCTTGACGAAATCGTCGTTGTTATTGATGCGCGGGATACGTAAAGGAAACGCCATAGGACAGATCTCTAATGCAATCAATCGAATAGAGTCAAGATGCGTTTTATCATGCGATCCTCGGACGGCAGAATCTGACTCTCCAGACTGCGAGCCGAGGAGATGGGGACCGAAGGGGTGCCGATGCGCATAG
>CALZGZ010000128.1 GCA_945787105.1 uncultured Gammaproteobacteria bacterium
ACCAGCGAAGCGAGTGTGCTGGCGAGCCTGGTGGGCCAGGTTGTACTGGTGGTCGAAGCGGAAAAAACAACGCAGCGGCAGATGACCGACGCCTTGGCGGTGCTCGACGCGGACAAGCCGATCGGGTTGCTGCTGAATAAGAGCAAAATGACGGGCGGCTCCGGCTATTACTACGGATACTACGGATACAAATAACCCGGCCAGCGGTTGTTTGGTGGGCCGCGTACCTTACTCGCGTGGTACAGCGTCGACTCGGCATGCGTTCATGGTTCCCTGATTACCAACCGGATTGGTCTACAATCGTATGCGATTCGACGTATCAAAATGGGCGATTTCGCGGTCTAGACACAAGGCGGTTCAAATCTTAAACAATTAGCGAAATTGACGTCATTGTGACTTATGTCACAATCATTACTTTTTTGGATGTTGTAATATCCAGCCAAATAAAAAATAGAATTTAACAATAAAAATAAAGAAATCTTCTTGCTATAATCTTGGGTCGGGGGTATCCAATGATAAAAAGCACTGGAGCACTTAGGCGTTTTGGCTTACAGGAGTCTGCCGTCATGGATCGCCGTGTGAGCATTGGTGTCAAACAGAAGCCGACTCTGGACTCGCGCATACGCAATGCTATAACGGTAGATGTGGAGGATTACTTCCAGGTCTCGGCGTTTGAACCCTACATAAGTCGCGCTGACTGGGACAAGTTTCCGTTACGGGTACATAAGAACACCGAACGCATACTGGAGCTGTTTGAGATGGTCGGTGTGCGGGGTACTTTTTTTATGCTGGGTTGGATCGCTGAAAGGGTTCCCGCTCTCGCGCGACGGATCGTGGACGCCGGGCATGAGTTGGCGAGCCACGGTTACGCCCACGTCCGCGTTTACCAACAAAGGCCTGACGAGTTTAGGCAAGACGTGGTACGCACCAAGCAACTGCTCGAGGATCTCGGTGGCTGTGAGGTGCGGGGTTATCGTGCGGCGAGCTTTTCTATCCGTAAGGACACCCTGTGGGCCGTCGATATCTTGCAGGAAACCGGCTATCAGTATAGTTCGAGTGTTTACCCCGTTCATCACGATCTCTACGGGATACCACAAGCGCCGCGCTTCCCGTTCCGCCACAATGGTACCGGGCTGCTCGAGATCCCCATTACCACCGTCAGAGCCATGAATCAGAATTTGCCGGTCGGCGGGGGCGGGTATTTTCGCATCTATCCCTATGGGTTTTTCCGCCGTGCGTTGCGCCGGGTCAATCGTGATGAGGGACAGCCGGTGATTTTCTACTTTCACCCGTGGGAGATTGATCCAGATCAACCGCGGCCGCCCAATGTCGGGCTCAAGTCTCGTTTTCGCCATTACGTAAACTTGCACAAGACAGAACATCGCCTGCGGCAGCTGCTTGCCGACTTTCGCTGGGGAAGGGTAGATGAAACGTGTCTAAGCTGAACGACGTCCAACACTTAGATTCTGGTCCAATGCAGGGAGCGTTGCGTCTGGCGTTAGCGCCGTTGGAGGTCAAGACGCTCGAACCGATGGGTCACGATCGCTGGAATGCGTTTGTAGATGACTGTCCTCAGGCGACATTCTTTCACCTTGCCGAGTGGAAGGATGTCATCGAACAAGCGTTCAGGCACCGCACCTATTTTATGTACGTCGAAGCGGAAAGTGATATCCAAGGCATCCTGCCGTTAGCGCACGTCAACAGCCGCCTATTTGGGAATGCGTTGATCTCAACCCCGTTCTGCGTTTATGGCAGCGCGGTTGCCAAAACTGAAATAGCTCGCCAGACCCTGGAGCAAGCGGCCTGTAAGCTTGCCGAGCAACTGCAGGTCGACTATCTCGAGATGCGCAACCTGTCGCCACGATATGCATCCTGGCCAACCAAAGATCTCTATGTCACGTTTCGAAAAACAATAGATCCCGAACCAAACGCGAATCTATTGAACATCCCGCGCAAACAACGGGCAATGGTCCGCAAGGGCATGCAGGCGGGGTTGACCAGTGAAATTACCCCCGATGTTGATCGCTTCTATGCGGTCTACTCGGAGAGCGTGCGCAATTTGGGGACGCCGGTGTTCTCAAGGAACTACTTCAGATTATTGAAGGCCAAATTCGGCGATCGTTGCGAGATCTTGACGGTCACCAAGGACCGGCAGGCGTTGGCTAGCGTACTCAGCTTCTATTTCCGCGACCAGGTTTTGCCCTACTATGGCGGCAGTACCACAAATGGGCATGAGCTTCGCGGCGCCAATGACTTCATGTACTGGGAGTTGATGCGCCGCGCCTGCGAGCGAGGCTATCGCACGTTTGACTACGGTCGCAGCAAGCGCGACACAGGGTGCTACGACTTCAAGAAAAACTGGGGATTTGAATCCGAACCCTTGTACTACGAGTACTACTTCGTGAAAGCACACCACATGCCGGAAGCGAAAAACCCCCTTAATCCAAAATATCAGCGCTACATTCATCTATGGCGGCACTTGCCACTCGGCTTAACCCGTCTCCTGGGTCCGTATCTTGCCAAAGACCTCGGATAAGTCTTGGATAAGCTGCTCTTTCTTGCCCATCGAATACCTTATCCCCCGAACAAAGGCGATAAGATTCGTTCGTTCAATTTACTTAAATATCTTTCTATACACTATCAGGTATATCTAGGCACGTTTGTCGAAGACCGGGGTGAGCTGCGTTACCTGCCTACCTTGCAGCAACTGTGTCACGAAGTCCGCGTCGAAACGATTAAACCGAAACTGCGTAAGCTGGCCAGCCTGAGGGGCCTGTTCCAGCGCGTGGCTCTGAGCGTCCCTTACTACAGTCACCGGGGTCTGTTTGCGTGGGTAGAGGAGAAACTGGCGGCGGACGCGATCAATCATGTATTTGTTTTTTCTTCGCCGATGGCGCAATACGTCTTCGATGAGCGCTACCAATCCTTGCGGCGAATAGCGGATTTCGTCGATGTCGACTCGCAGAAGTGGCGACAGTACGGCGCGCAGCACAAATGGCCCATGAGCTGGTTGTATCTCAGGGAGGGGACCAAGCTTCTTGAGTTCGAGCGCGAAGTGGCGAGACGATTTGACGCCAGTGTTTTTGTCAGCCAGAGTGAAGCGGCGCTGTTCAATCAACTGGCGCCCGAGGTAGCCGAAAAGGTCAGTTATCTCAGCAACGGCGTAGACACGGAATTTTTCTCCCCAGCGCGGCAGTACGATACCCCCTATCCCGACGGCGAGTTGCCGGTGGTATTCACGGGGGCGATGGATTATTGGGCCAACGGCGATGCGGCGACATGGTTTGCGCGGGAGATCTTCCCGGCGATCCGCACCCAGGTAGCGAGGGCACGTTTGTTTGTCGTCGGCGCCCAACCCACTGAGCCGGTGCGCCGGCTGGGCAAACTGGAGGGCGTAACAGTGACCGGCACGGTTGAAGATATTCGCCCCTATCTGTCCCACGCGCGGCTCGTGGTGGCGCCTTTGCGAATAGCACGTGGTCTTCAAAACAAGGTACTCGAAGGGATGGCGATGGCTAAACCCGTGCTCGCTACGCCGGCGGCGATGGAGGGTTTGGCGTTGCCGCTGGCATTCATGGAATTGGTTAGCGACGATCCGGCGACCTTGGCCGAGCGCGCCGTTGCGGTGCTGACAAAAGGTGACCAAAGCGAGTTGGGGCGAAGAGGCCGTGAATTCGTCGAACAAACCTATTCCTGGGAACGCGCCTGGCAGCGGTTGGATACGCTGCTGCGTGGATTGCACAA
>CALZGZ010000129.1 GCA_945787105.1 uncultured Gammaproteobacteria bacterium
TACCTGCTCCCACGCCTCGAACCTCCACGGCGCGCCGGACGCCAGTTGCACATCGCAAGGCAGCAGTGTTATGCGCGCCTTGATCTGTCCCTTGATGGCGTCTACTTCGGCCAGAAACTGATCCAGCTCCGGTTGCGATATCGAACCGCTGGTATCGACACCGACAATGACATCCACTTGGGCGCTTCTGAGGCTGGGCAAAATAGCGTCCCCTTCGCGTCTCGCCGGCCGTGCATAATTGAAATCCTCGCGGCCCTGCATGGTCATGTAGCGCGCCAGTAACATGCGCCACGGCAACTGTGGTTGCAGCAGGTGATCGACCATACGGGCCATCAACCCGCTCAGCTTCCCGGCGCGCAGGGCCTGCTGAGCCGCCCCGGCCAGGCGTTGCTGCCATTGGGTCTCCAACCGGTCCCGTTCGTCGGGCTCCAACGGTGGTGGTTGCGGTGCACCGCCGGCTTCCTGGTCCAGCTCAGTGTCATGGCCATCGTGATCGCTTTGCTTGTGCTCGCCAAGCCCGCCGCGGTCTTGTTGTTGCTGGTTGTCGTCATCGTAGAGATGCCGATCCTGCGGTTGCTGATCGGTGTTCTCCTCGATTAGCGGATAAATTTCCTCCGCGGTCATGCCTTCATATTCCGCTAAGTACAGTGCATTGGGCGGTGGTGACAGGCCATCCTGGACCAACAACGGATTCACCGCAAAGTCGCAAGCCAGATCCCAGCGCCGCTTTGTGCGGTGTTGGCGTCGGGCAAAATGCGACAGCGCGCAGTGCAGGGCCTCATGCGCGAGAACGAATTGTGTCTGCTCCAACGACAAGGCCTCGATATAGGATGCGTTGTAATAGAAACCCCGCGCATCGGTGGCGGTCGTCGGACACCACTTGGGATCGGCGGATGTCATTGGCAGCCTCAGCACCAGCGCACCGAGGAACGGCTTATCGAGTATCAGCCTGGTACGAGCGGCGCTCAGCTTAGTTTCGATGTCGGCCATATAATCTCTGAATTCGGGGCGTGGGGCTGGGTGCTCGGAATTTGGGATTCGTCTCCAAACTTTTGCAAATCGTCCGCTAAGACTTGTACCTTCAAACTTTACGACTTTATCTTTTGATTCTTCATTACATCACCCGGTAAGGCTCTTCATCGCTGAGCTTGAACAACCGCACCGCGGCGTCCATCGCGGCTTGGGTAAACATTTCAATATCGGCCAACTCATCGCTGGCATCGAACTGTTTCGATTGTTCTTCAGCTATGACCACCATGTGATAATTCCGGGTTTGCGTGCGCTCGAGAACAACATACAGACAGGGATCGTTTTCACTTTCACGCACCAGGGCAAACACATAGATGTAATTGTTGCTGTCTTTGGATTCGATGTCGCCGAGCACCACCGCTTCGAAATCGCCGATTCGGTAACGGCATTTGGGAATTGCAGTCAGAAACTGTGGTGCATTTTTCATGGCGAAGAGGGTACAAAGTCTAAAGTATAAAAGAAACGGTAGTTCAGCTCTCGAGCCGTTGGCCTTTAAACGCCAGACGTTATTCTTTTGTCCTGCCTCCAAACTCGTGCCGGCCGATTCGCAGATTCTTGAATTGACGAATCATGGTCATAGTTTTTAGTACAGTGGGGTGATCGATATTTGGCACCGGCAATCCGACCCGCGCGTGACACTCGCCAGCACCAGTTGACGCAACCTCAATATACGATCTCCGTCCGGGCGCCACACATGTGATGTGTAGCCGCCACCGGACCGGGTGCCCTTGAAATTCGCCTGCGAATCTCACCACCTGGTAGCGCCCATTGCCGGCATCGATCAGTTCGTAGTTTGCTGAAGCAGCGGCGTTGGATTCGATGATCTAAACCTCAAACAGCACGACGTCGGCGACCGCCTTGGCCCAGTTCGCAAACTGCGGCACGGCAAACAGTTCCTGTCCCACCGCGCGGTGCATATCAGAGACCAGCATGACCCCCATCTCACGCTGCGGAAACCGGCCGGCGTAATCGATGATGCGCCCGTAGACACGTTCCACGTTCCCGTTCCGCTTGGCCTTCAAGGCGCGGCCAACCAGGGCGCTCGCCACCGCGTACTGAAGATCGATCTCATCGGGCACTTGTGTTTCATCGCCATCGAGGATCGCGTCAATATCCGGGAGATTATCGAGGTTCTGAATAAATGCATTCAACTCAATGCCCGCGGCCGGTCCCACGCAACCCTGCAAGGCACCGACCAGAATGTCGGGGAAATTCCCAAACTTCTGCAACGCACGGTGCGTGAACTCCCATGATCGGGGTGATGGAAACGCGACCGGATTGTGAGCGGGATCGAAGTCGAATAACAGCTCGGGGCGAAATCGCAAAAATGCGATGACCCGTTCGTCGATGCCGCTGGCATAGGCCCAGGTCACCCAATCGTCGAGATTCACCTCGACTTCGAAATGGGAGAATCGATTCGCCAACGGCGCCGGCATGGTATAGGTCACGCCGCGGTCCCCTTGCCGATTGCCGGCGGCAAAAATCGCCCAGCCAAGGGGCACCTGGTAAGCACCAAGACGTCGATCCAGAATCAGCTGATAGGCGGCCGCGGACACACTGGGCGGCGCCGAGGTGATCTCGTCCAAGAACAAGACGCCATTCGCACCGTGGCGTTTCTCGTCGGGCAGCATTGCCGGCACCGCCCATTCCACCAGGTCGCCGACGCGGAACGGAATACCCCGCAGGTCGCTGGGTTCCAACTGCGACAAGCGGATGTCGATGACCGGCACGTGATGGTGCCTGGCCGCCTGTTCGACCATCTGTGACTTACCGACGCCCGGCGGACCCCAGAGCATGACCGGCGTGTGGTGTCCGTGTTGGGCGCTTTGAAATTCGTTGTCGAGAATCTTTAAGATTTGTGCAGGACGCATAGCTGCTCACCGGTTACCGCTCTAGCCCACATATTGCACCAAGGATCCCGGATGATGGCGCTGGGACTTGTCCTGCGTGTAGTTCCCCTGCTGTGCGGGGACAAGGCGGGGACAAGCCCCCTGCTGTGCGGGGACAAGCGCCGCGCTGGGGCGAAACGCATAGCGGTAGCTATGGGTTGAATGAAGCACAACGCCAGGCGTTCAAGACCAAGCCAGCACCTGGATAGGCACCGACTTGGGCACCAAACATAATGTCGGGTATTGCTCAAACAACTTTTTCCAAACATATTTTTGACTTTTACTTTCGCCGCCTTGGTGCAATATGCGGGCTCGTCCCTTTGTCCTTGAGACCCCGATCCGTGAGGAGATATCCTCGAATTGGGGGCGCATGATAATAGGAGCCGCTTGTGTCCGTGTCCAGGTCCAAATCGAACTATGATATAAAACCGCTTTGCTTGAATTTATAAGTCTAGTGATGGCAGGTCTCGTCCGGCTTCGGCCCAGCGATCATCAATTTCACGTTGATGGAAATGATTCCATACTCGACGCCGCACTCCAGGCCGGGTTGCCGTTGAATTACGGCTGTAGCAACGGCAACTGCGGATTGTGCCAGGCACGCCTGCTATCCGGAGAGGTCAGCAAGATCAGCCACCACGATTTCGTATTCAGCGAGGCGGAAAAAAACAGGGGTCACATTCTGCTTTGCTCTTATACCGCGGTGGGCGATGTCGTAATTGAAGCCCAAGCAGGCGCGGTGATCTCCGAGCAACATATTACGACCCGGGTCAAGAAACTGACGGCACTCACCGGCGACATCGTGTTATTGCACCTACAGACGCCTCGGACTCAGCGGCTGCGTTTCTTGGCCGGGCAAAGCGTGCGACTGGACTTGGACGGCGAAGCTTCCGCGACCCATCCAATTGCCAGCTGCCCCTGCGACGACCGCAACATCCAGTTTCATATTCGGTTGATCGTGGATGACGCATTCTCACAGCGCATTGCGTCGCTCAAACCGGCCAACACGGTGCAAGTCATCGGGCCGTTCGGTGATTTTACGCTTAACAATCGTTCTGACCGTTCTATTCTATTTCTGGCGTTCGACGCCGGCTTTGCGCCTGTAAAAAGTTTGATCGAGCACGCCATGCAATTGGAACAAAGCGACAATCTGCACCTGTATTGGATCGCGGACGCCGAGGAAGGCCATTACATGCATAATGTGGTGCGCTCCTGGAAAGATGTATTCGATAATTTTTCTTACACACCCTTAAATGCCAAGGATCTTTATCCACTAGCCGACCCGGCCGATGGGTTGCAGGCTGACGCTTGGCAAGATGTCTCACAAGCACTGTTTCGGCAAGTCAGCGCAGAACACAAAAACTTGCAGGACTTCGACATCTATGTCGCGGGTCCGGATCCTGTAGCACGGTTTATACGGGATTGTTTGTTAAGAAATAGCTTTCCACAAGAACAAATAAGAACGATATCGACTGGCTAATAGTTACTGTTTTCCCACTAAACATGCGAAGCAAGCACTTGTTGGCATTCCGTAGCGAGGCATCTCACCTTGGTTAATTGTGGCGGCGAGATCAAGACGGTGAGATCCCTCCGCGCTGCGCTTGTCGGGATGACAACTAAGCTGCA
>CALZGZ010000130.1 GCA_945787105.1 uncultured Gammaproteobacteria bacterium
TATGTGAAGTTGTTGATTATGTGAAGTTGCACGTCAGAACACGAGTTTACCTCTGTCTACAGGGGTAAACTCGGATTCCGTCCTTCACATAATTAAAGCGTTTTCAGGAAGTCGATCAGTGTGTAAACCGGCCTTGAATAATGACCCACCATCGGCGTCGAATTTTGACCCACCCATTGGGTTAATTTTAATGTCTGTGTTTAATTCTCCAGCTCTCATTTCCAGTCTCGATGATGTCACAATGATGAGTAACTCGATCGAGTAAAGCGGTTGTCATTTTCTTATCTCCAAAGACTGAGGGCCATTCACCGAAAGCCAGATTCGTGGTAATAATGACCGCAGTGCGTTGATACAACTGGGACAGTAAATGAAAGATAAGTTGTCCACCGTTTTTGGAGAAAGGCAAATAACCGAGTTCATCCAGCACAACGAGTTCGGTATAACGAGCCAGCCGATCTGTGAGCTTGCCACCTTTGTCTGCGAGTTTTTCTTGCTCTAACTGATTGGCAAGGTCCACCAGATTAAAGAAACGAGATCGATATCCCTGACGGATCGCATGGGCGGCGATTGCTGTGGCTAAATGAGATTTTCCCGTACCGGTGCCACCGACGAAGATGATATTGCGTTGCTCATCAACGAACTCACCTTCATACAATGTCCGGATTTGAGTTTCATCAATCGGTGTGCTGTCGAAAGTGGATGTGTCTAAGTCCTTCGGAACGGGGAACCGAGCCTGAGTCATCCGATAACGAATTGATCGGGCCCTTCGTTCACCGACCTCGGTCTCCAACAATGTCTCGATGATTGCCTCCGGAATTTGCTTTCGCTTACGTCCAGCAGCTAAGACCTCATCGTAGACTTTGGGCATCCCCACAAACTTCAACTCTTGCATCAGCGTCATCACGTTATCCCGAGGCATGAGTCACCTCCTTGCGGAATTGATCGTAGCGCCCACAATCCGATATCGGAGGATCACTAAGTTGGAGATGGGCGGGAATGTCCATCGCTTCTGCTGAATGAGGGTCCGCGCTACGACTCAACAGATTGAGAATCACATCGCGACTCACTGCGTCCGAGATCAGTGCCGCATCGCAAGCGTTGGTCACATCCTCCAATCCGTACACCGGCACACTCGCCAGAACATCCACAAACTGTCGATCCGCATCCGTATAATGCCGCATCCGTTGTCGTACCCGTTGAAATGCACGAGGGAGATAGCAATCTTTGAACGGCGCACCATTACGTAATGCGCCTGGCTTACGCTTCAGAACCGGTAAGTAATGCCACGGGTCGAAGATCATACGATCCCGGCCAAATTGACGCGTGTGCTCGCTGATCACCTGACCTTCATGCAGCACCACAATCTGATTGGCATAACTGCGTAGCTGGACTACTTGGCCCACCGCCCGACAATCCACGCTATAACGGTTACGATCAAAGCTCACCAGCGCCGTCGAACTCACCCGAACAATCCGTTCCGCATAACCATCAAACGGAGACGGTAGCGAGATCAATGCGGATCGTTCTGCCTCAAACACCTGCCATATCGTCCGGTCCTTCAACTCCGGATGACGATGAGATTGAGCCCAATCCAAACACTCCCCTTGTAACGATTCATTTAGGGCCTTTAGTGTCTTCGCCCGACGCCGGGGTGTGAAGAATCGGCTCCGTACAAACTTTACCTGATGCTCCACTTGGCCCTTCTCCCAGCCTGACCTCGGGGTACACGCCACTGGTTCGTAGCGGTAATGACTACATAGTTGAGTGAAGCGTCGATTAAAGTCGCGTTCCTTACCCCGTAGAATCGTCGTGATCGCCGTCTTCATGTTGTCGTACTTATGTGACCGCCACCGTTATGTGCCGCAGGGCCTACGAATCAAGCATTGTCATGGGGGTGATCTGGAACGGGGTAACATAACGATCACAGAGATTCAAGCCAATTCAGCAACGCCTGATCATCACGCCACTTTGGTGTTCGGGTGGAGTCCGCCGAAATACTCGTAGGTGGCTCGCACGCCTGGAGTGCTTGCGCCTTCATACGAAGATTGATTTCGGCATAACGATTTGTCGTTTCCAAACTTACGTGGCCGAGCCATGCGCGAATGACATTGACCTCGACACCGGCCTCAAGCAGATGGACAGCTGCGGTGTGTCGAAACCAATGGGGAGATATGGATTCTCCGAAGTTGAACTTGTCGTCCGGGCAGGTGTGACGTCGAACGATCTTATAGATGCCGTATCGCGTCAAAGGCCGACCAGTGCGCGAGACAAAGACAGGGGCTTGGGTGCAGCTACGCGCATTTCCTATCAGTTCACTCAGCATTTGTGCGCTTTGTTTCCACAACGGACACACACGCCACTTGTCACCTTTGCCATGTAGGCGAACCCTTGGCTTGGCGCCAAGATCGAGATTTTCGACACGAAGGTCAGCGACCTCTTGCGTCCGCGCACCGGTATTGTAGAGAAACAACAGCAGTGTTCGATCACGTAACGCCAATGGTGTGTGCTTCGGCAATTTCCGGAACAGAGCCTCAACAGCTTCGCGCTCCAGGAATCGAGTCCTCGGAGCTGGCGCGCGTTTGATCGGAATGCCGGTCACTCGATGTGCCTCGCCAAGCAGTTCGGGTAGCCGACTGGCGAGATACTCGAAGAAGCAGCGCAATGCTGCCAGTCGTTGATTTCGACTGGCCACTGTGTTACCGCGGTCTTTCTCCAAATGATCCAGGAACCGCAGAACACGATCACTGGTCATGTCCGCCACACCAAGCCGGATCAATTTGCAGCGCTTGTCGGCGGCTACGAATTGCAGAAACAGTCTGATAGCATCGCGATAACTCTGAATGCTTGAGGGGCGCAATCCTTTCTGGCAAACCAGATGATCCTCGAAGAAGGTATGCAGTAAGTTTCCGAGTGACGGGAGGGCATTCATAGGACGCTTTCCGCGATCATCGGTGCGGCAAACAACTCGAAGCGACTGTTCGCTGCGTCGAGCAACTCCGCCGTAACCGTGAGGTACCAAGCTGTCGACGCCGGGTCTACATGGCCAAGAAACGTTGAGAGATGGATCAGGCGCGTATTGGGATCAATACCGGAGCGGTACCACCGAAGTAATGTACTCACAGCGAAGGAATGGCGAAGGCAGTGCAATCGTGGTGGTGCAACGCCCGGTGGGGGCTCGAACCGATCGGTTACGAGTTGGTGAAACGTTTGCGAGATGGTGCAAGGGTTGATTGCGCGACCAGCGTTGAAAGAGAACACTGGATCCTCCGGCAGAAACGCGACCGAGCGTGCACTGCGTCGAACAAGGTACTCGGCGATGCGTTGTCCAACACTGGGGCCGAACGGAACCAGGCGATCCTTGGCGAACTTTGTCTGGTTGATCTCTAGTAGCTTTCGCTTCAAGTCAATATCACACCGTCGAAGCCGAGTAACCTCACCGACTCGTAGCCCGAGCGCGTACATGAGCGCAAAGATGAGATAATAGGTCTGCCCGCGATCAGGTCCCTTGGGACGGTCGGGCAAACTGGTCGCCCGCTCTAACAGCTGCTTGACCTGATCCGGGCTGAACAGAAAGGGCTGCAGTTGTGCCGTTGCTCGCTTGGTTCGGATCCGAACTGGGGAACACTCAAATCGCCCCTGTACGACCAACCAGGCAAAGAAACATCGTGTAACGCCGAGAAGATGGTTGTAGCTGCGAGGGCGGTTACGCGGACGCGAGGCGATAAAGTCCTCGATCAGTAGCGGGGTAATGCTTGTCAGCACACTAACCCGATGCTCAACGAGATACCGGTCGAGTAGACGCAGAGCCGCTTCCTCAGTTCGGAACTTGCGTTTAATCGCGCGTTTGTATTCCAGATACGCTTGAATACTGCCAGCGAGAACACTTGTGAATCCACGCCAGATTGCGTTCATAGCAATGACTCCCCGTCGCCCAATGCGACTTCTCGCAATGTCTCCACGTCAACCTTGCTGTAGATTTCGGTCGATCTCGGGGAGCTATGGCCAACATAGTCGCCAATTGTCTTGAGTGGGAATTCAGCATCAATGAGGCGTTGCACACAGGTATGGCGCAGGGTGTGCGAGCCAGGCCGTCGAACCTGAACCAGCCTTGCGCAGGTAGTGGGTCGCCCGATTGCTGATCGTAGCGCGGGTCAACGGTGTCCTAGGCGCATTGGTGCGTAGAAAAACGTGGCGTTCAGGCGATTTGGATCGCACCTCTTGCAGATAAACGAGCAACGATTCACCGACAATCGTCGAGAGCGGATAGGCGGTGCAATGTCCGGCCTTGCGTTCCGGCACTAGTAGCCGTTCGCGTTCCCAGTCGATATCGTCGAGGGTCAAAGCGGCGACCTCGCAGGCTCGAAGCCCGTAGGTCACAAGCAATAGTAAAATCACGTAGTCGCGCTTACCCATCGCAGTGCACTGATCGACCGTCTCAAGCATGCGCCGAACGTCGCTCCATGAAATCGAGCGAGGCAGGTTCGATAGACGGTGCTTCTGAGGCGCCTCGACTATTGCTGCCAAGTCGTGAGCAATTAGCCCCTCGCGATGGAGGTAGCGAAGAAATACCCGGACTGAGCTACAGAATCCAGAAATTGTGTTCGGGCTCAGCTCGCGCATTGACTGCGTGATAAATGCGGTGAGTACTGTAGGCGAAAGTTCACTCAACGAGGTAACACGAATACGCAGCAGGTAAGCTTCCAGGCGAAGAAGAAAGAATCGGTAGTGCTTGATTGAAGATTCTCGCAATCCGCGTTCATCTCGTAGGTAGTGGTAAAACCCTGGTACTTGGGTGATAAACGGATCCGGAATCCCAACAGGTTGGCGACCTCGACGAACAAACCCCGGCACGATCAGTGAGAGAAGCTGTTCCACAGGTCCACGAATCTCGTTTCGAAACCTCCGGGTACGCTCGGCGTTCTGACCGCCATCGCGTTCAGCCATCCAGTGGGAGACAAATGCCTCAACTTGGCCGGGTAAATCGTCGAACGACCTTGCACCGTGAGCCCAAGCAAACTCTCCAAACCGCCGCACAACGGGAACCCGGCTGTAAATGGACCCCGGGCCGTATCCCTGCTCAACCAGCCACGTCGCATACCTGTCTATAACTTCACCAAGCCAACAATGACGAATCGCATAGAGGGTATCCGGGTGAACAAAGTAGTTCTCTAACATGACAATCTCCTATCTGTTTAAAGGAGCGGAGATTGTGGCGGAATCGAGCCGGATAATTATGTTGCCGTGCTGACCATGTGAACCGCCTGATATGCGATCGTTGTGGCCCTGCGGCACATAACGGTGGCGGTCACATAAGATCGATTATGTACCCGGGTACATAATCAATCACACCACGACGGCACACGCCACCGAAGAACTCAAACGCCCGACGATGGGCATCAAACACCATCTCCTGACTCTCCCGCATATACGCAACGACCAAAAATAATCGACTGTGGCTCAATCGTATGTGCGCCACCTTGATCGCGGTCGTTTGCCCACCCAGCACGATCGTTTCATGGCTCCAGTCAAACTCAAATGCGTCTCCCGGATCAAAACTGAGCGGTATGTACGCTTGCGTAACCTCTTGATGCTCGACGCGCCAGGCTTTCACATACCGCCGCACCGTGTCGTAACCGCCTCGATAACCTTCGCCTTGTAGAGCTTCGTATAACACCTGGGCACTCCGCCGGCGTTTGGCCGGCAGCGCTTGATCTACTTCCAGCCAATTCTCTAACTGAGATACATGCGGCCCAAGTTGTGGCCGATACACCGTCGATCGCTCGTACTTAAACTCGGTTTCATCGCTGCGCAGAACCTTGCGCACCGTATTCCGGGACAGATTGAGATCCCGCGCGATTTGTCGGATCGACTTCTCGCCATCGCGGGCTGCTAATCGTATTTTTCTGATTGTTTCCACCGTCAACATCTCCTCCGGTTACCCTCCCATGCCTTCGTTTCTCGGCCGGGAAGTGTGGTTGAAGGTGGGTCAAATTTCGACGCCGATTAACCCCTAAAGTGGGTCATTTTTGCACGCCGGTTAACACTCCACCGGCATACGGCGCATGGAGTGCCAGAATCTCGCCCTCTACGATCTCGATCTGGAACAGGGCACGGTGTTGATCCGCGAGGGTAAGGGCAAGAAGGACCGGTATATCCCGATCGGAGAGCGGGCCTGCGCGTGGATCCGCAAATACCTCGAGGACATGCGTCCCGCACTCGTCCTGGACCCCGACGACGGATACGTGTTCATCAGCGATCTGGGTACCCCGTTTCGCAACAACCAGCTCTCGGATCTGGTGAAGAAATACTTAGCGCGCGCGGGGATCGACAAGCCCGGGACGTGTCACCTGTTTCGCCACGCCATGGCCACGCAAATGCTCGAGAACGGCGCCGACATCCGCTTTATCCAGGCGATGCTCGGCCACGCCGATCTGTCCAACACCCAGATCTATACCCAGGTGTCGATCAAAAAGCTCAAGGCGGTGCACACGCTCACCCATCCGGCGAACCGGCGGGACCGAACCGCTTCAGATGCGTTAAAATAAGCATATTCATTCTCTAAATTAAGGCAGCGACGAATGGTGAGCGCGAACGTAAAACAGCAGGTGCACGAACTGGTCGATCACCTGCCGGACGATGCGACTTGGGATGACGTGATGTACCAGATCGCGGTACGTCGTTCCATTGAGATCGGGTTGCGTGAAAGCGAGGCCGGGCAAGGCGTAGACACTGCGACCCTACGCAAAGAGTTTGGCCTTGCTGAATGAAGTTACGCTGGATGCCGCAAGCACGCGCGGATCTTCAAGCCATTTACGACTATATTGCCGAAGACTCTTCTCAAAATGCTGCACGCATGATCGAGCGCTTGCTGGATCGGGCGGAAAGAATGGTCGACTTCCCGCAGTCCGGACGCAAGGTGCCGGAATACCAAAGAGAAGATATCCGCGAGGTCATCGAATCTCCCTACCGAATCA
>CALZGZ010000131.1 GCA_945787105.1 uncultured Gammaproteobacteria bacterium
ATTCGGTATGTTTTGGTGGCTCAATCACTTTCTCCGGCAGTCGTTCATTCGATCAAGATCCGGATGGGGCACCACCGGACATTCGGAGTTATGCGTGGGACCTTGGCGACGGCACCAGCATCAGTAACGATAGCGCCGAGATAACACATGTCTTCGCACGCCCGGGAACGTACACCGTTACCTTGACTGTCACGGATAACGAAGGTGATGAGGATACCGACCTAGTTACGATTACAGTGAACGATCCCGCCTCTGCGGGCTGCGAGGCTTGCGGAGATTGCGCAGGTAAAGTCAGCGAGCTGTCGCTACGTTATATCGGCGCTGAGGAAAGCGTGCATGTGAGCATCATCCAGAAAAAGGACGGTGCTGAGGTCTTCAATGGGCTGGTCGATGCAGGCGTAACCTTCGATATCCGGGGAGTGGACAAACACGGTACGCTTGGCACGGAGATAATTATAAAAGTAAACGGGCGATTTCATACCCGACTCCACACCAGTTGTTCACAACCTATCGGCGCAGGCATGATCGTTGGCGATTTTTTTGTGGCCTCGGGACGTAGCCGTGTCGGCGGCCTGTTCTGTCCCATCGACGTGCCATCGCCGCGTGGAGACGACCCCACTTGCGGCTGCGAGGGCAAGGTGACAGACCTGACGCTTCGCTTCGTGGGGGACGTACCCGCGTCAGTTGAGGTATTAGGGAAACGGGGCCGTTCACGTGACGTCCTTTTTCAGGGATATATTACCCCCGGTGCGATATTCACTGTGCCCGGACTTCCGTCCGCGCGTAGGGGTTTCGACGGGACACTGGGTACGGACATTTTCCTGATCGCGAATGGCATGCCGTCGGCAAGGTTTCATACTAGTTGCTCTCAACCCATCGGACCTGGACACCTTAGTGGAAACTTCGAAGTCGTTGCCGGAGCCAGCCTCAAGGGTGGCCCGCTATGTCCGAAAGCGTGTGTGGACGACGATGATAGCAGCAGCGATGACCGCAAGTCCGGTGACAGTAAGTCTGGCGACCGCAAGTCCAGTGACAGCTACAGTGGCGGCAAGGACGCCTGCGGCCCCGATAAAGACGATGGCAGCAGCGATGACGGCAAGTCCAATGATAGCAAGTCGAATGACAGCAAGTCGAAGCTATCGTCCAAGCGGAGGTACAAATCCAAGGAATCGTCCAAGAGCAGGTATCGGCGTTATCATCGTTGATGGGGTAGGCGTTGACTGAGGGTTATCAACAGATCACCTCCTGAATTACCCCACTGAAAACCCCCACGGGCTGGATGCTGTGGGGGTTTTTATGTGGTGCGCCCAGCATGGGTGCGGTGTTGGAGGCGGAAGTCCTCCGGTGAGTTGACCTCAGCGAACTAGCGGAGCGCAACTGCGCAAAGGTGACCAAGCGTGGGAAGGAAGCGTGGAACGACACCGTGAGCCGATGGACAACAACCGGATACCGGGTGGTGCCGTTGGTATTCTGTCAGACTCTGCCACCAACAGTATTTTTTGTGCGGGCAACTACTTTAGAGAAACTCGCTGCTCCATGATATTGGTTTAGTGATGGTCGGCGTTATTGATTGTGATTGAAGTCACCGAATTCACGTCTGGTTTTCGTTAGTATAAGCATTGCAGTGATGTGAGGGGTTGCATTTCATTTAAGGCGGCGAAGAGATTCTTATCTGCATGTATTTCGCAGGCGTGTAGAAGGAATGGGGTGTCGTATGAGTGGCATTGGACAGCTGAAATCACTTTGGTTAGATCGGGTCATTGACTCCGTCGCAGATCGGGGTCGTGAACTGCTCAATCTGCGCACCAACGGTAAATCATCCACAAACATTGAGAGGTTATGCCTCGCCTTGTTATCAGAAAATGGAGAGGCTTCCGGAACCGCTTTGGCGTGCGAGGTAATCAGAAGTTACAACAACATGGAAGACCACGAGCGAGTCGCGTTCTTCGAAATGCTGGAGGCCAAGTTCGGCCCGGACGAACAGGCGATCATTACAGCAGCGGACGAGTTCAAGGCTTCAAGAGAGCTGGATGACTACCTCGCTCTCAGCAAGGCAATCGTACCCCCCCGTCAGAATCTGTTCCGCCGAATCAACGTCGCCCCCAACGGAATTAATGCGATCGTAGGCATGCGTGCCGATTTGCTGCAGATACTTGAGGAGCATCCGCCCCTGAAAGCCGTCGACGCCGATCTCAGACATCTATTGACGTCTTGGTTTAACCGAGGGTTTTTGCAACTGCAAAGAATCGATTGGCATAGCTCTGCAACCATTTTAGAGAAACTGATCAACTACGAAAGCGTTCACGAGATTCAAAGCTGGGCCGATTTGCGGCGCAGGCTTGCTGCTGATCGCCGGTGTTTCGCTTTCTTTCACCCGGCGCTGCCTGAAGAACCTCTCATTTTTGTGGAGGCGGCACTGGTTACCGGTATGTCGACTACCATCGCCCCCCTGTTGGATATGGATGCACCGGTTATGGAACCAAAACAAGCCGACAGCGTGATTTTTTATTCCATCAACAATTGCCTAGAAGGCTTGAGGGGAATTTCATTCGGTAATTTTCTGATCAAACAGGTGGTTATGGAACTTGCATGGGAATTCCCCGACTTGAAGCTGTTTTCCACCTTATCCCCAATGCCATTATTTACACGCGCGCTGCGGGATCGAGACGTGTTTAGCAGGCAGCGGCTAAGTTCCATACTCAAGGAGGATGCAGAGAAACTATGCGCTGCGGCGGATGAAAACGATGTCACACAAGCATTGCCGAAACTACTGGCCGACCCGATTGCCCACAAAGGGCTATTGCAGCGCCTGCTTAACCGACTCGGATTGGCGTATATAACTTATGCCAAACGAAACAATATGCCGTACGATCCCGTCGCCTATTTTCATCTTTCCAACGGCGCCCGTTTGGAACGAATCAACACCTTCGCCAACACCTGTCCCCGGGGATTGAAAGAATCGGCTGGATTAATGGTTAACTACAGGTATATTCCCGAAGAGTTCGAATCCAATCACGAAGCTTTCATTCACCGCCAAGAGATCCCGTTATCACGTACACTGCTGAAAGATTTTCGAGCCTTGAAGGATTCATGGCATTAGCCGGATGAGACGATGTCATGCACGAATACCGTTATAGGCGCAGATTAGCGGGATGGCACTGATGTTCATGTAGACATTTATATCTCGCTTGCTTGCAAGTAAGATGCCGTGCATCCTGAATATGGACTGCGCTTGATTCTATTGCCTTTCTCGAGAATACGATCCAACGCGCAGGCGGGAACTGCGAACAACCTTGCCACCGGCAGCGGTCTTATTATGACCTCAGCAAAGGGCTTGGAAAACAAGCCTTGTGGTGCAAGAAATACATCGCAAAGACCGGCCTCGGTGAACATGCTGGTAAGCCGTGCGCCGGAGATCTCCTCCTATTCGCTCGAGTAGTCCTCATGTATACGTTTGCGGACACGCCGGACCCAACTAATGAGCGGATTGGCAGGATGTGGCTCATTGAAAGCGATGGCTTTAAGATGGGTGAGACTTGGATACTCAAGGAAAGCCTCAAATAATGCCGCAATCGAAAATGTTTTGGAGCCATCTACTGTGCTCGCCGTCGCGCCCGTCGCGGTCTTTTCCAATACGACTGAACTGACTGGAATTACGCGCTCAGGATCCCGCCAGGAAGGCGCACGTTAATTGCCAAGTGCCAGTCGTCTTGAGTGGGAAGATCTGTGGTGACGCGAGGACCGCATCGATTCTCTGCAACAAATGTTCCGGTTATGTTACATTGATTCTCATATTCCTTTGTAAATCAAGAGGGAAATGCAGTGGGCGATGATGAGAACACCCGGATCTTGGGAGAGATCAATAAACTTCTCATTCAGTGTTCCGGAGATAGAGAAATATTCGCAGACAAGGTAGAGCACCTTGCGAGCAAATATGGCGATTATGTATATCCCCAACTTATTTTCATTACCGCCCACTTAGAATTCAGTAAACGGACTGCAAAGAACCACCTGCAAGAAATCTTGCGACACTGGGAGTTTATGCAGAAGAAGCTTAAGCGGGATATTGATTTTCGTGTGGCGCTTCTCGATTACTTCGTTGGTGTAAATAGAAAGATCAAAAACCCAAAGATCATTGAGATACAAATATTTCAAAAAACGCAGCAAGAGACTTTTGTCGATGAGTTAACCCAACTATACAACTATCGTTATTTCGCGCGCGCCTTGAAGGCGGAGGTTTTGCGGTCGCATCGATATAATGCACCGCTAAGTCTAGTAGTCTGTGACGTGGATGATTTTAAATTTTATAACGATGTCAATGGTCATTTTGCAGGGAATAGCGCCCTGAATAAACTTGCGGTAATTATAAAAAAATCCGTACGCGATGTTGATATAGCTACTCGCTATGGCGGTGAGGAATTCGCGTTGATCCTTCCGGAGACAAATAAGGAGGGAGCCTATGTCATATCCGAGAGAATTCGCAAAAGCGTTGAAAGAGGCAAATTTTCTAAAGGCAAGCTGCAGCCACTCAAACGATTTTCGATCAGCGGCGGGGTGGCTACTTTGGATGTAGATGCGGATACCGCAGAAGAATTGATTAAAAAAGCCGATCAAGCGTTATATATAGCTAAAAGCCGAGGGAAAAATCAAACTGCTTTATTCGAGCAGGAAAGACGAGACTGCGAGCGCGTTAATACATCCATTATTGGCCGTTTTCGCTTGGCAACGAGTGTCGGGGACATTTTCGAAGTGCGAAACATCAGTGAGAGCGGTGTGCTGTTCAATTATCCCAAAGGATTTACGATTGGGAACATTCTTCAGTTGTCTCTTACACTGCCCAACCGCAAAACACCGCTTACCTGTAAAGCGAAGTTGATGCGTTCTAAGGAAATCACGAAGAATAAAGAATACGAATTGGGAGCACGATTTCTTAGTATTCGCGATCCAGACAAGAAGGCCCTGAAACGGTTTCTGCGAAGCATTGGGTAAGGATTGTAAACGAAAACCAGCGGCCCGCTTTAGCCGGGGATACCGCGGCTCTAGCTGCGGAAGCGAAAAACCGCGCTCCAATGGAAACGTATCGAATCAACCGCGTTAGCCCCGCCAGCCGAGTAAGTTAATTGCCAAGATTATGAGTAACAATGTGGGTGGCGATACGGCGATGATCGAGGAGCAACTTCCGCTACCTTTGACCACTGGGCGGATGTCGCTGGAAAAAACGATAGCGCGACGCCGTAGTGAGCGCAAATTTTCGCCACGACCCTTGACCCGGGAGCACATTGCGCAGCTTTGCTGGGCGGGGCAAGGAATCACCGCACCGCAGCAAGGATTGCGCTCGGCGCCCTCGGCGGGAGCGCTGTATCCAATTGAACTATACGCCGCCACAGAAGCCAAGGTGGGGCATTTTCAACCGAATAATATGGTTATAAAACAACATGTTATCGGTGATATTCGCCCACGGCTGCGGCAGCTGGCGGTGAATCAGACGATCATCACCCAAGCCCCCGTTACGTTCATCATCGCGGCTGCGGTCGCACGCACGGCACGTAAGTACGGCAACAGGGCGGAGCGCTATTGCTTTATGGAAGCCGGACATGTTGCGCAGAACATGCTGCTTCAGGCCACGGCGCTGCATCTTGGGGCCGTACCAATTGGAGCGTTTGCGGATCGCAAGGTCGCAGCGTTGCTTAAACTGCCCAAGGGACAGCGGGTACTTTACTTGGTGACGGTTGGTTATTTGCGCTGATAGAGATGTAAGCCGCTTCTGCCCTTACGTTTTGTCTATACTTAAGTTATTGCTAAGGCCAAACCCGTCGCGAGGCGGGGACGGAAAACTACGGGTCTCGAATTCAACGAGATAGCCGAGTTGCCCGGGATGTTCGGTTCGGTTAAGACGGTTCAGACCCCGAAGTTCACATGTCCGCGGCGACAACCTTCGTAGCGGGGGAGGCGCAGCAACTGTGCGCGGACAAGTGGCCGCAATTTTTAGTGGGGGTTAATCATGACATATCGTAGCGAGCATTCACTCAGGGTGCCGATGTTATTTTTGGTGCTAATGGCATTCATTCAAATCTCAGCCTGTGTGACAACACCGACAACCTCAAACCCGCAGTTCACATCAACCCATAAGTGGTCTCGAAACATTGATGGAAACTATGTTCACGTGAGTGGACAGGTAATTTCTGAGGAACGGTATGCCCAGCTCATGGCTGACGAGGTGAACCAACAACTGAGCGGTGCTGCCAAGAAAATAGCGAAGAAATGTAAGCGCAAGATTCGAAATTGAGGCATTGCTTCCCACTCAGGATCACGTTTGGTGCCGTGACCCTTCGACTGCGCTCAGGGTAGGCTACTTGTCTGGTTAAACTGTGCATCACAGGGCAGTTGTAAACAGCGCCGTAGTTAGACTCTAGGCAGGTAATTCGTATTCATCGATCCAGGTAGATACTCTGCGATGTGTATTTTCACGTTACAATGAGGTCTGCGATCTAAGTCGAGGAACTATTCTTATGGAACTCAACGAACTGGCTAGCGTCGACGAAAAATTAAACCGATACCTGCGACTCAATACCTTCCCGGTGAGCGTAAAGTTTTTGGCAAGCTGGGATGAGATGCCCGAGCGAGCGAAGCGCCCGTACCGAGACATGAATAACCGCTTCACGACGTGTCAGGCGATTTCGATGTCCCGCCGATTCGGTTGGGTGCTCGCCCTCGGACGCGAGGATAGCAGTTGCGTGCTCGGCGCCATGGCGCTGGGGCTTGAAAAGCAACTGTCCCACTACAAACAGGGCAACCTGTGTGTCGATCTATATACTGAAAATCTCGAGGCTGGCCGACTCAGCGAAGAGAGTGTACCGAGGCTTCCCGAGGGCAAGTACGTGGGCGTGGTATTCGCACCTCTGAACCGAACGACCTTTGAGCCTGATTCCATCGTAATATACGCGAACAGCGCCCAGATAATGCGCCTGGGCCAAGCGTATTTGTGGAAACGCGGCGGTACACTCAACAGCGAGTTCCGCGGCCGTATTGACTGCGCCGATGTCGCTATCGCGCCGGTGATCACCGGACAGCCGCAAATGATTGTTCCGTGCACCGGTGATCGTATCTTTGGTCAAGTGCAGGACCATGAGGTGGCGTTCAGCTTTCCATTCTCATTGGTGGAGGACATCATTGATGGTCTCGAAGCAACCCATAAGGCGGGCGCAGCGCGGTATCCGGTTACCAACTGGTTGAACTACACCGGAGGGTTCCCAATGTCCTACGACAAATACCGCGAAATGCTCGATCACAATGACGAAAAAAACGACCGCTGAGTTGGTTTTTGTGATGGCTGCTGACACGGCGCCAGGCTTGAGCTGCGCACTCACATGCCGGGCGTCTGGCTGATGCGGCCCGCGCAGTGTGGGCATATGGGGTGAAAAAGCTTTAGATTTCAGCGACACCAATTATAGTTGTCATGCCGACAAACGCAGCGCGGTCCGTCCTGCGCGTAGTCGCAGGGCCGGACCTGAGCGCAGTTTCGCTGCAGTTCCTGCTGTGCGGGGACAAGGCGGGGACACGGCGGGGACAAGCACAGGAACGGATCGTAACCTATTCTGCGCCCATATACTTACGCAAGGTGGTTGGTAGAGTTAGATGAAAATAGCAGTGATGGGAACGGGTGGTGTGGGCGGATATTTCGGTGGTCGGTTAGCAGCTGCCAACTTTGATGTTACCTTCATCGCGCGCGGTGAGCATCTCGCGGCGATTTGCCGCGACGGTCTGAAGGTCGAGAGCGAGAACGGGGACCTTCATATCTATCCGACCAAGGCTACCGATGTGCCGGCCAATATCGGCCCCGTCGACTATGTGCTGTTCGCGGTCAAGCTGTGGGATACCGCGGCCGCCGCTCATGCCATTGGTCCGTTGGTCGCCGCTCAGACAGCAGTCATATCGTTGCAAAACGGCGTCGAGGCGGAGAACCAGCTGAGCGAAATTCTGGGACGCGCCCACGTGATGGGCGGTATCGCACAGATCGCTGCGGTAATCGCCGCTCCAGCCATCATTCGACATACCGGTACGATGGCGAATTTGGTATTTGGTGAACTCAGCGGTGAGCGTAGC
This sequence comes from uncultured Gammaproteobacteria bacterium, assembly GCA_945787105.1. Classification (GTDB taxonomy): domain Bacteria; phylum Pseudomonadota; class Gammaproteobacteria; order Arenicellales; family JAANXG01; genus CALZGZ01. The sequence continues at coordinate 8,104 of CALZGZ010000131.1, forward strand.
CAACGCGGTGAAAACCTGCTCACCGCGTTTCGAACCGCAGGCATCTATGCAGATCTATCCAATGATATCGAAAAAACTATCTGGCAGAAATTTGTGTTTCTTGTGAGCTTTAGCGCCCTGACGTCTGTGACGCGTCATAGTATTGGTCCGGTACGCGAAGATCCGCACGCCAGAGAATTGCTCGTTCTTGTAATGAAGGAAACGGTTGCGGTCGCGCAGGCAAAGGGAATCGATATCGATGATGCATTTGTTGATGAGCGTCTCGCATTAATAAACACGCTACCGGCAAATATGACGTCGTCGATGCAGCAGGACCTTCAGCGAGGCAATCGACTCGAACTTGACTGGCTTTCGGGAGCCGTGGTGAGGATGGGTCAGGAGCTTGGCGTGGACACGCCGGCCAATAGGTTTATTTATACTGCGCTCAAGTTGAGTAAAGACGGACCTGATTAGTCCAACTGAAGTTTAGCAGTACGGGAAGGTTGACCTCGTTGGAGGATGGCTTGTAGCGCTAACAAGTTGCCCGAGTGAACTTCACGGTTAGCCGTTGCGAGTTGCAAAGAATCGTTGATTAAATTAAGTTTGCGCGGCACTACTTCTAGCCCGTATATTGCACCAAGGATCCCGGATGATGGCGCGCCGACAAGTCCTACGTGTAATGCCCTGCTGTTCCCCTGCTGTGCGGGGACAAGGCGGGGACAAGGCGGGACCAGGCGGGGACAAGCCCTCTGCGGTGCGGGGACAGGCGCCGCGCGGGAGCGCAAAGCATAGCCCTAGCTTCGGGTTGAGTGAAGCGCAAGTGCAGGCGTTCGGGACCATGCCAGCGCCGGCATAGGTGCATATTCGGCCATAAAGTGTCACCCTGAGCATTGATCGATTTCGTCATTTCCAACTTCTTGTTAGCTCGTTTTTTGCCGCCTTGGTGCAATATACAGCTTAAGGAAATTCATTAGTGATCGAGGTTGAAGAAACAAAACTAGAGGGAGTCAAAGTCATTACACCACCGGTGTTTCGCGATGACCGTGGATTTTTTATGGAGACATTTAACGTCCGCGATGCCGCCGCGGCGAACCTCCCGGAGATCTATGTACAAGATAATCACTCGTACTCACAGCACAGTGTATTGAGAGGGCTGCACTATCAATATCCGCAATGGCAGGCCAAGCTCGTGCGTGTGGTCTCTGGTGAAATATTCGATGTCGCCGTAGATATCCAGCCGAAATCGCCGACCCGGGGCGAGTGGGTAGCCGTATTGTTATCCGCTGAGAATCGAAAACAGATGTACATACCGGGCGGTTTTGCACATGGATTTTGTGTAACCAGCAAAGCGGCTGATGTGCTCTACAAAGTCACCTCCCTGTATACACCGGACCAGGATCACTGCATCGTTTGGAACGACCCAGACATTGCTATCCAATGGCCGGTCACGCGTCCCATTGTGTCTTCGAAGGATGCGCGTGGAATGCGCTTTAAAGACCTGGAAATCTACTGAGCATCACAACCATAAGATAGCAATGAACATCTTATTGTTCGGCAAAACGGGTCAAGTCGGCTCAGGTTTGGCACGCCACCTCAGGGATTGTGGTGAAATCGTCGCTCCGGACCGCGCTGATGTGGACCTAAGCGATTGGGTTCGGCTGGAACAAGCGATCATTAACCGTCGACCCAACGTGATCGTGAACGCGGCGGCGTACACGGCGGTGGATCAGGCGGAATCCGACCCGCTTACCGCCGAGCTGGTAAATGCCAAGGCTCCAGGGGTGATGGCGAAGTCTGCGAAAAAGGTTGGGGCACTATTGGTTCACTATTCAACTGACTACGTTTTTTCCGGGAATTCTGCGCAGCCCTACAAAGAAGATAGCCAGGTTGATCCACTGAACGTGTATGGTCGGACCAAGCTGGAAGGGGAGCGAGCTATTGCGGAGCAGACCGACAATTACCTTATTTTTCGAACCAGCTGGGTGTACTCCCACCATGGTGGTAACTTTTTGAGCACGATGCTGAAACTCGCGAGGGAACGTGAGGAATTAAAGGTTGTTAATGATCAACACGGCACACCAACTTACTCGAATTTGATTGCTGCGGCCACTGCAAAAATTCTGTCACTCGTTAGCAACCAACGGCCCGGTGACTACTCGGGCATATATCATATGACGTGCACTGGAATGACCACTTGGTATGATTTTGCCAAAGCTATTTTCGAACGCACTGGCAGCGCTTCGGTTTGCGTCATCCCAATACCCAGCAGTGAGTACCCCACACCGGCGCAACGACCGAAGAATTCAGCTCTCGACACTAGTAAATTGGCGCGACGTTTTGGCGTGCAATTGCCCGATTGGCATGTCGGTTTAGATCAATGCTTGATGGACGCACGTCTTGCAAGCTAGCGCGGAGATCTTGGGACCCAGCGGTCCTTTGCATGGATTTCTATCCGGGTTTTCGCCACGTGCAGCGCAACAGGAGATGGCGCAACGGGTTGAGGAGACAATCAAACACAATGGGACGCTGATTGCGGAAAGCGGGCCTGGTACCGGCAAGACGCTCGCCTATCTGGTGCCGGCGCTTTTATCAGGCAAGAAGGTCCTGATCTCCACTGGTACGAAGCATCTCCAGGACCAACTGTACTATCGAGACATTCCGTTGATTCGAGAAGCACTCGCTACCCCTTCGGTAGTTGCGTTGCTTAAAGGACGCGCTAACTATCTATGTCGCGAGCGTCATGAGCGAACGCGTTTATTGGAGAAGAACCTCACGTCGACGCATAGTGAACAACTGACACGAATTAATGCCTGGGCATCCGCTACATCCACCGGTGAGATCGCTGAGGCGACGAACATTCCTGAAGATGCCTCGATATGGCCTATGGTGACATCTACGAATGACAGTTGCTTGGGGGCGAAATGTGAGTGGTTCGATCAATGCTACGTCAACCGGGCGCGCAAGGCCGCGCTTATGGCCGATGTGTTGGTGATCAACCATCATCTATTTTTCGCGGACCTTGCATTACGCGAGGACGGTTTTGGGAAATTATTGCCGGGTGTTGAGTGCGTGATCTTCGATGAAGCCCATCAACTGCCTGCGGTGGCGTCGAATTTCTTGGGAAACTCTATCAGCGGCAACCAATTGTTAGAATTGTGTCGGGATGTGCGCGCTGAGGAGGAGCGAGAGAAAAGTCAGATTCAGTTATTGGAGTCCAGACTGCACAATTTAGAACGCCATACGCTAGAAATACGGCGTGTTCTCGATGGATCCGGAAAGCGTGTGGAATGGTATGAATTGTGTCAGCGATCTGGTGTTCAATCGATGTTGACCAAGATCTTGGCGGCAATGGAGGATCTCAATGCGGTACTGCGCGAGGCAGCGGTCGCGGGTGAGGGGCTCACGCGGTGTTGGAGTCGCGGTGTAGAGCTTCACGATCGATTGTCCGAGTTAACCGAGGATCCTCATGGCGGGAATAGTATTCGATGGGCGGAAACGACAGCCCGCACGTTTCGTATTCAGGAAACTCCTGTTGACATTGGTCAGACACTGCGCTCATGTCTGCACGATCCTGCAAGATCGTGGATATTTACGTCCGCGACGTTGTCGATCGCTGGAGACTTTAGTCATTATCAACGTCAAATCGGGGTCGACGACGTCGATGCCCTACTATGGGACAGTCCCTTCGATTATGAAAAACAGGCGCTGTTGTTTGTCCCTGAGGGACTGCCAGATCCGCGTCATCCGGCGTTTACACGGTCCATGATGGATTGCGCCGAGCCAGTACTGGAAGCCAGCGAAGGCCGGGCCTTCGTGTTGTTTACGAGCTATCGGGCTATGCACGAGGCTGCTGAAATCTTAAGCAGGCGTGACGATTTTGAGATCTTGGTTCAGGGCACGATGCCTAAGAGCAAACTACTGGATCGGTTCCGCAAAAAAGACCGAGCGCTGCTGTTGGGCACCTCGAGTTTTTGGGAGGGGGTTGACGTTCGCGGCGATGCGTTGGCATGCGTCATTATTGACAAACTTCCTTTTGAATCGCCTGACGATCCGGTTCTACGTGCTCGTTTGCGAGCCATCGAGGAGGCCGGGGGCAATCCATTTCTGGATTACCAACTTCCCAATGCGGTGCTTACGTTGCGGCAGGGAATCGGCAGACTGATCCGCGATGTGACGGATAGTGGCATCTTGATGCTTTGCGATCCTCGCTTATTTTCCAAAAGTTACGGAAGACTGTTTCTACGCAGTCTGCCGCCTATTCCGATTACCCGGGATCTACAATCGGTGGAAGAGTTTCTTCAGGACGCCGCGTGATGGGTACGAAATTATTGTCCATCGACACTGCCACCGAGGCGTGCTCTGCAGCATTGTGGGTTGATGGAACGGTGTTTGCGCAACAGGCGCATTTAGCAAATCGGCATGCCGAGCAGTTATTGCCTATGATCGAAGAAGTTCTAGCGCGGGGCGACATCACACTTAGTCAGCTCGACGCTGTGGCCTGGGGGCGTGGTCCCGGGGCATTCACCGGCCTGCGAATTGGCGCTGCTATCGCGCAAGGTGTGGCGTTTGGCTGCGATATTCCGGTGATTTCAGTATCTTCACTGCAGGCACTGGCGCAGCGGCATAAAGTGCCTCAGGTTCTGGTTGCCATCGACGCTCGTATGGGGCAGGTGTATTGGGCTTGTTATCAACGTGATGGCGATCACATGACGATCATAGGGCACGAGCGGCTCACATCGCCACAGGACATCGTGGCGCCCCAAAAAGATCGTTGGTTGGCGGTGGGCAGTGGATGGGACAGATACAAGGCAGAGATGCAGGCGGCATTGTCAGGTGTGACCGTACATCATATTGCGGATTGCTATCCGCATGCCAAACAGATTGCCGAGATAGCAGCGTTGGTGTACTCACGGGGAGGCTCGGTACCAGCAGAACAAGCACAGCCGTGTTATCTGCGTAACCGGGTCGTCGGCGCGCAACCGCGTATGCCAGAAATCGGTGATTTAAATAAGCGGGTTACTTAGTGATTGTTTAGCAGATAACGTTGAATTTTTTCTGGTCGATTAATCGACCATCGACCAGGACCTGAACCCGCCACTCCCCTACGAACTCGTCCATTCCGGCCGATGGATTCATGAATTGAACCAATGCCGCCTCAGCAGGGCGATGCAGTTTCAGCCACACCCAAATACGTTCCTGGTCATGACGCACGACAAAAGGGTAGCGGGTGTGCTCCCGGTCCTTCCCATGAGGGTCGCGCCATATAGCTTCCAACAGGTGTTGTGATTGCGCTAGTCCGTTGATCTTTATCACCGCGTATATGCGATCGCTGCATCCAAACTCGGAATTGGGCTCGTTGGATGGCACGCCGTCCCGGGTGTTTGCGGTAAGAATTATTGAAAAGCTTGCATCTGCATGGGCCTGGCCAAGACCGCAAAGCGTGAGGATAAGAAACAGCCTAAAAAGTCGCAATGAAAACAAAATTCCCGTTCAGCTACGATTTACCCGAAAGGTTCCGGAATTTGCTCCCGCCGTGCACACCGCCGGTGCTGGGGGTGTCGTCGTGGGTAATGTTGTTGTGGTCCCGGTGGGCGTCGTTGGTAACGTCCCTCCCGACGGCGCGGTGCTATTGTACAGACCATTAATCGTAGTATTGGTGGCAGTGGCATCCACCGTCACAAATGCGCCGTTGCCATCACTCCAACTCAATATGACTCTTGCGCCGGTGATTGAAGACGTGGGGTCTAATATCCCGCCGATCCAGCAATTGGTTTCCGGATCGCTAATATTGATAATTCCGGTTATGAAACCGAAGTCATCCTGCGTGATGCTCATGGTCACATTACCGCTGAACCTGGCGGACGGGTCATTCGTGGATACCATCATGCCAGCCCAATTACCGGTTAACAGCGCCAGAATGCCGCTGGTCGTGCCACTGCTGCAGCTAACGGTAACAAACAGTGGAAGAATGAGCAGGAGTCGTCTCATGGTGTTCCCCGTATTTATAAGAAAATTCAATTAGTTATTGTAAAAATCGAATCTTATGTCTTATGTATTATAGATAATTTAGAGCGAATTAAAAGCAAACTGGAAATTGACATCCATTTAAGAGGCGGACGCCGATTGCGCGTTGCGTAGGTCCTCGACAATGTCGGCGGGTTGGATTTTTGCCACCGTCACCGCGGTGCCCCGCGTCTGCACGATCTCGATCGGATACCCGGCCAATCTGATGCTGGTACCGGGCTCGGGAATGTGTTCCAGGTATTCTAAAATCAGCCCGTTTAAGGTCTTGGGACCATCGATCGGTAGTTCCCAATTCATCTTGCGATTCAAGTCACGAATATTGGCGGTGCCGCGGATCAGGAAGCTGCCGTCCGGTTGCGCGTGAACGTCTTCGGCGAGCCGGGGTGCGTGATCCGTAAATTCGCCGACAATTTCTTCGAGGATTTCCTCCAACGTAACCAAGCCCTTGATATCTCCATACTCGTCAACGACCAATCCCAAACGGCGTCGCTCTTCTTGCAGGTTGAGTAACTGCTGCGTCAAAGATGAGCTCTCCGGTACGAAATAGGGTTCACGCATGATCTTCATCATACCTTCACGGTTGAATTCATTGGTTTGACTCAGATGCAGCACTTTCCTCAGATGCAGTATACCGATTACGTTGTCCAAAGAGCCCTCATAAACCGGGAGGCGGGTATGATGGCTGGTGGCAAGTTGATTTACGATTGCATCCCAATCGTCATCGATGTCGATAGCTTCGATCTCAGAACGTGGAACCATCACGTCATCTACGCTCATTTTTTCCAGTTCCAAGATTTGTAACAACATATTCTGATGGGATTTCTGTATGTATTTCCCGGACTCCAGTACCGCCACCCGCAGCTCGGCGGCGCTAAGCGCGTCCGCGGAGCGTTTCTTATTACCCACCAGGGGTTTCAATATCCAGCTACTAACCTTATTGACCACCCAAACCACGGGCCGCACCATTTTCTGCAGGGGATACAACACAAATGCCGCAGGAAAGGCTATCCATTCAGGATGGAATGCAGCCACGGTCTTTGGTGCGACCTCGGCGAATATCAGCACAATGAGAGTGAGGCCGAACGTGACCAGGGCGATGGGTATGTCGCCAAATAGTCGCAACGCCAAAATCGTCGCGACTGCCGAAGCAGTTAAATTGGCGGCATTATTACCAAGTAAGATGGTTCCCAGTAACTGATGGGGGTTTTCCAGCAGTTTTCGCGCGTATTTGGCACCGCGATGGCCGGCTTCTGCAAGATGTTTGAGACGATAGCGGTTGATCGCCATCATCGCTGTTTCGGACGCCGAGAAGAAAGCCGAGAGTATTATCAAGAAGATAAGCGAGCCGGTCAGCGCGCTTACTGGAATGCCTTCCAAACAGGGTTAACCTCGATATCTGGGACGTTCATTCTATAACAAAGGTAGCACCTGGTGGCAACGAACGTATCGCGACCGGGCTGCGATCATTTTTGGATGATAAACTCGACGATAAATTTGGTGCCTAGATAGGCCAACAGCAGGAAGGCGAAACCCCCGATAGTCCAACGTGCGGCAATACGCCCACGCCAGCCGAGCCGCCAGCGCCCGGCCAGCAAAACGGCAAACACCAGCCAGCTGACTAGCGATAAAACCGTATGATGGTTGAGTACGAGGGGCTTGCCGAAAATCTCTTTGGTGAAGAATACGCCGCTGACGAGTGTCAGCGAAAGCAAGATGAAACCCGCGGATATTAGCTGAAATAAGAGCGTCTCCATGGTCTCGATGGGTGGAAGGGCCTGCAATAAGCGGCCCGGATGGTGTTGGTGTAAGCGATTCTCTTGAATCGTCAGCAATATAGCTTGGACCATTGCCAGGGCAAGGAACGCATAAGCCAGCATCGAGATCACTAAGTGGATGGCTAACAGAGATGAGCCGGTCACGCCGATTTTCGGTGGACCCGGCCACAACCATGCGCCGAGTATGGCGATGGCGGCCACCGGCAACACCAAAACCCCCAAATTCTCAATGGGTCTGGCCAGCGCGGTGACGACGAAAAGCGCGGTGATTACCCATGCTATGAGTGATGCGGCGCTCGTGAATCCAAATGCCAGGTGGGGTGACATTGTGTTTACTATGGATATGGCGTGTAAGATTACGCCTGCGGTCGCCAATCCCAAGGTGATTGATTTCCTTGATGAGGAAGGACCAGCTTCGAAAAGAAACTTGACCAGCAGGCCGCCTGCACTCAGATAGAACACACTCGCGGTCAGAGTCAAAATCGGTGTCAGCATAATCGATAGCCGAGTATTAAAATCGGTTACTATTACTCAATATCCTAACAGAAATCGTTTAGATAGAAATTGATTAGTCATGTTTGACCAACTCAGCGACCGCCTCCGTGAAACCCTCAAGCGTGTGCGTGGACAGGCCCGCCTGACCGAAGACAACATCGGTAAAGCAATGCGTGAGGTCCGGATTGCTTTACTCGAAGCTGATGTGTCGCTGCCGGTTGTCAAAGCGTTTATCGCGCAAGTCCGCGAACGCGCGCAGGGTGCGGATGTGATGCACAGCGTGACGCCAGGGCAGATGGTGGTAAAGATCGTCCATGAAGAACTGGTGGCGATCATGGGTGAGTCGAATGATGAGCTCAATCTTGCGGCACGACCGCCGGCAGTGGTGATGGTTGCCGGTTTACAGGGGGCAGGTAAGACGACGACGGTTGCCAAGCTAGCGCAGTGGCTCAAACAGCGGGAGCACAAAAGAATCCTACTAGCGACTACCGACATTTACCGTCCGGCTGCCATTGATCAGCTGCAAACGCTGGCGGGAATGATCGACGTGGATTTCTTCCCCGCCTCTCCGGATCAAGATCCGGTGGCGATTGCTCGCAACGCGATCGACCATGCGCGAAAGTCTGGATTTGACATTTTGTTACTGGACACTGCCGGCCGGCTACATGTTGATGCACAGATGATGTCGGAAATACGTGCCGTTCATGCCGCGGTGGATCCTGTGGAGACCTTGTTTGTCGTAGATAGTATGACCGGACAGGATGCCGTTATTAGCGCCGCCGCGTTCAATGAAGTTTTGCCTCTATCCGGCGTGATTCTCACCAAGGCCGACGGTGACGCTCGTGGTGGTGCCGCATTGTCGATCCGACATGTAACGGGAAAACCGATCAAGTTTCTCGGTACCGGCGAGAAGCTCAACGCCCTGGAGGCCTTCTATCCAGACCGGGTCGCGTCGCGAATACTGGGGATGGGGGACGTACTGACCCTGGTCGAACAGGTGCAACAGAAGGTCGACAAGGAAAAAGCGGCGAAAATAGCCAACAAGATCGCCAAGGGAAAGCGCTTTGATCTCGACGATTTCCGTGACCAGATCATGCAGATGGAGAAGATGGGGGGCATTGCGACGCTCATCGAAAAACTTCCTGGGATGAGCGGATTGCCCAGTCAGGTCCTGGATCAGGTGGATGACAAGCAGATCCGGCGAACGGTAGCGATCATCAGTTCTATGACCCCTGGAGAACGTGCCAATCCGGCGATGATCCGTGGATCGCGGAAACGACGCATTGCGGCCGGTTCGGGGACCCAGGTACAAGAAGTCAACAGGCTGTTGAAGCAGTTTACGCAGATGCAAAAGATGATGAAAAAGATGCGCAAGGGTGGGGGGATGGCCAATCTCATCCAGGGCATGAAGGGACGCATGCCGGGCATGCCGTTTTAGCACCTAGGTGCGTCGAAGGTGATGGTTGCCAGCGCGGTTTTGCCCCACGTTTCACGGTCTTTTCGATAAAAATCAGCATTTTGAGTAGCAAGGCGGTTTCCTTTATTCGCTGGTGGGGATAAAATCGCGCCCCTTTTAGCTTGTAAGTTAACCGTCAATTCATAGGCCGCCTCGCGAGGCGGCACGACAAACAGGTAATGCGCCTATGGTGACAATCCGTCTGGCCCGTGGCGGGGCAAAGAAGAAGCCATTTTATTCTATCGTGGTGGCTGATCAGCGCCGTGCACCGCGGGGACGATTCATTGAAAAAATCGGATTTTTCAATCCGCGGGCGGTAGAACATGAGGAACGCTTGAAAATTGACCGGGAACGAGTTGATTTCTGGATAAATCGGGGTGCGCTGCCTTCGGAGCGGGTGAAGCATTTGCTGAAAGCGAGCCGCGCATCGGCCTTATAGACGCCCCATGCACTGCCCAGATCTGGTCACGCTGGCTAAGATCACAGGCATTTGGGGTGTCCACGGATGGGTGCGGATCTACTCCTACATGCGCAGGAAGCAGGATATTTTGTCCTTCAAACCGTGGTATCTGGTGCGCGGCGACAGCTATGATCAAGTTCGCGTACTCCAAGGAAGAGTGCAAGGTTTGCGGTTGGTGGCGCAACTGGAAGGCTATACCGATCGTGAGCAATCTCGATTACTGATCAACTCGATGATAGCGGTGCCGGTGGATGTATTACCGGAATTAAACGATGAAGAGTATTACTGGATACAACTTGAGGGACTGCGCGTGGTAACCGTGAATAATGAGGACCTCGGAACGGTGGATTATTTGATAGAAACAGGTGCGAATGACGTGATCGTCGTTCGCGGTGATCGGGAGCGTCTAATTCCTTATATTCCGGGGGTGATTCGCCAGGTGAATCTTGGCGAAGGATTGATCCGCGTTGATTGGGACATGGATTTTTAAACCAGCGAGTTATCGATGACGGCGGATATTCACGTCATCACCATTTTTCCAGGGATGTTCGCAGCGATACGCAATTACGGTGTATGTGGCCGAGCTATCGAGCAGGGACGGGTGAGGTTACGGTTATGGAATCCCAGGGATTATGCCGAAGATCAGCGGCGAACAGTGGACGATCGCCCGTACGGTGGCGGACCAGGGATGGTGATGACGGCATCGCCGCTGACTGCGGCGATAAAATCGGCAAAACGAGAATGTGCCGTGGAGACCGCGGTGTGTTACTTAAGTCCGCAGGGCAGGCGTTTGGATCATCGTTCAGTCCAGGAGCTTGCGCAAAGGGATGCGTTGATATTGTTGATTGGGCGTTATGAAGGCGTTGACGAACGGGTCATTGCCAATCACGTGGACGAGGAATGGTCGATCGGCGATTATGTGTTGTCCGGCGGCGAGTTGGCAGCGATGGTGTTGATCGATGCGATTGCCCGGCAGTTGCCCGACGTACTGGGAAACGAAGCGTCTGTGGAGCAGGATTCATTTGTTAATGGGTTATTGGATTGCGCACACTATACACGCCCGGAGGTTTTCGAAGGGCAGCGCGTACCAAAGGTATTGCTGAGTGGGAACCATCAAGCTATACAGCGCTGGCGGCTCAAACAAGCTTTGGGAAGGACCTGGATAAAACGTCCTGATTTGTTAGACAAGTTGGAATTGACGGAAGAACAAAAGAGGTTGTTACGGGAGTTTCAGTTGGAGCTCGAAGGAGACAAACGATGACAAACATTATTCAAGAACTTGAAGCCGAGCAAATTACGGCAGACCTGCCGGAATTCGGGACGGGAGATACCGTAGAAGTTCAGGTGCGGGTAAAAGAGGGCAATCGCGAACGATTACAGGCATTTGAAGGTGTGGTAATTGGGAGGCGAAATCGAGGATTGAATTCTTCGTTCACGCTGCGCAAAGTCTCCTATGGAGAAGGTGTAGAAAGAGTCTTTCAAACGCATAGCCCGCTTATATCAAGAATAACAGTTAAGCGACGTGGAGATATATGCCGTGCAAAACTGTATTATCTCCGTGAGCGAAGTGGCAAATCCGCGCGAATCAAAGAAAAGGTTTGATGCATAGGATCAGCGATAGCATAATTTTGCGATCTTCGATTTGATCGAATCAAGGCGACGCACGAGCTATGCGCCGAGTGTGTGCACTTGCGTTAATTTCATCGACGCTAGTACTTGGTTCGGCTGCCAGTGGTGATTCATCAGACCCTCAGTTGGACCGGGTCGAATTTCTGGTCCAAAACGGCGCCCCCGATCTGGCGCTACGCTTTTTATCCAATCTACAACCAGATCCATCGTATTCACAAAAATGGATGGACTGGGAGCGCTTGAGATTTACCATCTATCGTGAAAAACAAGATTGGGATGCCGTAAAGAAACGCTTGGAAGTACTGCCGTCAGAACTTCCGGCCCATTTAATGCAGACCTTGCTAACCCAGGGAATCGAAGTGTTAATCGATTCCGGTCGCGGTGACTCGGTGCGGCCTTTCCTGCGCGAATTGTTGTGGCTGGGCTCTTATGATTCGAGACAAGTGGCGCATTGGAGGCGCCTTACCATACGTAGCTATCTATCCGAAGGATTGCTGGAAGATGCGCAAAACGCCATGGCGAGTTACCAAAGCGAGTTTCTTCCCAATGACGCCGGTTGGTCACTTCTGTATGCCCGAGTGTTGCTCCAGGCGGGTTATCCGGCTGAGGCGGCCGAGTATTTAGCCACTGTCCAAAGTGAAGAAGGCCTCTTCCTGAGGCTGTTGAGCCGGTTGCGTTCAAAGGCGGATAGTCCGAATCAGGTAATTAAGCAGGCCAGGGCGATGTCAACCAAGCTTCCGCCACAAAGCCCATTGCGTACCGGTTTGCGGGCGCTGCTGGCGGAAGCTGCACTCTACTCCGATGAACTCATGTTACGAGTCGACGCGTTGGAACGTTTCTACCAAGCACCCATGCCGGCGCATCTAAAGGGCCTGTTTGAATACGATGTTGATAAATTGTGGCAGGCGTACATTCGCTTGGGAGAAAGAACTGGCAATGCAACAAACCTTCTCATCGGCGACGATGAACCCTGGTTGCGTTTGGCAACGTCACTGACAAACGCCGAATCCATCAAGGCGCGATCGATTTATGCGTTATTGGCCGAACGTACCAGCAACTTAGTTGATCAGGAGGCTCATCATCTAAGGTTTTACCTTAGCTTGAAACAGTCTCAGCGTGAGGACACTGCGATCAGGCTCTATACCGATAAAGGTCGATTTTCCAACGTGCAGCAGATTCCAAAAGCGGTCCGCTTGCAACTCGTCAACTTAGCATTGGCGAGGCGGAATGTCACACTTGCTGCCTCAATGGCTGTCGACCTTACTAATGTTGGCGAGGACATTGATCATCTGGACTGGAGTTTGAAACGAGCCCGCTTGGCGATTTATACCGGAAAATTCAAAGATAGTGTTCAGATCTTGCAGGACTTGATTAACGGAAATGCAATGTTGAACAAGGATTCAGTCGATCGAATCTTGCAAGTGATATTTGATCTACAAGCGATCGACTATCAACAAGCCCCTTATTCGCTGCTGAATGAACTGTATCAGAGAACCAGTGAGCGCGGACAACAGCGAGAGATCTTGTTTTGGATGGGAGATGCATTACGTGGAGACGAAAAGTTTGATAGCGCTGCGGAGCACTATCTTCGCTCGTCACTATTTGATAGCGATGGCAGGGATATGTGGGGACAGACAGCCCGTTACCGGGCGGCAGAGACCCTGGCGGACGCAGGTTTTGTGGAGGACGCTCGACGCATCTATCATTCCTTGTTAGAGGACACTGATGATCCAAAGCGAAAGGCGATACTCGAGCGGTCAATCCAGGAGTTGTTGTTGAAGGACCAAGAAAAATCGTCCACCAGCCACTGACCTCGTGACGGTGGCGATAAATGCAAGAACTTAACCGCCAAGACCAAGAAGTCGTTGATCGCTTTTTGGATAATCTGTGGCTCGAATTTGGACTGAGTCACAATACGATCCAAGCGTACCGAACGGACATTCTGGGCTATTCAGCCTATCTTTCCAGTCGCGGAAAATCATTACTAACAGCCGATCGTGGAAACCTGCAAGCCTACCTTGGCTTACGTTTCCGGTCTGGTGTTCAGGCCAGTACCGCGGCTCGCTTTTTATCGTCGGTCCGGCGAATCTACCAATTCCTGTTGCGGGAACATGAGCTGACCTCAGACCCAACCGCAGACATTGAATCACCGAAAATTCCTCGGGCGTTACCTAAGTCCTTGAGCGAAGCAGAGGTCGAACGGCTGTTGCTGGGGCCGGGTCGCGAAACGCCGCTCGGATGCCGGGATTATGCAATGCTGGAAACACTTTATGCCACCGGACTTAGGGTCACTGAATTGATCGGTCTAAGTATGTCGGAGCTGAACCTGGCGGCCGGTGTCATCCGGGTCATGGGAAAGGGCAGTAAGGAACGACTCGTACCGCTCGGTGATGCGGCGATCGAGGCATTGAACACTTATTTGCAAAAGGGTCGTGGCGCGATCTTGCGTGGGAGGGTGAGCGAAGCGGTGTTCGTGAGCACACGCGGCACGTCGATGACCCGACAAGCGTTTTGGCAAATAATTAAACGCTATGCGCGACAGGCACAGATCGCGACGCCGCTGTCGCCCCATACGTTGAGGCATGCCTTTGCAACCCATCTGCTCAATCATGGGGCGGATCTGCGGTCGGTGCAAATGCTACTCGGACACAGCGACTTGTCCACGACACAGATCTACACCCACATTGCGCGGGAGCGTTTGAAACGATTGCACTCTGAACATCATCCTCGCGGGTAAAAAATGTCTTCAGCTATTGTTAATTTAACGCCCGCGCCAAGAGGCCGCGATACCGGTTAACTAGCGGGCTTTTGCCACCGAGCATCTCGAATAATTTGAGTAAGCCTTTGCGTCCCGCGTCGTCTTGGAACGAGCGATCGCGCTTAACGATCTCCAAAAACTCAGCCATCGCCTTTTCCAAATCACCGGCAATAACGTGGCGTATTGCAAGCTTGTGGCGATTCACGAGGTCATCAGGATCGCGTAAAAGCTGCGCGACGAGCTCGTCCAGTGTCACAGACGTATCATCGCGGTCCTCGAATTCAATTCGAGATTGCAGAATTCTGTAGGTGTCGCTATTCTTAGCATCTAGAGAAACCTCAGATAACATATGTTTCGCTTGGTCGAGTTCCTTGTTTTTCAGGTAAACCTCGGCTAGCTTTAATTTAAGCCGGTCATTTGTGGGGTATTTGGCCAACACCGAGGTAAGGATCGATTTGGCCTTGTGGTTATTACCGGCTTCTAGTAGGGTAGCGGCGCGCTCGAGTTCAGAGTCCGATTCGCGGTGGATATGTGGGTCGATAATACGCTTTATAACTGACTCCTGCTGTGTCCCCATGAAGTGATCAACGATTTGTCCATTTTTGAATAAGACAACAGTGGGTAAGCTGCGAACTTGATAACGCGCGGCAAGTTCTTTTTCCGCATCCGTGTTCACTTTAGCGAGCAAGAACGCGCCTTGATACTCGTCGGCAATTTTCGCGAGTAATGGCGTAAGCATCCGGCATGGCGCACACCACGAGGCCCAAAAATCGACCAGGACCGGTATGCGATGAGATTGGTCTACAACGCGTGTCTCAAATGTGGCTGCGTTGACATCGAAAATAAAACTCACATCGATCATTACAGGCATGTCCATATTGTTGAGCTGCAAATGCAGATATAACAATCGCGCGATTTATGCGCGGCAGATGGCGCTCCCTAGGGGACTCGAACCCCTGTTACCGACGTGAGAGGCCGGCGTCCTAACCACTAGACGAAGGGAGCACTGGACCTGAATGCCGTACGGCAGATAGTGGAATGGTATTATACGGTGGACCATGCGTGTTACAAGACACGCTAGTCATTGTGTCATTTAAACTACGAAATACATTAGGGTTCTAATCAGGAGTGACGAACAAGCAACTCCCGCAAATCATATCGCCGGACGGACATTCGATTTCCCTGTCGGCGGTCAGTGACAACGCAATCAAGATCATTCAAGAACTGAAGCGTGCCGGATATGAGGCGCACTTGGTGGGCGGGTGTGTGCGCGATCTATTGCTGGGACGCGTTCCGAAAGATTTTGATATCGCAACTGATGCACAACCTGAGGAAATAAAATCGCTTTTTCGCACGTGTCGTCTCATTGGCCGGCGGTTTCGTTTGGCACATGTTCGAATAGATGGTGAAATCATTGAGGTCGCAACATTCCGTGCTGCACCATCCTGTGCTGATGATGTCGATGATGATCGTACCAATATTACAGATCACGGTCGGGTATTGCGCGACAATGTATACGGCACCCAACCAGACGACGTATTGCGACGCGACTTCACAATTAACGCACTTTACTTTGACCCGCAAGAACAATCGGTAACGGATTTTGTTGGCGGAATGCTAGACCTTGAGAAACGGGTCATTAGGACGATTGGCGATCCATTGGAAAGGCTGCGTGAAGATCCCGTCAGGATGTTACGCGCGGTTAGGTTTGCCGCGAAGTTGCAATTTGACATCGATCCCGCGGCACTCTCGGCAACCGCTGAACTGGCGTCTTTGTTACTCCACGTACCACCGGCACGGATGCTGGACGAGGTGATAAAGCTATTCCACGGCGGCTACGCGCTACGGACCTATGAGATGCTGCGTGAATACGGCTTGTTTCGCTATATATTTCCATTCACTGAACAATGCCTGGACGGGGTTACCCCTAATCTGTCGTCGTTGGCATTGGCGAATACCGATACTCGTATACAATTGGACAAACCGGTCATTCCTGCGTTTTTGTTTGCCTGCCTGCTATGGGATCCGCTACAGGCAGACATCCACAAATTGCAAGACGGGGGTATGGATAGTAGACGCGCTTGGAGTATTGCAACCGCAGATGCGGTTCGTGACCAGGCGCTACATGTCGCCATACCTAGGCGTTTTGTGCTCGTGATAAAAGACATTTGGGCGTTGCAACCACTGTTGGAACACCGATCGTCGAAGAATATAAATCGGTTGCTCGCCCACAAACGCTTTCGCGCCGCTTACGATCTTTTATTACTGAGGGCTGAGGTGAAAGAAATTAATTCCGACATTGCACAGTGGTGGACCCGTATCCAGGAAGCGAATCAACAAGAACGAGAAAGCATGATTCGTGGGCTGCGGGTATCCGCACCCAAACGAGGCGGTCGCAGGCGTAAGCGTAAAAGTCGAGCGGCGTGACGATCAAAGCAGTCGCTGAGACTGTGCTCTGCTATGTGGGCCTGGGCAGCAACCTTGGTGAGCCGGATCAACAAGTGTTGGCAGCAATGAAGCAGTTAGATGCAGGTGCGCATTGCCAGGTCGTAAGATGTTCATCACTGTATCGTTCAGCACCAATGGGAGATCAGCAACAGCCGGATTTTATAAACGCGGTCTGTTCTATTCAATTACAGTTGAGCCCACGCGCGGTACTAGATCATTTATTTAACATTGAGCGTGACCACCAACGAATTCGATATGTTGATCGGCCTGAAGGTCCACGTTCTTTGGATCTCGATCTGTTGTTGTATGGAGACTCGCAGATCGATGAGCCTGGAATCACTGTCCCACATCCCCGTATGCACCTACGTCGCTTCGTGTTGCTACCATTGAGTGAAATTGCACCCAAGTTGTATATACCGGGACATGGGTTAGTATACGAATTGCTGAATCAGGATCAGATCAAACGACAACCAGTCACCCCGTTCGCAATTCAAGCCTAGAGTCTAATGGCCCAATACTTTGAAATACATCCAAAAAACCCACAGCAGCGTCTAATCAGGCAGATCGTCGACATTATTCGTCGTGGTGGCGTCATCGTTTATCCGACCGATTCCAGCTACGCCGTTGGTTGCCGCATCGGCGACAAGGGAGCAATGGACCGTATCCGGCGTATACGTCGGTTGGACAAAAAACACAATTTCACGCTAGTTACTCGCGATTTATCGGAGATCAGCTTATTTGCCAAGATAGATAACGAACAATTCCGGATGATAAAGTCCTGTACCCCGGGTCCGTATACTTTTATCGTTCCGGCTACCAGACAATTACCGCGCCGCTTGCAAAATCCGAAGCGAAAAACCATCGGCCTGCGCATGCCGGACTCAGAGATCGTTCGCGCCATACTGACGGAACTCGGCGAGCCGATAATGAGTTCAACGTTGATCCTGCCCGGCCAGGAACTGCCTCTAAGCGATCCTCAAGAAATCAGGCAGCTCCTGGAACACGATGTAGACGCGGTGATAGATGGCGGCCATTGTGGGTTTGAGCCGACGACCGTGATTGAATGGATTGGCGAAATACCTGCTGTCGCGCGCCGCGGTAAAGGTGACGCCGCGATTTTTGAGCAGTCGAAATCAGTGTCGGGATGAATAGCCTGATATACTCGTGACGCATAATGCAGGAACTGAGCAAAGCATCAGTCAACCCCCAAAATCCTGTCCATGGTCGGTGCTTGATGCCGCTGTATGCTGCAACTGGGGGTTATCTTGATTAAACGCACCGGTCAACCGGAACGTGTGGTTTCTGGTATGCGTCCCACAGGGCGCCTGCATCTTGGACACTATCATGGCGTACTCAAGAACTGGATAGAATTGCAGTATGAGTATGATTGTTTCTTCTTCGTCGCCGACTGGCATGCGTTAACTACGCACTATGAAGATGATCTCAAGATCATTGGTGAAAGCACGTGGGAAATGGTAATCGATTGGTTGGCTGCCGGAATAGAACCAGGACGTGCCACCTTGTTCATACAGTCACGTGTACCGGAGCACGCCGAGTTGCACTTGTTGTTATCCATGATTACCCCACTGAGTTGGTTAGAACGTGTACCTAGTTTTAAAGACCAGCAAGAGAAACTCAAGGAACGCGAGCTGGCAACTCATGGTTTTCTCGGATATCCGGTACTGCAAAGCGCCGACATTCTGATCTATAGGGCTAAGCGGGTGCCGGTGGGTGACGATCAGGTACCTCATGTGGAGTTAACCAGGGAGGTGGCAAGGCGTTTCAATTACCTTTTCGGTCGTGATCCGGGCTACGTACAGAAAGCGGAGCAGGCGATAAAAAAACTAGGCAAGAAGGGCGCCAAGCGATACAGAGAGATGCAATCCGCGTACTTAGAGCGTGGTGATCAAGAAGCCCTGGAAAAGGCGCGTGTGTTGTTAGAGGAAAATCAAAACATCGCCATTATGGAGAAGGAACGCCTGTTCGGTTATCTCGAGGGCGGTGGCCGGATAATATTGGAAGAGCCAGAGGCGATATTGACTCACGCATCCAAGTTACCTGGTCTGGATGGTGAGAAAATGTCCAAGTCTTACGATAATATCATCGCCCTTCGCGATGAGCCCGAACGCGTTGCCCAAGCACTTAGGGTGATGCCGACTGATCCAGCCCGAAAACGACGTCACGACCCTGGGGACCCGGAGAAATGCCCTGTTTGGGGCCTGCACAAGGTGTATTCAACCGACGATACGAGACAATGGGTACAGGAAGGCTGTCGCTCGGCGGATATTGGTTGTGTGGATTGCAAGCAGCCATTGATTGAGGCGATACTTGCGGAGCAAGAGTCAATGAAAGAGCGCGCGGCGCCCTATGCGGAAGATCCGACGCTAGTGCGTAACATAATCGCCGACGGCTGTGAGCGGGCAAGAGATATTGCTGGAGAAACCATGGACGAGATTAGACGAAGCATGGGCCTGAAATACTATTGATGGCATCCGATAAACTGCCCCCTGATGAGACCTATACCGCTGCGGTGCGTGCAGTGGTGCGCGGAACAGTGCTCCAAGAATGGCCGCAAGATTTATACATACCACCTGACGCGTTAGAGGTTATCCTCGAAAGCTTTGAAGGCCCCCTCGATCTACTGCTTTATCTCATCCGCAGGCAAAATATCGACATTCTTGATATCCCGGTGGCTGATATAACTCGGCAGTACATGGAATACGTCGAGTTAATGCACGTGGCAAAACTAGATCTGGCTGCAGAATATCTTGTGATGGCGGCGACATTAGCCGAGATTAAATCTCGCATGTTGTTACCAAAGCCGGTTGATGAGGAATATGAAGAAGATCCGCGAGCGGCCCTGGTGCGTCGTTTACTAGAATACGAACGATTTAGGGATGCCGCACAACAGTTAGACAATCTGCCGCGTCTAGAACGTGATATTTTCGTAGCCAGGGCAAATTTCGAAGACCCGATATCCCTGCGTCTGGTTCCAAAAGTGGGCTTGGATGAAATCGCCATGGCATTTCAACAAGTTGTTGAGCGAGCGGCACATCTAAAACATCTCCACGTCACCCGGGAGCTGTTATCCGTGCGAGAGCGTATGACCCGCATCCTTAATCACCTTCAGGCCAACGAGTTCTGCCGGTTTGAGGAGCTATTTGATATGACTGAGGGACGTATGGGGTTGATCGTAAGTTTTATTGCAATACTTGAGTTGTTCCGCGACGATCTTATTATTGTCGTTCAAAATCAGCCGTTTGCACCGATTCATGTGAGGACTGCCGCGTGATGAATGATCAGTCTTTGCTCGTCAGTGAGCGAAGCGAATTGAAGAACATCATCGAAGCCGCACTCCTGGCGGCGGACAGATCACTGACCGTGAAGGCGTTGAAATCCCTATTTCCCAACGATGGACAGCCGACTTCGGAACAAATTGGAGAAGTACTAGATACGCTGGAACAGGAATACGATGCCCGCGGTATTGAATTGCGGCGTGTCGGTCAAGGATATCGATTTCAGTCACGGGAAAAATACGCACCGTGGCTCAGAAAACTCAATGAAGGAAGGCCGCCTCGTTACTCGCGCGCTGCCTTGGAAACCCTGGCAATAATTGCCTACCGGCAACCAGTTACTCGTGGAGATATTGAGGAGATCCGGGGCGTCGGTGTCAGCACCGACATCATGCGTGCGTTGCTGGACCGCGGTTGGGTGAAAGAAGTAGGCCATAGGGATGTACCTGGACACCCTGCTTTGTTCGGCACTACGCGGGAGTTTCTTTCCTATTTCAGTTTAGGCGGTCTGAATGAATTACCTACCTTAAAGGAAAAACGCGAACCCGCGGAGGTCGCAAAGGAATTAAATCTTAGATTACCGCTTGAGACAACCGATGGTGAAATTGGGGCACAGATGGATATGGAAAATTCCGATGCCGACACTGATGTGCAACATAGCGCGGAAATCATTCATCTGGATACAGCCGGAAAGACGCATTCAGAACACGAGCCTGAATCGGAACCCGATCTTGACGTGGATAGTGGGCGAGAAGTTACATAAGATTCTGGCTAGAGCAGGACTGGGATCTCGTCGCGAAATTGAAAAATGGATTGAACAGGGTCGTGTCACCATAGATGGTAAGCTGGCGCATGTCGGAGTGCGCGTGAGTCCAGATACGCAAATTGCCGTTGACGGCAGAAGCGTATCCGTCAACCGCGAGCGAGAGCCGTGCCGAGTGATTCTTTATCACAAACCGGAAGGCCAGATCTGCACCCGGTTTGATCCCCAAGGAAGACCCACTGTTTACGAATATCTCCCCGCGCTCAGTAATGGTCAATGGATTTCCGTTGGCCGGCTGGATATCAACACCAGTGGCTTACTCATATTCACAACCGATGGTGAACTTGCACAAAAGCTAATGCATCCCCGCTACGGTATCGAGCGTGAGTATCTGGTTCGCGCTGCTGGCGCGTTGACACCGACGCAGCGGCGTCAACTTATTGATGGGATAAACCTGGACGGACGACCCGCTGCATTCAAGGCGATCAAAGCGCAACGATCGTCAGGGGGCGTCAACCGTTGGTACCGGGTGGTGATCACCCAGGGGCGTTATCGGGAAGTACGACGGTTGTTTGGAGCGATGGGAATGTCAGTGAATCGGCTGAAGCGTTTACGTTTCGGCTGTTTACAACTGCCTGAAGACCTGCCTCCGGGTGGCTGGCGCAGGCTCAGCGGCCCATCCGTAAGACAGTTATTGGATTCTGTCGCATTAGTTGAGAACAATAGTGCTCTGAATCGCTGATTTTCGTGGCATCGGTAACAATCATAAACCGTGTCTATCGTGATATGTCCGGTCGCTATGGGCCACGATACTGGTGGCCGGCAGATAGCAAATTCGAGATCATGGTCGGCGCGATATTGACCCAGAATACAACTTGGAAAAACGTAGAGCGTGCGTTGCATAACCTCAAACGAGCTGGCGCGCTGGATCCAGATTCGATATTGGCCGCGCATCACAAGAGATTGGCAAGTTGGCTCAGGCCCTCTGGGTATTTCAACGTCAAGAGTAAGCGCCTGCGCAGCTTCTGCGGTTGGCTAGTTAAAAATGGAGGGGTAGGCGAATTACAGCGGATGCAGACTCCAGCCCTGCGGAACGCATTGTTATCGGTCTACGGGGTCGGACGTGAAACCGCTGACGACATATTATTGTATGCTTTTGATCGTCCGGTATTTGTAATTGACGCCTATACGCGGCGAATTTTTTCTCGACTCGGTTTGATCCAAGGAAACGAAGATTATGATGTGATACGCCATCTGTTCGAGTCGAAAATGGGTAAACGCTTATCGGACTACAAGGAATACCATGCGCTGATCGTTGTACACGGAAGGACAGTCTGCCGCCCTACGCCATGCTGTGAAGAATGCTGTATCAGAAAGTTATGTGCCTTTCGCGGGACCACTAGTTGAGTCGAACAATGAAAATTTCAGTGATCACTGCGGTATACAACGGTGCAGAAACAATTGAGGACACGATAAACTCAGTAGCCGGTCAGACTTATTCCAGCGTCGAGCATATCATTATCGATGGTCTGTCGACGGACAATACCATGTCGATCGTGAATCGGCATCGGAACGACATATCGGTGGTCGTCAGTGAGGCGGATACGGGTATCTATCACGCAATGAACAAGGGCATTGCGGTCGCTACTGGAGACGTAGTTGGAACCCTGAACGCGGACGACGTGTATGAGAATGAACAGGTTCTGGGGCGGGTTGCGGAGCTGTTTTCAGACCCTGCACTCGATGCCTGCTATGCGAACCTTGTTTACGTGGACCGAGCGAACTTAAAAAAAGTCGTTCGATATTGGACCTCGCAGCCCTTTGAGCCGGGTTTATTTTTTAAAGGCTGGATCCCAGCGCATCCGACCTTTTTCGTCAGGAAAGCCGTGTATGACCATTGCGGTAGCTTCGATCTCGACTACAAGATTCAGTCTGATTTCGAATTAACGTTAAGGTTATTGGAATTGCACCGGATTCGTTCGCTGTACGTCCCTGAGATTTGGGTTAGGATGCGCATGGGCGGTACCACGAACAACAGCATTCTAAACATCATTAAAGGGAATTTGGAGGCTTATAAAGCTTGCAAAAAACATCAATTGAATGTTTCACCTTTATTTTTTGTGACCAAAATTGCCGCCCGGGTTCCGCAGTTCTTTCGGCGACCGTGAAAGATTCACACTCCGTGCACGCAATATTGTTTACAGATACCTGTGCGGGGAGTAGGATCATTTCAACGGACAAAAGAGCATAACGGTTGATGTCGGAAGATCTCACAACAGAACGCAGCGAAGATCGGCGTTCCAATACCCGAGAGTTAGTGGACAAACTCCTGGAAGAACGCGCAAAGATGTTGATATTGTATTGCCGTGCGGCCGGTCTCGACGCTGACCCGCCGAGCGATTCCGTGGCGAAGACGGTTCAAGAGTTCTGTCAGTTACTTGTCGATTACATTGCCGCTGGCCATTTTACACTCTATGAAAGAATCGTAAATGGGGATGAGCGACGACAACGAGTGGCTGACGTGGCCAACGATATTTATCCTGATATTGCCGCTACCACCGGTGCAGCCTTGGATTTTAATGATAATTATGAACACCCCGAAAAGGTGACTGACGACGAACAACTCGCCGAGGACCTGTCGGTGTTGGGTGAGCAACTAGCGAGCCGGATCGAACTCGAAGACAAACTAATCAAACTCTTGCGCTAGATTTAGATTAAACCGAGAGCGCCATCCCATTTACGTGTCTACTGTCATTCCCCATTAGATACAGGTAGGCAGGAACGATATCTTCGGGTGTGGGGTGGTTCCCGGAATCTTCTCCCGGATAAAGCTTGCCGCGCATCTTGGTGCGTACCGGCCCGGGATCGAGCGTGTTAAAACGAATAGAGGTGTTGACCTCGGTCTCCGCTGACCAGACTTGCCTCAGGCCTTCGATTCCGAAATATGCGACAGCATAAGCGCCCCAGTACGCGCGTCCTCGTCGCCCCACATCTGCAGAGGTAAATAACACGGAGGCAAAATCTGATGCCTCCAGTAATGGGAACAATTCCCGTGTGAGCAGAAACGGAATTTCTAAATTAACTTTTATGGACGTTTGCCAGTCTTTCCAAGCGTGACTGCGAAGAGGGGTCAGCGCATTGATGACCGCTGCGTTATGCAGTAGTCCATCCAAGCGCCCGCAATCATGGGCGATACCCAATGCGATTTGTTGACATGTCTCTTCCGTGGCTTGTGCTAGGTCTTGAACAACAATTACCGGCTCCGGCCAATCCTGTTCGACGATTTCATCATACAGGGTCTCAAGTTTTCGCCGCTGACGATCCAACATGATCACCGTGGCTGCATGTTTCGCATAGCCGCGAACGACCGCGCGGCCGATACCATCAGCGGCGCCGGTAACCAGGATAATACGTCCTTTCAACAGATCGGGGGTGGCATCATACTCACGCAGACGATCGATCATGGCTTATCAAGCGTTGTTAGCGTTAGGCCGTGAAACACCACCATTTAACCACGTAATGATATCCGCTGGGGTGTCGACCAATCCGTCGGCGCCCCAAGTATCGGGTTGGTCAGATTCTCCCAGATAACCGAATGTAGCTACGAGTGTCACCATCCCCGCACTATTACCGGCCTCGACATCCCGTGCGGCATCGCCGATATAGACGCTGCGATCGGGTGTCCGACCGATCAGACGGCACGCGTAAAGTAGAGGGTCCGGGTGAGGCTTACGGTTACTCAAACTGTCGCCGCTGACCACGCAAGAAGCTCGCTCGGTAAGCCCGAGCTGTTCTACCAGAGGCTCGGTCAGATATCCTGGCTTATTGGTTACGATCCCCCAGTGAATGCCGCGGTCTTCACAGTGGTTCAACACCAGTTCTATACCATTGAACAACTTTGTGTGCAGACAAAGGTTTTGTTGATAATGATCGAGGAACCGCAGTCTCAAATCTTCAAACGCAGGGTCTTTTTCACCAACATCAAAACCCAGTTCAACCAAGGCGCGCGCACCGTGGGACACCCACGGACGAATAACGGAATAAGGTAGCGGAGTTCGACCCTCATCTTTTAACAGCGCGTTGATGGCGGCCGCCATGTCGGGTCCGGTATCGGCAAGGGTCCCATCGAGATCAAACAATAGCGCGTCGATGTCAGGCATCGGGTTTTTTGGCATACACGATATAGTTCACATCCAATCCGGGCGCCATCCAATAATGCTTTGTGATTGGGTTGTAATGCATACCTGTCATTTCGTGAATCGTGAGCCCCGCATTCCGTGACCAGCTATCGAGTTCTGACGGTTTGATAAGCTTCGCATAATCGTGAGTGCCCTTGGGCAGCAGTTTGAGCACGTATTCGGCGCCTAGGATAGCGAACAACCAAGCTTTCGGGTTGCGATTAATGGTGGAAAAAAACACCGTCCCCCCTGGTTTCACCAATTTAGCGCATGCATTCACCGTTGACGCTGGATCCGGCACGTGCTCGAGCATCTCGAGACATGTGACGACGTCGTAGTGGTGGCTGTAGCGAGATGCGAAATCCTCCGCTGTAGCTCGTTGATAATCGACTTGCAAGCCACTTTCCTTCAAATGGAGTCTGGCTACCGACAGTGGCGCCTTACCCATGTCGATGCCGGTTACGTGGGCGCCAAGGTGGGCCATGCTCTCAGTCAACAATCCACCGCCACAACCTACGTCCAATAACGCTTTACCTGGAACGTCAACACGCTGGCGGATAAATTCGACGCGCAGCGGGTTGATATCGTGTAGCGGCTTGAACTCACTATTTGGGTCCCACCAACGAGACGCCAGTTCCTCGAATTTGGCAATCTCCGCATTATCGATATTATCGCTTGTGTTTATCATGATGCTGCCTGTGCGGTATCCTGAGGGTCGGTAGCAATAATTCTGTTTGCCCAAACTGCCACCTGTGCAAACAGAGTCTTCAGGTCGATTGTCTCAAGTTTACCGTTGCGGACCACCTGCTCGCCGTTGACCCATACATCGCTGATCTGGTCACGGTTGGCGCTGTACACGAGCTGGGTGACTGGATCATAAGTGGGCTGTGTGTTGACGTGCTCGAGATCAATGGCTACAAGATCGGCACATTTGCCCGCTGTGATAGTGCCCGTTGTGCCTTCCAGGCCTAGCGCCCGCGCACCATTGACGGTCGCCATACGCAAAGCCTGATGAGCAGGTAATATCGTCGGGTCGCGGCTCACGCCCTTGGCTAATAAAGCAGCAGTTCGCATCTCACTCAGCATGTCCAGGTCGTTGTTACTTGCAGCGCCGTCCGTGCCAAGAGCGACATTGACTCCGGCATCCAACAATTCGGCCACCGGGCACATTCCGCTGGCGAGTTTTAAGTTCGATTCTGGGCAATGAATAACATGCGTTCCATTATCGGCAACTGCCTCAAGTTCTGAAGGCAGAAGTTGAGTCATATGTACCGCCAACAGACGATCGGTGAGTAAGCCAAGTTGGCTCAACCTTTCTAAGGGCCGTACACGGAAATGCTCAATCGACGATTTGATTTCGTGTTCAGTTTCATGCACGTGCATGTGAATAGGGATGTCTAGTTCGTCAGCGAGGGTTTGAATCTTGATTAGTGGTTTATCAGAAACCGAATAAGGCGCATGTGGCGCGAATGCAGTCGTAATTAGATCCCAGTTCTTGACCTCGTCATGAAGTTCCAATCCCTTGCGCAAATAATCTTCAGGAGTTTGTGCCCAGGTGGTTGGAAAATCGATCTGAATCAGACCAACACTGGCGCGCATCCCGATTTTTCTCGCGACGTCAGCGACGATGTCGGGGAAAAAATACATATCATTGAAACATGTCGTGCCGCTGCGGAACATTTCAGCCATCGCTAAACTTGATCCAACCCGAACAAACTCTTCGTTTACCCATCTAGTCTCCGCGGGCCAAATATGTTGGTGCAGCCAATCCATGAGCGGCAGATCGTCTGCTAATCCCCGGAACAGCGTCATTGCCGCATGCGTGTGGGTATTGATCAATCCCGGAATCAAAATATGATGATCCAGATGTGCCTCTTTGTTGGCTTGATATTTGGAGTTTGCTATGGATTGTTCTAATACGTCGATGATTCGATGGTTGTGGATCGCCACGCTGTAGTTGTCATTGGTATCGCAGTCCGGATCAACCGTCACAACCCAGCGTGCATGAACCAAGGTGTCGATTGCTTGTGGCATGAGCGAAAGATACCTATCCCCCGAAAGCAGTACAAGTCAAACAACTTCTATAATCTCAGTGCCCATTAATGTTAAGGTTTAATCATGGATGTGAGGGCCAGAGACAAAGTGCACGCCATCAAATGGTCATCTGACCGGCTTCTGCTGTTAGATCAGCGGCTGTTACCAGAGCGAAAAGAGTATATATCCATCGCTACATGTCGTGATGCAACCCGTGCTATCCGGGACATGGTCGTGCGCGGTGCACCGGCGATTGGCATCACTGCCGCCTATGCAGTGGTGCTGGCAGCACGAGAGCATGTTGTCGCTAGCCCAAAGCAATGGCGGGAGGCAATCAAAACGGATCTACAGGAGTTGAGTGAAGCGCGACCCACCGCGGTCAATCTACGTTGGGCGGTGGACCGAATGCGCAGCACGATCGCCTCGGCGCCAGATTCGGACCCGCTCGGCTATTTGCTGGCAGAGGCGAAGTCTATTCATGACCAGGACATCGCTGCCAATCGCCGCATGGGTGCTTTAGGCGCCGATTTGTTGAACAAACACGCTACGGTACTTACCCATTGCAATGCCGGCGCCTTGGCGACAGGTGGCTATGGCACTGCTTTGGGGGTGATCCGCGCTGGTTTTGCAGCGGGTAAGATCAAACATATCTATGCCGGAGAGACACGCCCATGGTTACAAGGTGCCCGGCTGACCGCTTGGGAATTACTGCAAGAGGACATCCCCGTAATGCTGCTACCGGATTCGGCCGCTGCGCATGTGATGCGCAGTCATGGCCTCGATTGGGTGATCGTCGGCGCCGATAGGGTGGCGGCTAACGGTGATGTCGCAAATAAGATCGGAACCTATTCACTCGCGGTGTTGGCGCGTGAACATGGCGTTGGATTCATGGTGGTGGCACCGACGAGCACCATCGATCGACACTTGGATGCCGGTGCGGATATTGAGATAGAGCTGAGAGATAGCGAAGAAGTGTTGACTTGCGGCGGGAGACGTATCGCGCCTGAGGGGGCGCGGGCGTTCAATGCAGTGTTCGACATCACCCCTGCCGAATTGATCGATTATCTGGTTACTGAGAAGGGTGTAGTAGAAAGACCGGACGCAACCGGTATTCGCGCGTTGTACGATGATCCTAGGTAACCCGCACATTGCATCAAGGCATCCCGCCTGTGGCGGGTTCTCGCCCATCTGTGCTTGACCTTTACGCGACCCATAGAGCCGGCTAATGGGTATCATTCCGGGCGCAGCGCTCGTCCCCGCACAGCAGGGGAACCAGCAGGGGGCTCAGCTACACGAGTCCTACGTCCGCATCCGGGATCCTGGTAAGACATGCGGGCTAGGCCCGGTACAAGTTAGCGGTCCCGGCCGGGTAGACACCGCGCGAATCGACGATTAGGGGTGCGTGGGTTGCGATCATCGTCCAGTCAAATCCGTCGTGATCGGTGGCAACGAGAACGCAGTCCACTGCAGCAAGCGTTTCGTCACTGAGTGACGTGCTCTCCATAGCCAGATTGTGTTTACGCATTTGGGGGATACGTGGCACATGAGGGTCTGAGTACGCAACATCGGCGCCCAGCGCGAGCAGCTTTTCGATGATGACGAAACTTGGTGATTCACGCACGTCATCCACGTTTTTCTTGTATGCCATGCCCAGGACTAACACCTTCGCTCCACGTACCGCCTTTTTCCGGTCATTGAGGGCTTCGATCACTTTGGAGACAACATAGTCCGGCATCTTGGTATTGATCTCGCCGGCCAGCTCAATGAACCTCGTTGCGACATTATAGGTTCGCGCTTTCCAGGTGAGATAGAAAGGGTCTATTGGGATACAATGGCCCCCCAGACCCGGCCCGGGATAAAACGCTTTGTAACCGAAGGGTTTTGTTGCCGCGGCGCGGATCACCTCAAAGATATCGATATCCATGGCGTCGGCGACGAGCTTGAGCTCGTTAACTAAAGCGACATTGACGGCACGATAGGTATTTTCCAAGATCTTAGCCATTTCAGCGGTTTGTGTAGATGACACTGGAATGACTGTATCGACGACGTTTTGATAAAACGCCTGCCCCACTTCGAGACACGCGGGCGAGCTTCCTCCCACAATCTTAGGAATAGTCTGGGTTGTGAACTCCGGATTTGCCGGGTCTTCCCTTTCCGGCGAATACACGAGATAGAAATCCTCACCGCACTTGAGACCGGGTTTCTCCAGCCGCGGACGTACTTCCTCTTCGGTCGTACCGGGATAGGTTGTGCTCTCCAGAGACACGACTTGACCTTGATGCAAATACGGTGCAATGGCTTCTACCGATCCAACGACATAGGAAAGATCCGGTTGCCGATGGGAGTTCAACGGCGTGGGCACGCATAGAATAATGACATCAGTGTTAACGGACTGTGAAAAATCACTAGTGGGATGAAAGCTTTCACCAGCCGCAAACAGGTTTCCGATATCGACGTGTTCTATATATTTTTGGTTTTCGAGTAATGCTGAGATTTTGCCGGGATCCGTGTCGAAACCGATTACCCGATAGCCGACCTCAACGCAGCGCACACATAATGGTAATCCCACATAGCCAAGACCTACGATACCGATTACCGCGGAACGATCGTGCAACTTATCGATCAATGATTGTTTAATTGTCATGTTGGGGTTGCACAGCGGTGATGACACCGCTACATATTCGGTCGATCTGCTTCTCAGCTAAATAAGGGTGCATAGGAAGGCTGATAATTTTGGAGCTGATTTCTTCGCATATTGGAAAATCACCGACTTGGTGACCAAGATAGCTGAACGCAGCCTGCAAATGTAACGGAATAGGATAGTAAATAGCGGTAGGAATACCAGCTGCTGCCAATACCGAGCGCACTGCATCGCGGTGATCGGACAAGATTGAGTACTGAGCCCAGGAACTGACAATTTCCGCGGGCACATGTGGTACTTGCACGACATCGCGAAGCCGTTCTGAGTAATGTGCTGCGACTCGTTGGCGGGCGTCTAGCTCTTCTTCAAATACGGTCATTTTAGTCAGGACCACCGCCGCTTGGAGTGTGTCTAGCCTGGCGTTCAAACCAACCCGCGTGTTGTTATACCTATCGTTGGACTGACCATGAACGCGTATCGAATGCAGCTTTTCGGCTAAGTCATCGTCATTCGTAAATATCGCGCCGCCGTCACCATATGCCCCCAACGGCTTCGCGGGAAAGAAACTCGTCGCCGCCATATCGCCCAGACTACCCGTGCGGTGACCTTTATACCTGGCGCCGAAGCTTTGTGCTGCGTCTTCGAGCACAAACAACTGGTGCTGATCCGCGATTACCTCGATGGCATCGTAGTCCGCGGGAATTCCGAACAAATCGACGGGGATGATTCCGCGTGGGCGCAGTTTTCCGCTATCGCGGACTCGGTCCACCGCCTGAGTGAGGCTCACGGGATCGACATTGAAGGTTCGAGGGTCGATATCGACGAAAACCGGCGTTGCTCCAAGCAGGGCCACTACCTCGGTGGTGGCTATGAACGTAAACGGGGTCGTAAATATCGCGTCACCAGGTCCCACATCATGGGCCATCAATGGCATAAGTAACGCATCGGTGCCGCTCGCGCAGCCGATAACGTGGGTAACGGAAACAAAATCCGCCAATTCTCGTTCCAATTCAAAAACTTCCGGCCCCATAATGTATTGGCCGTGCGCGAAAACCTCGTCAAAACGCCTTCTCAACGTGGGTTCGAGCCGGCGAAACTGTTGGATCAGATCGACGAAACTAATGTCCAAGGGTGGTCTCCGGGTTCGGCAGGGCCAGCCTAGCCGGTATATTGCAGCAAGGATCCCGGATGATGGCGTCGGGACTTGTCCTGCGCGTGGGCGCGGGGCCGCGCGGCTGAACGCCGCGCTGGAGCGAAATGCAGAGCCGCAGCTAGCCGTTGCGTAAAGCGCCAGGCTCGCACGCATAGCGCAGCAGGATCCCGGATGCTGGCACCGGTCGCACGCAGCCGAGCGCCGCGCCTGGAGCCAGACCCATAGCGGGCTATGGGTCGAGTGCGGGCCAAGCGCAGGGGCGCGAGAACCAGCCACGGCCGTGATCGGCGAATACTCGGATACGACGCGCTACACCAAGCATTGATCGAACGCCTTAATCCAAACATATTCTCGGCCTGTCTTTTCGCCGCCTGGGTGCAATATACGGGCTATATCAGACGGGGATAATTCCGCGTTCAGCAATAAGCGCCAACACAATCCTGGTGGATTCTTCAATGTCTATCAGGTTGGTGTCGATCACCAGTGATGCGTTATCCGGTTCCTCGTAGGGAGCAGATACACCAGTAAATTCTTTGATTTCCCCGGCGCGCGCACGACGATACAAGCCTTTAACATCCCGGGCCTCGCAGACCTCGAGCGGACAGCGGCAGTAAATCTCGAGGAAATCGTCGCTCGCGACCATATTTCTAACCATCTCTCGATCAGAATGGAACGGGGATATAAACGCTGTTAATGCAATGATTCCAGCTTCGGCAAACAGTTTGCCCATTTCGCCGATGCGGCGCAGGTTCTCATGGCGGTCGGCGGGACTGAATCCAAGGTCCGAGCATAATCCATGGCGCACATTGTCGCCATCGAACACGAATGTTCGACATCCCATTTGATGCAGGCGCTCTTCCACGCTATGAGCAATGGTGGACTTTCCCGCCCCGGACAGACCGGTAAACCACACTACACCTCCACGGTGGCCATTGAGTTGTTCGCGTCGTTTACGGGTCACGGTGGCATGATGCCAGACGATATTATTCGGATGAGGATTTTGGTTCATGCTTGCAGTGTAGTTGGTAATAGCTGATTCGTTGGGCGCGTAGTATAGCCGACATTGGCTGTTGCTGCGCTGCCACACGGCATCGTGGTATACTTTCAGCGATATATTTGTGCAAGCCGGGTCGGAAGAATCCCCCTCATTCCCGGGCCGGATTTCGTGAAACTCCCGAGTTAGATGGAACCATTCGCTAAAGAGACAATTCCTGCCAATTTGGAGCAGGAAATGCGGCAGTCATACCTAGATTACGCGATGAGCGTAATTGTAGGCCGCGCGCTGCCCGATGTGCGAGACGGTCTCAAGCCGGTGCATCGGCGCGTCCTGTTTGCAATGTCACAGCTTGGGAACGATTGGAATAAACCGTATAAGAAATCTGCCCGCGTGGTGGGTGATGTAATTGGTAAATATCATCCCCATGGAGACGTGGCGGTATACGACACCATTGTCCGCATGGCGCAACCATTCTCCATGCGCTATCCGCTTATAGACGGGCAGGGCAATTTTGGATCGGTGGACGGCGATTCACCAGCAGCGATGCGCTATACCGAAATCCGGTTAACCCAGATTGCGCACGAAATGCTCGCCGATATCGACAAGGAAACAGTCGAATTCGGGCCAAACTATGATGAGACCGAGGTCCAACCTTTAGTACTTCCCAACCGGGTGCCAAACCTGTTGGTCAATGGGTCGTCTGGTATTGCGGTTGGCATGGCCACCAATATACCGCCGCACAACCTCACTGAGGTAATCAATGGCTGTCTGGCGCTGATCGATAACGAAGAGTTGTCGATACAGGAATTGATGGAACACATCCCTGGACCGGATTTTCCTACCTATGGAATCATCAATGGCAGTCTTGGGATTCATCAGGCGTATCGCACCGGGCGTGGAAAGATCTACGTTCGCGCCCGCACCACGATCGAAACCGATGAAAAGCTCAGCCGGCAGGCGATCATTATTAATGAGCTTCCCTATCAAGTGAACAAAGCGCGATTGGTTGAAAAGATTGCGGAGCTGGTTAAGGCCAAGCGAATCGAGGGAATTTCCGAGCTTCGTGATGAATCCGATAAAAGTGGTATGCGAGTCGTAATAGAACTGCGACGCGCTGAGGTTCCCGAAGTCGTGCTGAACAATTTGTATCGGCACACTCAGATGGAGAGCGTTTTTGGCATCAATATGGTTGCGCTGATCAAAAATCAGCCGGCGATTTTAAATCTCAAGCAGTTGTTAGAAGAGTTCATCCGACATCGCCGGGAAGTAGTAACCAGGCGCACAATCTTTGAACTTAGCAAAGCAAAGGAAAGGGCGCATATCTTGGAGGGTTTGGCGGTTGCCCTCAGCAACATCGATCCCATTATTGCGTTGATCAAGTCATCCTCGAGTCCCAGTGAAGCCAAGCAAAAATTAGTGTCCACGGTGTGGGAGCCGGGCATCGTGAGGGAAATGTTGACACGCTCCGGATCAACTTTTTCTCGTCCTGATGACCTGCAACATCAGTATGGTTTATTGGAGGACGGTTATCACTTATCTGAAGTTCAGGCCCAGGCGATTCTTGACTTACGTCTGCACCGATTGACGGGCCTCGAACAAGATAAGCTCCGCAATGAGTTTGAGGAACTCCTTGAGCGAATCAAAGATTTATTGGACATATTGCAAAGCACTGAACGTCTGCTAAATGTAATTCGTGAAGAGCTTCTTGAAATCCGTAATAAGTATGGAGATGAGCGACGTACTCAAATCACACAAGACCAAGTTGATTTGTCAACTGAAGATTTAATCGCAGAAGAAGACTTGGTGGTGACTCTCTCGCATACTGGTTATGCGAAATCGCAACCGTTATCCGATTATCGCGCGCAACGCAGAGGCGGGCGTGGAAAGACCGCGACCCGCACCAAAGATGAGGATTTTGTGGAGCGGATGTTCGTGGCGAATTCTCACGATATGATCCTGTGTTTTTCGAATCGAGGTAAGGTTTATTGGTTGAAGGTCTATCAGTTACCTCAAGCTGGCCGCACTGCCCGCGGCAAACCATTGGTAAACTTATTACCGCTGCAGGAAGGAGAGAAGATCACTGCGGTACTTCCAGTTCAAGGATTTGAGCAAAGTAAGTTTATCTTTATGGCCACCTCTGACGGTACGGTGAAAAAAACACCGCTAAAGGAGTTTTCACGTCCGCGCAGCTCCGGCATTATCGCCATAGACCTGCGTGCGAACACTCATCTAGTAGGGGTCGCATTGACCGATGGGTCCCAAGATATCTTTTTATTTACTAACGCAGGGAAGGTGATTCGCTTTGCGGAGTCCGATGTGCGTGCTATGGGGCGTACCGCCCGTGGCGTGAAGGGGATTGTGCTCAAATCGGGTCAGCGAGTGATTTCATTGATCATCGCAAACACCAAGGCAAATGCAGAGGATAGCGTTTTGACGGCAACCGAAAATGGTTATGGTAAAAGGACCTCTATCGCTGACTATCCTGTTCAAGGCCGCGGAGGCCAGGGGGTTATTTCGATTCAAGTCAATGAACGTAACGGATCAGCTGTGGGTGCGGAACTGATACACCAAGACGACGAGGTCATGCTGATTACAAACGTTGGGATCTTGATTCGTACACGCGTAGCTGAAGTTTCTATGCAAGGTCGTAATACGCAGGGAGTGCGACTGATCGACCTGCAAAGTCATGAGCGGTTGGTCAGCCTAGAAAAAGTTGTCGAAACCAACGGGCAGCCCGTTGAGGACAAATCCTAATTCAGAAAGCCAGGCAAGGAGATTCCAATTTGAGTCGTGTGTATAACTTCAGCGCCGGGCCAGGCGTGCTTCCTGAAACCGTGCTTGCAAGAGCGCGTGATGAACTATTGGAGTGGGACGATGCGGGTGCTTCGGTCATGGAAATTAGCCATCGCAGCAAGGATTTTCTGGGTATCGCGGAGC
>CALZGZ010000132.1 GCA_945787105.1 uncultured Gammaproteobacteria bacterium
CGTCGAAACCGCAAGTGTTGATGGCCGATGAGTATGCATAAGTTAGTATCTGATTTTAGTACATGCGAGCTATGGTATGAAATATACGTGCGTTTACTGAACAACGATTGATTACCCCAGTATGTCGATGCGGTCTTGATTTTGAGCGACGCAGTAGATTCATTCTAAGCGCAACCACCGCTCACCTCGCGGATCATTGCCATAAAACGTCAAGTAACGCTCCCGCTTGTTATCATGACGGGGCTTAATTTTGCCGTGTTCACCTATCTTTAAGCGGCCACGTATCCAGCAAGCGCAGCGCCTCCACGTAACCGCTCGGAACGGGCATCGCCGTCAACAGCGGGTAATAAGCCGCGAAAGCGGCGATCACCAACAAGATATAACCGGCCAACACCGCTCGTGGCGCTACATGGTCATAGTTCATACGGGACGCCGTGTACGCGATCCCCCAGATGACCAACGGCAGAAAAGGGTAATAGTGGTAAATGAACATGGTGCGCGTAATCACCAGCCACGGGAGACATTGCAGAAAATACACACCCGCGAGAAACAAAGCGGTGCGATCTTTGCCTGCCACCGCGACCCAGGCCAGCCCCAGCATGACAATGAATCCCGGCCACCAGATCATCGGATTGCCGATCATGTTGATACTCGCGTGCATGCCTTCCGCTATGCCACCGGGCGTGTACATCCACAACGGCCGCCACATGATGGGCCAGGTGAAAAACAACGAACTACCGGAATGGGTCGAATCGCGATCGGCATGAAAACTCCACATATGCTGTTGCTGCTCAATAAAGGTGCGCACGCCGTCG
This sequence comes from uncultured Gammaproteobacteria bacterium, assembly GCA_945787105.1. Lineage (GTDB taxonomy): Bacteria > Pseudomonadota > Gammaproteobacteria > Arenicellales > JAANXG01 > CALZGZ01. The sequence goes on from CALZGZ010000132.1 coordinate 816, forward strand.
GTGGTCCATATGCTTGCTTTGTTGGGTAATGCCTGGAGGAGTTCAACGTGGGCCAAGTAGTACATCAACGCCGGAATGACCAGAAAACCGAGCGCCCAATGACCAATACTGGGCAACAAGTCGCCCTTGAAAAACCCCGCCACCGCGCCTTGCGCCCCGGCACGCTGGTGGTGCATCGCCTGGTTCAAGGCGTTGAGTTTGGCGATGCACAGCATGACGAATATTGCGAAGCCGATGAACAGCGCGTTCCATTTGGTGGCCGCGGCAAGTCCCAAAAAGACCCCCGACGCGAAAAACCAGCCGATGCTGGGGCGATCGAACGTTTTATGGCCGAGCATAACCCAACGGTACAGACACAGCAGGCTCGCGGTGAGCAACACCACCAGAAACGTGTCAACATTTGCCCAGCGACCGTGATTGAAATACATCAGCTCGCACACACTGAGCACCGCAGCCACGTAAGCCCCCACCCGGTTGGTGGTCAACCAACGCCCGCCTACAAACGCCAGCACCGTCAGGAACGACACGAACAGCGCGCAGCTAAACCGCCACCCGAACGGCGTCATGTCAAACAGCCGGACGCCGAGGGCGATGAGCGTCTTCCCAAATGGGGGATGCGTCGTCTCGTCGGGTTGCAAGCCGTTGCTGAATTCGTACGCAGTGCGCGCATAGTGCACCTCATCCCAGATCGTTCTTGCCCGATAGTGCACGTCGTTAGTGATCCGGGATTGTTCGTCGAATAGCGGGTGGTCGCGTGGGTTGGGATAGACCGCCTTATGCTGGCCGAGAAGGATTTGGCTCGGCATTATCGGTTTACCGTCTTCGCCAAAAACAGCAACCTCATTCACGTCAAAGCCGTCACCCGATATCGTCAGCCTGAGCCGCTCGATCGGCTGCTTGGACTTAAATCGCTTTCTAAGCGCCTTAAATGTGCTGCGGTACTCTCGGTTACTGCGGTAGCGCAACCGCCCGCCGCCTTCGCGCCACAGCCGCCGCCATTGCTCACCGTCCCAATATTCAAAGCGGACATTACCGACGCCATTGGCCCCGATATAAACCCGCGCCTGAGTGAGTTTTTGTGGTTCCTCCAGCACCACTTCCAGGACCCTCGCGCCAGCGGCGGATTTTAATCCGTGGATTGGATAGCGCCACTCACCCAGGCCGTAAAGAGTCAGCGACAGCCCCAATGCCCACAGGGCCGCCAGCGCAAGATAATCGAATTTGGTCAGCGCAAATGGCTCGGGCGGACCGAAACGCGGCGCAAGCCAATATTCGCGTAACCGGGTCTGCGCGCGGTGCCATCGAAACGAGTGCGGGGCTGTGGGCAGCCATTGGCGCCGTAACTCGGCGAGGATGAGTACCAATACGGTTGCTACAATGACGTAAGTGAATACCGCCTCGCCGGGGATGCCATACCGATTCAAGATGAGATGTGCGAACAGGTAGGCGAGTTTCACGAACAGCATGACGGTGATGACCAGAAAGCTCCAACGATAGCCCCGATGCCTTGTCAACAGCGGCACCAGGAAAACCAGCGCCAGATACAGGCTCAGGTCTTGAAGCCACGGGAGCAGCAGCGCGGCGAGCAGCGCCACCAGATAAGACAGCGCGAGATACGTGTACCCATCTATAACTCGCAGGTATCTTTGCGCGCGCCACCACACCACGAAAGACAAGCCGGCAAGCAGCACGCAGAACCCAAGCCATTGCCAGAGTTCCGTTTGCCACGCGAACAGGGTATCTGTCGGCGCCGGTAGCAAAATGGAAACGGCCAGATGCGCGGGCGCCGGGACATAAAGCACGATGCACGTCAACGAGGCAATCACGGCGTACCGCACGATGTCGCGCCGGGGCTCCTGGCGCAGCAACACAAACGCGATCACGGGCAGAAAGATCGCGCTCATCGGATGCATGGCCAACGCGCCACCGAACGCGAGCGCCGCCCACCCCGGTCTCGATCGCAGCAGCAGGGCGAGGGCGAGCCACATCAACAGCGCGGTCACCGCCACCGGTTGCCCCCAGAAGGCGGTGACCATGATCATCGCGGGATTGAAGGCGAGGAAACAGGCCTGCCACCAAAACCTCTCGCGCGGCAGTTGCGCCGCCATGCGCGCCAACAACAGATAAATCAGCACCATTTCGAGGACCACGGCGGGCAACTTGATCAACATCGTAAACATCACGCTGCCCTCGAGCAGGGTGGCTTTAACGACGGCACCCACCGCGCTCAGCCAGACCAGCCACAGCGGTCCGGAAAGCTCTCGTCGCACAATCAGGGGCGCGTCGAGCAGGTTCGCGGATCCGGCCAGCGCCCGCGCCCAATCCTGGTAATAGTCCAACTGTGGCGAGAATCCCGCATACCCGACAAACGCCAGGCGCGCCAGCAGCGCCAACCCCAGCAACAGCCAGAATCCGCCCGTCCGCGTCACCGGTCGCGTCGTGTCCGCCACCCCATTAGCACCCAGGTCGTGGCGCCGCAACGCCGCCAGGGAGCCGTACAGGAACGGCACAAAGAACAAAAACGCCAGCAGGCGCAGTGGCAAACTCGAGCGCTTACGTTGGCCCGGTGTGGTTACGATTGGTTCGTAGTCGCCACCCCACGCGGCGAGTTCTTCCAGCTCCACGGCGTCAAACCAGGCGGTACCCGTCGCCCGGCCAGACCCGTGCCCGAGACGCAGGGCAAATTCCACATTAGCGTCCGCGAGCGCCCGGAACACCTGCTCGATGCGGGTCCAGTCGCTATCGCCGGTGAGCGTCTGTCGACTGTGGTTGTTGGTGCCGTAGACGGACAGATTGGCCCCGATGCGGCCCTGGACACCCGCGGTTTTCACCATCGCCCGAAAGCGATAATAATGCCCCGCGACAACCTGGATGGATTGCGTGAAACGTTGATCGTCGTCCTGGGTCGCCCGGAGACGGTAACTCGGCCCAATGCGGTAGTACACCGCGGCATCCCTCTCCAGGGAGCCGCCTTGCTTCCGTGCCGAATGCTGCTCCCATCCCCCCTCCTCCAGCAGGTTGCCCAGTCGAACCGGCGTGGCCCCGTGCGCAACGCCGCTCAGCGCCAACAGCAACAGCACGACCCAACGCATAGACATCGTTATACCCATCGCCAACCCGGTAACTCTGTGAAGTATTAGACGTGCAGGGAATTTGATCAAGTGTCGTTCCCGGCTATCGGTCAGATAAAGCGCAGTGGCGTTTCACGCCGTACACGCTGCCCAACCGAGACCGGTGGAACGCGTGATGGGATTTGCAGGCAGTCGCGCAAACCAAATAAGAGGACGTCTGCGCCGCTGTTCGCAGCGGGATAAACAGGTAAGCCCTCCGATGCGCCTAAAGCAAAAAGGGCGACGTAAAACGCCGCCCTTTCTGCTGGATATTATTTTAACTTAATGCACGGCTACCAAGCGTAGTACTTCGTTAGATAACCGACGTTTATACTGCCGTCACTGGTCGTACTGGACGTACAGCCGGGGCCACCGCTACACGGCGGGGGAAGGGTATCCGTATCGTTGTCGAATACAGTGCACCTCC
>CALZGZ010000133.1 GCA_945787105.1 uncultured Gammaproteobacteria bacterium
AAATAAGTAAACTGTCCCCGGAACTGGAACTGGTTCCGGAGGTTTTTTTGACACAGATCAGGGACTTTATGGCTTGATTCATTCAGATGCTCCCTGACGAAGGTAAAAAACTATGTGGCCAGTTAAGCCTGACCATTTTGGCCACGTGGTCCTCTCGAATCCTAAATAATGAGTCCTTCAGCGATTCGCTAGATCAGTGCTTATTGAGGGGATTGTTCTTGCCCTCCACCTTCTAGCCTCTTAAGGCCACAACTTGGGTGCGTTACACCGAGTCTGACCATGTCGGGCGATGCTGACGCCCCGCAAAAATGGAGGTAGAGCAGCGATGAAAAACGTTACCAAACAAAGACTTGCATTCAACAAGCTTCGCATCCTTGTTCCCATTATCGGTTTATCAATGGCAACCGGCTGTGGCGGTGGGGGCACGTCTAGCGGCGGCGGTAATCTATTCAGCGACGAGTGCAGGATTTCTGACCCCGGCTTCCCCTTTTGCGGCGGAGACTGGGTTCGTTGCAGGAATCAGGATGAGACGCTGTATCAAGTATTTGACAAAGTGTGTCCATCGGGCTGGGCAGTCGTTTCCGAGGGTGTCGCATTTCCTGATCTCGCCTGTACGAATCCGGAAGGACAGACATTTAATGTAGATGCCGGGGAGTGTCCCCTAGGGTGGACGGACTTCATGTTTACTTTCTTGTGATCTGCTAGCTGTTGTTCTCGAATTATGTCCGCAAACATCAATCTGCTGAGCATTGGTGCAACGTTTCGTCAACTAAAGAAACTAAACCTCGCATTCTCATCGCGGGCTCTCGCAAATCGTTACGATTTTCGATCAAAGCGTAACTGTCTGCAATGTCAGCTTGCGGACCTCATACCGGCGCACAGTTGTTGAAGCTTAATTGGTTGCAATAGGTCGTTTGTACGCATCCATAACAAATCGACTCAACTCGGCTAACTCCGGCCAATCAAGCCACTTCGATCGAATGGCTGGTCGCAATATAGAGCAGACTTTGGGGTACTGATTCGGACCTGATCAGTGGTCACCAACCCATTTCAGATGTCTAGGAATCTTGTATGAGAACGGACAATTTCAAAGTGCGCCAACACTTAACGCATGTGTACGCCAACTCCAGCCTGCCCTACTCGCTCATCGTCGATTCGAAGTCGCGCACGGTGACGCGATTTGAAACAAACGCTCTCTCACCGCCGATGCATTATCCACGAGTTACCGTTCACTGATGAGTCTACGAACTAAGTAATTCACTAATCTTCTGTGGTGTCAGAGTCACGTAATTACAGTTTGTTATCGCAGGGACCGCGTGTCTTCGTGTGGCGCCAGCGCGAGCCGCAGCATCTCATTCGGCCTCTGAATCCAGACAGCATACAAAATAGCATCATGCCAAGGCATAGGAGGGGGAAAACCCACCAGAGTTCAATTGTTTCAATTCCGTACATAGTATTTGCCTCCTGATGTAAAACGGTGTTTGATGACCGCCAGAATTAGCGGAGGTTGGCAATTCCGCCAAATCCGCAGCACCCGGTCGACCACTGTTTGCGCGGTTGGACGCTTTCATCGGTGTCACTGATCTTGATAAGCTTTTCCACGTGCGAAGCCGCCTTGCCTTTGATGAGCTGCGCAAGCATCAACACTCCTTGAATATCGTCGTCGGAAATAGCAACACTCGTAGCAGCTGCCAGGTGCGCCTCCAGGTTGGTTGTGCAGTTGACGGCAAATGCCGCTCCGATGGAGACCAGCTCCTTGAGCCGGTGGGTCTCCGTGTCAACACAGTCCTCGACCCGGTGCGTCGCGCCAAGCTGACTGAGCCCATAAGCCTCCATGATATTCTGCGCACTTCGGCGGACACCCATGGCTACCGCCGTGGCCTGCGTGATCTCATCGTCGGTGGCTTTGGCTTTGCGCACAGCCTTGAGGTGATAATCGGTGCAGGGTTTACAGCCGGCGGCGACGGAAATTCCCACGGCGACCAGCTCTCTTTCCTTTAATCTCATCGTCATCATCAACTCCTCGTTCGTTACAAGGATTTCAGTGGAAATTCATGGTGTATATCTATTAGACGATTTGGTAGATTAAAGCGTTACACCTGCACACAGAGCCCGTTGCGCCTTATGTGTAACGCGTTCCCGTTCAAACACGTCTAAGGATTGATAGGAAGCTGCTAAATACCGAGTGACGAGTACGGTTAAAGCAACGAAGACAAACGGTAGTTGGAATTGTTTGCTTGATGGTGCTGTGATAGGTTCCTTCGGTAAGGCAAGCTCTCTGCCGCGATACTTACTGTCGCGATGGTAAAGACGGTGACCAATTTTCAAGTTGCATCCATGACCGAGCACCGGCCCGCGGTGCGGGGTTTCGTCCTGGGGCTCGTCGGAGATGAGGTCCTCGCCGACGACCTGACACAAGAGACGTTTGTGCGCGCCCAGCGCACCACCAGCCCTTATCGCGGCGAGGCGAGTCTACGCAGTTGGTTGTGCGCCATTGCTCTGAACGTAGTCCGCGACCATTTCCGTTCCGTGGCACGTACTCCTGAATTAACGTGCGATACAAAGGACATGCAAGAAATGGCCGGTCGAAGCGAGGGTGCAGAACTCGGCGCGCTCAAAAAAGAGATGTCGAGCTGCATCGGGAAATACCTTATCGGATTGCCACAGCGCCAGCGTGAAGTGGTGGCTCTGCACGACATGGCCGGCCTCACGCACAAGGAGATTGCCGCCCAGCTCGACATCTCGGAGGCAAACGCGCGAGTGTTGCTGCATCGGGGACGTGCCGCGTTTCGCAAGATTTTGGAGAAAAACTGCATCCTCTCGCTGGGGGAAGACGATATACCCTGTGAACGCCGACCGCCGGAGACAAACTCGGCTTGATTTAGCAAGGCTCCGCCCGGTGAAATCGCCCCAACCACACAAGAACCCCGACCTTCGACGTCTTCGAAGTAGGAAACCGAGTATGAACAACACGCAAGACATCAAAGAAACCGTTAAACAGAAATACGCCCAAGCCGCCAAGCGCGTCTCCGGAGGCGACAGCGGCTGTTGCGGCGGCGCGCCTTCGCGTGGTGGAGGCTGCGATCCCATTACCTCTAATCTTTACGAATCCGACGAGACCGCTGCGATACCAGCAGATGCTCTCGCCGCATCCCTCGGTTGCGGCAACCCGTCCGCTCTGGCTGAACTGCAACAGGGGGAGACCGTCCTCGACCTCGGCGCCGGCGGGGGCATTGACGTGCTCCTCTCGGCCCGGCGGGTCGGTCCGACCGGCAAGGTCTACGGACTCGATATGACCGATGAGATGTTGGCCCTGGCGCGCGAAAACCAAAAGAAGGCGGGGGTCGAGAATGTGGAGTTTCTCAAAGGAGAAATCGAGAACATCCCGCTCCCCGACGACTCAGTCGACGTTATCATTTCCAACTGCGTGATCAACCTCTCCAGCGACAAGGACCGGGTTCTTAGGGAGGCTTATCGCGTACTCAAACCCGGCGGTCGCTTCGCGGTGTCCGATGTCGTGGTACGAGGTAAAGTGCCCGCCGAGATCCGGCGTAGTATAGAGCTCTGGATTGGTTGTGTAGCCGGTGCGCTGGAGGATTCGAAGTATCGAAACAAGCTCGCCGAAGCGGGGTTCGAGGCCATCGAGATCGAACCCACGCGAGTCTATCGAGTCGAAGACGCACGCGAGTTCCTCAAGAGCTCAGGTCTTAACGTCGACGCGATCGCTGCGGATGTCGACGGCAAGTTTATGAGTGCCTTTATTCGCGCACGTAAGAATCTCTAGGCAAGGTGGAGCGTACGCAAACGTAGCGACTTTGGGCTGGTTCGCACCTATCAGTCTTCAACTACTGTGTTCGGCCATGACCTGCCGATCGAGCTATCTGGTTCAACGCCCGCTTCGTAGTTTATAGCAGTTTTATTTTTTGTCGACCTCACGCACAGGCGTATTATCACTAAACGCCCTACGGGAAACGTGACACATTTCTTGGGCGGTGGGTGAAAGGCAGGTGGGCAGACACGCCTTGAATCGGATTATCACAAATTTTCAGCGCGCGAAATGGTTGAAGAAAAAAGGATTTCCGGTATACCCGTAATAATACGACTCCAGTCGCAGTCTTATCCGACTGGAGTCCAATATACTATGTAGTTAGGCTCTTGAAGGACAAATATGAGGGTTTCAGTTAAGCAATTAAGAGCGTACCCCTGGATTCTACGGCCTTTTTTTTGGAATCAGAAAAGAAGATATGGAGCAATCCTTCAGCCTGGCTTACTTTGGGCAAGAGTTCCCAAGCTGTTTGGAGCAGTGGCTGTGCTTTATGGAGTGCTGGACAGAAAAAGCTCTCCGTTGGGTCCCGTTTTGCGTTCATTGGTTACGGTAAGAGTGTCGCAGATCAATTGGTGTCGTTTCTGCGTTGATATCAATTCTGCCATTCTGGCCAAACGCTCTGGCTCTATGGACAAAGTCAAGAAACTTGCGCAGTGGAAAGAAAGCGATCTCTTCGACGAGAAAGAGAAGGTCGTTCTTGAATACACGGAAGCTGTTACTTATTCAGATCAACAGGTGACTGATGAATTGATAAAGCGATTAAAGAGCTTCTTTGACGACGATAGCATTGTGGAATTAACTGGACTTATCGCTTTTCAAAATTTATCCAGCAAATTCAACAGTGCTCTAGACGTGCCACCTCAAGGTTTTTGCAAACTTCCGGATGATCATTCCAGCAATAATCAAGCCTAACCAAGGCGTGGAGCCGACGCTCTACAGCGTCCGCTAGGCTTCCGCTTCCGGGCGCGGCTTATGCATTGGCGTTAATGACCGCTTCCGATCACTTCGCAGATTCACGGGTGAAGGAAATGAAGCGCGGCAACGGGTCAACCAGGGACAAAGTGACGTTATCGTCCCGAAAAGATTCGAATTGAAATCTGCTTAAACGTACATTGAAAAGTAGACGATTGAACCGAGGTCACTCAGCGATATCGACCTTGAGATAGATTCCAAATTGATTGCCAGTGCGTGAAATTGAGCGGGACAGGATTCCGCTTTGGGTGGTTGCCCCACTCTGGGTGGCGCCGCCTACGAAAATCCAATCCCCAAGCTGCCCCGACACGACGGTGCTCACCCGCTGCACATGGGTTGTGAGGCCGTTGCCGGTTAAAACCTCCCGGTAGGGGCTGATCTCCAGATTAACCTG
>CALZGZ010000134.1 GCA_945787105.1 uncultured Gammaproteobacteria bacterium
CGAGATTTGCGCATCAACTCATCGACGAAGCGGGCGTGGACGTGATTCATGGTCACTCATCTCACCACGCGAAAGGCATCGAGGTCTACAAATCGCGGCCGATCATTTACGGTTGTGGCGACTTCATCAACGACTATGAAGGGATAGGCGGCTATGCGCAGTTCAGATCCGAACTGGGATTGATGTATTTCGTCACCATGAATGCCGACAACGGGGAGTTGATTAATTTCCACATGACGCCTACCCGCATCAAGCGCTTCAAAGTCCATCGGGCCGTTGGCGCAGATGCCCGGTGGTTGAGCGATGTTCTAAACAGGGAAGGCGAAAGATTAGGGACCGGTGTGCAGCTCGGTGCGGACGATACCCTGACCTTAACCTGGACGGGCTAACCCGGATATCGCACTAAGGTGACGAGAACAAGGACTGTGTATAACGTTAGGAATGATAACAAGTTCTAATGCCCGCATTATGGGTTGCTGGGAAAGCGATGGAGTTGCCTGCAATTCTAAGCTCATACTTCTGGCTGTGAACTTCAACACTTTGGCGCGGTCTATCCGCCCAAGCGCATTCGCTCAACAAGGAGACCCTGTGTCACTCAATCATTTGCTGGCTTCGATTACGCTGTTGGTGTCTCCCCTAGCCGCCCACTCGATGGATTGCATTCCGACACCACATCGAACGACCGGAACGCATTACGAACCCGTCACTGATCAAAAGATAAACGTCAGTAAGGGTGTTACGGTACGCGGCCGCATTCTTGCGGCCACAGACTGCACCGCGATAACCAATGCCAAAGTCGCGCATTGGCAGGCCGGCGAAGACGGTGAGTATGTCGATCGGCTACGCGCGTATCTATTTACCGACACCAATGGCCGCTATGAATTCGAGACCGAGTGGCCCAATCTCTTCACTCCCCATATCCATTTCATTGTCACCGCCGACGGTTATCGGATTCTGGAAACGCAGTGGATCGGTTCGAAGCGTACGAACCTGATCGAATTCGATATGGTCTTGCAGAAGCGGTAGCTAGTCTGCCTTGGTGCCATATGCGGACTAACGGTTATGCGTCGTTGATTGGGATTCTAATTGGGGACGGAACCATTTTTCGCATACTATAGTCCATAAGACTGGATCTATCCCTTATCACAAATTCTTTTACGAGCGTTTTACCGCCAATGGCTGAGACTAATCACAAGAACGTACTGGGTGAGCCGCTGGAAACCTGTTCAACGGAACCACTGACAGGCTTCACACGTAGCGGGTGCTGCGAAACCGGACCGGAAGACGTCGGATCGCATACTATCTGTGCCCAGGTGACGCGAGAGTTTCTGGAATTCAGCGTTTCTCGCGGCAATGACCTCGTTACCCCGGGTCCCGAATTTGGGTTTCCGGGTTTGAACCCCGGCGATCGCTGGTGCCTGTGCGCCGCACGCTGGCAACAGGCGTTCGAAGCCGGTTATGCGCCACGCGTATATTTGCGCGCCACCCACGAGCGCGCATTAGACATCGTCTCGATAGACGACCTCAAGGCTCATGCCATCGACTTAAATTAGCTGCATTAGTCGTAACGTGATTGAACAGCGTCCATCGAATCAAGTCCAATCCCGGGCAACGTAACGGATTCAGAGCGGGCAATTACGGACCTCCGGGAATATTTTGCGAATATAGTTTTCGGCCGTGAGCGCAAAGACCAAAGCCCTCTCGGGGTAGATTTACCTAATAACGCAGGTAGTTAATTCTTACTATTCGTTTGATGGCATCGCTTATCAACGCACGCAACCGGCCTGTTGTTTCACGACAACTACCGGCGGGCGCCACATAGGACAATACCTTTCAATGGCGGAGCTGAAGACCAAGCCGACCCGTGCCAGTGTGAAGGCGTTTCTCGATACGGTTGAGGACGAGAGGAAACGCAGCGACTGTCGGGACGTCATCAAGTTGATGACTTCCGTAACCGGTAAGAAGCCGAAGATGTGGGGTACCAGCATTGTCGGATTCGGGCGCTACCACTACAAGTACCAAAGCGGTAGAGAGGGAGACTGGCCCATAACTGGGCTCTCGCCGAGGAAACAGAATCTGACGATATACGTCATGCTCGGGGTCTCGCGATACGAGTCGTTGATGAAGAAGCTAGGAAAATACAAGACCAGCAAATCCTGTCTATACGTGAAATCTCTGGACGATATTGATTGCAAAGTGCTTGCCAGGCTGATCGAAAGATCCGTCGCGGATATGAAGAAGATCTACGAATGTACCTAACCGAACCTGTTTTACGGCTTTGACATCGGTTCGTTACATATAGACGAAAGTACATCACCGTGAATAGCCGATCACCAAGGAGGAACCCATGCAGGTAGAAACTTATCTTTTTCCAACGGCCGTTGCGAAGAGGCGCTCAATTTCTATCGCGGCACTGTCGGTGCGGAAGTAGCGTTTCTCATGCGTTTCAAGGACAGTCTCGATCCTGAAGCCTGCCCGCCCGGGGCAGAGGAAAAGGTCATGCACTCGACGCTCACGATCGGCGGGACCTCCGTCATGGCCTCCGACGGACGCTGTCAAGGTGAGCCCGATTTCGAGGGCTTTTCACTCTCTACCGCGGTAAGACGATGAGGGCGATGCCAAGCGCCTGTTTGACGCATTGTCCGATGGCGGGCCGCCGTCCCAGGTGATCCAAAATCTGCTTACGACCGCCGGGTCTTCGATGCTGGCGATAACCTTGGCGGGCTACCGCACCGATCGCAGATTTCGAAATTGATCTTGAACACGCGTCTTCAACACAGGCGTTGAAGCATCTGTACCTTGGAGGTCCGGAATGCGTCGCGAGCAGTCGATGAGGCATAGATGAATCCAGACCAAATCTGGCAGTGTCTGTCGACTTAGTTCTGGAATGGTACATCTTACGCCAATAACTGCAGAAGAACTGGCCGACCCTAGGTTTAACCCTGCCTCGTAAACACGGGTGCGTCCTTTGTAATAGCCGTTATGGCCTGTTAATAGGGTGCAAAATTGATTCGCACGTCACGTATGGATCACGAAATCCTTACGTTTTTTCACGCAAATGTTGTGTCCGCACTCTCGATGGATTTACTTTGGACCTTTATCGAATCCCGGTGTCGCAATCAATGCTTACCTTGACGCCACCTTGGTCGGGAACCGTCACTGGTGTGTCGGGACAGGCCGGATATATCGGATACGGGTAAATTATTGGATCAACCTGAGTGGTATCAGGAGCCTGATCAACCAGCATTGAGTTTTCGGTACCGCTTTTCGGTTCTACTGCACTTGGCCCCGGAACCG
>CALZGZ010000135.1 GCA_945787105.1 uncultured Gammaproteobacteria bacterium
GGGGCGGCTATACGCCCGGCGGCATGGCGACGCTGGGATCGGGAAGCCAGCTTGGATTCGGCCTCAATTGGGGCCAGCCGAACGATGCCCTGTTCGGTACGGATCTGGATGACCAATACGCGGCGGAGGTCTACTACCGCTGGCAGGTGGCCGACGAAATCGCGGTCACGCCGAGCGTGCAGTTGCTGATCGATCCGGCGCTCAACCCGGACGAGGATCATATCTGGGTAGGTGGCTTGCGCATGCGCGTGGCCTTTTGATCGATCCATCACCCCGCCGCGTCCCACCTTTTCCTCCCGCGAACCAAGCCTCGGTATTCTTCAAAGCGACGACTAAGTCTCTTCGGGATCCACCACTGGGATTCTTACTGCGGCCAGCAGCGGCGAATGTCGTTTCGGATGCGCACAATACCCGGTGATCCTCGGCGATGGATCCGATGGTGCTTGGGTAGACGGCGTTCTGGCTGGTTTGCCGGCGACTGCTGGCGTGAAAAGGCCAGAATTGCTAACCGCAGCATGATTACACTCATCGCTGTGAAAGAGCGCGCAAAATTAATCCGTTTCTTGCTGTTCGCCTTTGTCCTGATCCCCGTTGTGGCCAACGCAGGAGCAAAGAACCCCCTCCTGCCCGTGGATACGTCGAGCCCACGGGCAACGATGCAGAGCTTCCTGGCGCTTACCGAAGAGGCGACGGGCCGTTACCGGGCGTATCGCGATGCGCCGAGTCACGCCACGCAGCAGGCGCTGATGCAGGTTGCGCTAAAGGCCGAGCGCCTGCTCGACCTGCGCCAGGTGGCGTCGGCAATCCGGCTACAGGTGGCAGGCCGGACCTTCTATCTGCTGTGGGAGGTGATTGCGCGCCAGCGCCTGCCGCAGCTTACAGATATCCCTGCTGCGCCCGAACAAGATGCCGGCGGCGAGCCGGATGAACCGCCATCACGCTGGCGCCTGCCAGGCACGGAGATCACCATTGCCCGGGTCACTGAGGGTCCGTATTCAGGTGAGTACCAGTTCAGCCCCACCACGGTGGCTCAGGTCTCCAATTTCTACGAACGGGTGCGTGATTTGCCTTATCGGCAGCCGATGGCAATCAAGGATGCCGCCCGCATCGATGAATTGTTCACCGGCTGGTTGATCCCTGTTGAATGGGTGGAATCGTTGCCGGATTGGGCAAACGCAAGCGTCGGGGGCCTGGTATTTTGGAAATGGGTGGCGGTTGCTCTGTTAATCGGGGTGGAGTTCCTAATCGTAATTGCCGCTTACCGTTGGGGACGCAGAAAAGAATTCGATGGCTCCTTTCGCTCTTTTCTGCGTTATATGAGCGCGCCGATAGCATTCCTCTCATTGATTCCCGTTACCGATTACTTCGCCTATCAGCAGATTCACATTACAGGCCCCGTAGGCGATACTCTGCAAGCAATAACCTTCCTGTCATATGGCGTCACATCGGTTTGGGTGGTTTGGTTGACCACGAAGCAGGTGGCCGAGGCTATCATCGCCTCGCCGCGTGTCACGTCAAAAAGTCTCGACGCCTCTCTGTTGCGACTGGCCTCACGCACCGTCGGCGTGGTAGCCATACTGATCCTGATCTTTCAGATCATGAACAAGCTGGGTGTGCCGGTGGCCGGCCTGATAACCGGTGCCGGTGTCGGTGGCGTGGCGCTGGCGCTAGCCTCAAAGAGTACGCTGGAGAACTTCATGGGTGCACTCAACCTGTTTGCCGATCGTCCGGTGCGGGTCGGTGACCTCTGTCGCTACGATGAAGCTTCGACGCCGGGCTGGCGCCCGGTCGGCAAGGTGGAGTCGGTCGGTCTGCGTTCAACCCGGATCCGGCGTTTCGACCGGACTCTGATTACGATTCCGAATGCGGACTTTGCCCAGCGCAATATCGTCAATCTGAGCATGGCCGACCGCTTTCTGTTGAGTACGGAACTCGGCCTGCGTTACGAGACCACCGATGATCAGATGCGATTCCTGCTCGCGGCATTGCGTGAACTGCTGCACGCCCACCCAAAGACTATCCACACGGTAGCTTATCCGGTGCGGGTACGCTTTGTCGGCTTCGGCGATTACTCGCTGAACGTGTGGATTCGCGCTTATATCAAGTCGAATAACTACAATGAATATCTCGCAATTCAGGAGGACATCCAGTTGCGCATCATGTCGGTTGTCGAAGATGCAGGGACCGGTTTCGCGTTTCCTTCCAGCACGCTCTACCTCAGTCGTGATGCTGGCCTCGATACGGAAAAACAGGAGGCGGCAGAGAAGCAGGTCCGTGAATGGGGCTCTGCGCAGACGCTGCCGTTCCCGGATTTCACCGAAGATTACCGGCGCAAGATTACCGGCACCCTCGACTATCCTCCCGAAGGGTCGCCTGGCGCCGATGTCGGCTGAACGCAAAATCCCTTTCTGCACCCGCTGCTGGGTCCCTCGATGGGAGCTTCATGAAGGTAGTCAAAATCGTCTTCGGCGCAATGGCGCTGGCCCTGTTGCTGGGTCTGGCAGGAATGATTTACCTGGCGGCCTATTTGGATCGCCACAAAGGTTTGTTGGAAGCCACGGTCAGTAAGGTTCTCGGGAGAGAGGTGCAGATCGAGGGTGATATCGAACTGGCGTGGTCGATGACGCCATCGATTGCCATCCGGGGATTCTCTGGGGCGAGGGTACCCCAATGCCGCGGATGCAGATTCTCGGCTCGGTGGAACGTCAGGAGTTCGATTCACCGCCGGTTTTCACCAGTCGTAGCAGATGGGTGCCAGATTGAAGGATAAAGCTTGAGAGCGATTTTCACGACACAGGGTTAACCGGGAGAAATAGCGATGAGAACGAATCACAAGATCTTACTTGCCTTATATGCTCTGGCGACAACAAACCTCGCCGTCGCCCAGGATCAAACGGCCAGTGACCTGGCCAAGAAGGCCCAGAATCCGATCGCCAGCCTGATCAGCGTGCCGATCCAGAGCAACATCAACTTCGACTGGGGCCCCGAGGGTGACACCTTCGCGGTAATCAACATCCAGCCGGTGCTGCCCTTCAAGCTGAACGACGACTGGAACGTCGTCACGCGTACCATCCTGCCGATCGTTTCGCAGCCCGGGCTCACACCCGGTCAGGATCGCAAGTGGGGCACCGGCGACACCGTGTTTACCGCCTTTTTCGTGCCAGCCGATTCGGGCGACTGGACCTGGGGTGTGGGCCCGGTGGTGCATTTACCGACCACCAGCAATTCGCGGCTCGGCAAAGACGAGTGGGGCGCCGGTGTCTCGGCTGTTGCGCTGACGATGCCCGGGCGCTGGGTTATGGGCGGGCTGGTGAGCAATGTCTGGGGGATCGACGAAGACCCGGGTGACGAGATCAACCTGTTCATCTTCCAGCCGTTCGTGAACTACAACTACGACAAGGGCTGGTACCTCACCTTCTCGCCGATCATCACCGCCGACTGGGAAGCGCCCAGTGATCAGAAATGGACGGTGCCGGTGGGCGGCGGCATCGGCAAGATCTTCAAGATTGGTTCGCAGGCGATGAACGCTCAAGTGCACTATTACTACAACGTCGAGAAACCGGACATCCTGGGCGACTCGAGCATCCGGCTCCAGTTGCAGTTCATGTTTCCGAAGTAATTGCGATTGATGCCGCAGGCCGTTGAACGCCCGTGCAACGCGGGCGGCGGCGCGGCCGCTGTTTGCCGTAAGCTCTATTCACCTGTCGTTTGCGGCTCCAGGGGCCGGCTTGTGGCTATATCGCTCACGCCTGGGCGGCGAATGCCGGATCGACCCCTTCGGCTCCAGTTGCTCTTTATTAAAGAAAACGAGCGACTCCAGTGCTCGCTGTGCCATCTGTCAGCGGAGTTGGCGCGTAATGGCAAGAATTGGTGTTCTCATTTCACTAGATTGATTTGATTGCCTGAAAGCCCTGTTTGAATCCGGAGGATCTGGAAGTGACATCGAAATCGCCAGGAACACGCCGGAAGGCTATGAGAACAACCGGATCCCGACTGCGGGCAAGGTGCCTTACCTGATGTTCCGCTTCTACGGGCCTGAAGAGGCGTTTTACAACAAGACCTTCAAGCTGGCGGACGTAGAGCTGGTTGAGTAGTCAACAAACAATCAGCAAGGTGGGCGTGTTCGGGGAGTTTTCGTGGGTTGGTACCGATGTCAACAATCTGTCCAACAACATCCTTACTGTTGGCGTCAAGTATAACTTCGGCGGCTGATTACCTCAGCTGAGCTGATCGTCAGTCAATGAAAAATGTTTTCAATTCAGTTAATGGGAGTTAAGCACATGTTTAGACTATTCATATTGGTTGCCGCCTTGGTCGTCGCAAACACTTCTTCGGCAGGCCAAGTGGTTTATCCTGCCAAGGGACAATCGCCTGAGCAGCAGAAGCAGGACGAGGCCGCCTGTTATTTATGGGCGGTTGATAACAGTGGCTACGACCCGGCCAGCCCGCCATCTGCGCCGCCGGCGACAGTGCAAAGCTCGCAGTCCAGCCGGCCAACGGGAGCACGCGCACGCGGTGCCCTGAGGGGTGCGGCGATTGGTGAAATCGCGGATGGCGATACGGGCGACGCGGCGCTGGCGGGTGCTGCCATGGCCGGCTCAAGACAACGGCGGCAGCGGCGCCAAGCCGATCAGCAGGCGCAGGCCGCGGCCGCGCAGCAACAGCAGGGGGTAATGGCAAAACAGCAGGCCGGCCAGGGTGCCTTCAACAAGGCGCGTGCAGCTTGTCTCGAAGGACGCGGTTATACCGTCAAGTAGCTGTAATCGAGTGGTAACGGCAGTTTTGTAACTCTGGGACAGTATACGCAATCGCCACTTCCTCAAATCGGTATGCTGTCCCCGTAATACATATTTTTTCGTTCGCGCGTTGACCGCCGCCGGGCTGCGGCATATGCTTTGACATATGTTTTGCGTGTGAGGATATCCAAGATGGCTCAGATCGAACGCCATGTGCGCCTGTTCCGAAATGGCCGCAACCAGGCGCTGCGCATTCCTCGAGAGTTCGAGCTCGAGGGGGATGAGGCGATCGTGCGCCGTGAAGGCGACCGCCTGATCGTGGAGCCCGTTCGCAAGGGACGGTTGCTCGCCCTACTCCGCGACCTGGACCCC
>CALZGZ010000136.1 GCA_945787105.1 uncultured Gammaproteobacteria bacterium
CATCTCGCCAACGGCTTACCACGTTTTTCCATCGTCGGACTCGCGGAGACCGCAGTCAAGGAGAGCAAGGACCGGGTGCGCGGTGCGCTGTTGACCTCGCGGTTCGAGTTTCCCGCGCGGCGCATCACCGTCAACCTCGCACCGGCGGACCTGCCTAAGGAAGGCGGGCGTTTTGATCTGCCGATCGCCGTTGGCATTTTGGCCGCCTCCCACCAGATTCCCACCGATCCACTGCAGGGTTTGGAGTTTATAGGCGAACTCGCACTGACGGGTGGGCTGCGGCCGGCGCGGGGTGTGTTGACCGCGGCGATCGCCTGTCGACGTGCACGGCGCGGCCTGATCACGGCCGGCGAAAATGCGTGCGAGGCGGCCTTGATCGACGGGGTCAGGGCGTTCCCGGCCGAGCACTTGTTGGAGGTGACTGCGCATCTCAACGGTACCGCGCCGCTGCGTGAGATCGAAGGGCCACCGAGCGGGATCAATGCTCCCGTCCGCAACTTGGACCTCAAGGAAGTCAAGGGACAGGCGTTGGCAAAACGCGCGCTGGAGGTGGCCGCCGCCGGCGGTCACAGCCTGCTGATGATCGGTCCGCCGGGTACCGGAAAGACCATGCTGGCGGCCCGTTTACCGGGTTTGTTACCGGAGCTTTCCGACGACGAGGCGATTGCTACCGCGGCGATACGCTCTCTGGTGCACGAGGGATTGGAACTGGCGACATGGCGGCAGCGCCCATTTCGCAGACCCCACCACAGCGCCTCGGGGGTCGCGTTGGTGGGTGGCGGCAGTCATCCCCGACCCGGCGAGATCTCGTTGGCCCACAACGGGGTTCTGTTTCTGGACGAATTACCGGAGTTCGAACTCCGGGTGCTGGAATTGCTTCGCGAACCACTGGAAAACGGCACCATCCACATCGCCCGAGCGGCGCGTCAGGTTGAGTACCCGGCACGTTTTCAATTGATTGCGGCGATGAATCCGTGCCGCTGTGGCTGGTTGGGTGACGCCAGTGGCCGTTGCCAATGCACCGAAGAACAGGTGCAAAAGTATCGCGCCAAGGTCTCCGGACCGTTGTTGGATCGAATCGACATGCATATCGAAGTGCCGCCCGTGCCGCGGGAGGTGCTCAGGCAGACCTGCGGCGCCGAAGAAACCAGCGCCATGGTCCGCCGACGTGTGGTCGTCGCACGAACGCACCAGTTACAGCGCCAGGGCGTTCTCAACCATGAACTTGAGGGCGCCGCGCGGGATCGCCAATGCGTGTTGAATCATGCCAGTCAGTCTTTGCTCGACCGGGCCATGGATCGATTGCGGTTGTCGGCGCGCTCCTATCACCGCATCATCCGCTTGGCGCGCACTGTCGCCGACATCGCCGGTTGTAATGCCATTGAGCCGGCACACATCGGCGAGGCGGTGCACCTTCGTTGTCTCGATCGTAGCCCCCGCGCCTAAACAGCGGACATTCTCATTGCTGTCTCCCTCACCCGCGGCGCGAACACCTGATGTCATGACGGGACATTATCGCTCACCCACCGACCTGACTGATCGTTGCACGGCGCGCCGCGAAGGCCGATGATGACCCAGGCGGCATCCGGCGAGCGGGTTGCTGCGATGTAATGAGATGAAATGTCCTATTCCTTATAGCGTAGCCGTCTGGTAGTTTGCGGGTAACAACCCTCATCGGGACACAATTTCGACCCTCGATCTCCCGCAAGTCCCTAACATCACGGGAAAATACATGGCCAAGGCGTTGCTCATAAACCCGTCTTACTTCCGTACGTACGGATCTAACGAAGGCGGTATTGCGTTCCCGGTCTATCCGATTCTGAGCCTTGCTGCCATCGCGGGTACCGTCAAGCAGCGCGGACACAGCGTTCGCATCCTCGATCTCTCGTACCGGATGTATGACCCGGATCTGATCCGCCGCGTGATCCGCGACGAGAAGCCGGACGTGGTCGGGATTACGGCAACGACACCGCTCGCAAACCAAATGCGTGATATCTCTTTCCTGGTGAAGGATATGTCTCGTGACATCGTCATGATTGCCGGTGGTGCTCACCCGTCCGCGCTGCCCTACGAGACGATGCGCGAGTCTCTCTTAGACATGGTTGCAAACGGCGAGGCCGACTGGACAGTGCCGGACGTCCTTGACGGTAAGAGCGCCGCAGACATCGACGGCCTGTACTGGCGAAAAGGCGACGAGATCAAGGTCAACCCGGTCAAGGGACTCATTCGGGATCTCGACGATTTGCCGATTCCAGCGTGGGAAGATTACCCGCCTGAATGTAACGAGAAGATGACGAAGATCATCGCACGTTACAATCCGGTGACGACCATCGAGTTCTCGCGTGGCTGTGTGTTCAAATGCGATTTCTGCGGCAGCAAGAACACCATGGGTTTAGGCTATCGCAAGAAGTCTCCGGAGCGCTGCGCGGAAGAATTGGCCCGCGTCGAGCAACTAGGATACCGCGAAGTGGTGCTGGTGGACGACATCTTCACCAGCGACAACGATTGGGCGGCACAGGTCTGCGAGGCGATCATTCGCAAGGGCGTACGCTTCGCGTGGAACTGTACGAACGGAATTCGTGTCGATAGTGCCAACCCCGAACTGTTCAAACTGATGCGGCGGGCCGGCTGCTATCGCCTGTACTTCGGTTTCGAGAGCGGCAACGATCGTGTCCTCCAGGCGTTTGGCAAGGGAGGCAAAGCCACACTGGAGAAGGGAATCAAGGCCGTCGAGATGGCGCGAGCGGTGGGTCTCGAGCCAAACGGCTTCTTCATGGTGGGCCTAACGGGTGATACCGAGGAATCGATGCAGGATACCATCAACTACGCGCGTCGCGTCAAGCTCGACACCATGAAATGCGGAATCACCGTACCGTTCCCGGGTACACCGAGCTTCAACAGCCTGTATCGGGACGGACGCGTAAAGATTCTCGATTGGGATCAGTACACCGTGTACAACAACGCGGAGAAGTTCTACGATCACCCGACGCTCAGTTGGCAAACCATCAACCGGTACTTCAAGAAGTTCTACTTCGAAGCATACCTGAAGAACCCCAAGTACATGTGGCGCCGGTCTATCTTCATGCTCAAGAACGGCGAAATCTTCTGGAATGTCTATTACACCATCAAGTTTCTGATCACTGTCTGGGCGATGCCAAAGGGGGCGCGGCAGGAAGCATATGCCTTCGAGGACCGTTGGCGACCGCTGGATATCAAACCCGGGGACAGTCTCCACACGTACAAAGTCCCGCAGGCACGCGGCGCCGTGTCATGGAAACGGGCCAGCACCCAGAAAGTCTTGGCCCCAGCCACGTCTGACGTCGCCATAAATCAATAGGGTCAAATCAATAGGGTCAGGTCCGATGGATTCGGTAATCAAATCAATAGGGTCAGGTCCGATGGATTCGGTAATCAAGGATAAATCGATGGGGCGAAGATCAAAGAAATCAATAGGGTCAGGTCCGATGGATTCGGCAGGTCAAATCAATAGGGTCAGGTCCGATGGATTCGGTAATCAAGGATAAATCGATGGGGCGAAGATCAATGGGACTCAGGGTAGATAGATCTGTAAATCGGCGGGACACCAAGCCACTCAATTTAAACTGATTACGATGAACACTCAATTTTTCCTAGTCCATCGTGGTATCGCCTCAAGGGCAACGCTTCCGCAGTGTCGTGCTGGCCAGCGCTTGCCGCGCTGCCCCGTAGATTCCCTTAACATCGATCCCGTGTAGCCGGTACAGACTCGGCACATCTCCAGATTCTCCGAACTGGTGGACGCCCAATGGCACGCAGCGGTGTCCGCATACTGCTCCGAGCCACGAGAGGGTTTCCGGGGCGCCATCGAGCACTGTCACAATCCGTGCGCTGTGCGCAAGAGACCTCAGCATTCGTTCAATGTGCGAGGTCACGGTCCCACCTGAATCCCGGCGTGCGCGAACCGTTTTCACCCAGCCGGTGTGGAGACGATCCGGCGAGGTAATGGTCAACAAACCGGCCTGAGGACATTGCTCACGGATTTGTTCGAACGCGGTTTCCGCTTCCGGCGCCACGGCTCCTGTGTAGGCGATGACCAGCGGGCACTCAACGCCTGGCGCGGCGCGCCAGTAGCCTCCCTGCAGCACCGATTTTCTCCACTCGGATGTGCGCTCGCGTTCGGGTTGGCGCAGGTTCCGCGTGGACAGGCGCAGGTACACCGAACCGCCTTCAGGCAGTTGCATATATTCGAATGACCAACGCATGATTTCGGCAAGCTCGTCCACATAGGCCGGTTCAAAGTAAGTCAATCCATCCTGGCCCATACCGATGAGCGGTGTATACACTGACTGATGCGCGCCGCCTTCGGGTGCGAGTGTCACGCCGCTCGGTGTGGCCACCAACATGAACCTGGCGTCCTGGTAACAGGCGTAATTGAGGGCATCGAGCCCACGGCAGATGAACGGGTCATAAAGCGTACCGACGGGGAGTAGCCTTTGGCCAAACAGCGGCCCACTCAAACCCAGCGCGGCTAATGCGAGGAACATGTTGTTTTCGGCAATGCCCAGTTCCAGGTGTTGGCCATGTTTGGACAGGTTCCACTTCTGCATGGACGCCACGTGCAGCTCACTAGATGTATCTGCCTGCGCCGTGCGGTGATAAATACCGCGTTGATTGACCCAGCCACCGAGGTTTGTCGATACCGTGACATCCGGAGAAGTCGTGATGATTCGATCGGGTAACGCGCTCTTTTCGCGAGCGATGAGATTCATGATGCGGCCGAAAGCCACCTGCGTAGATTGTTCCGCGCCGGTCGGGCAGGGAAAGACATCCGCATCGGGTACGTCAATACGCGGGTTGGCGTCGCGAACGGGTTTGCGCTGCTCGTGACTCCGTGTCTGCAGGAAACGTTGGACTTTGTCGTGCAACTCGCCGAGACCGGCTAGCGGCTCCCATTCCTGGCCTACGGGGACGCTCATGGACTGGCGGTAGGCGCCCATTTGCTCGATACTCATCAGTCCCGAGTGATTATCCTTGTGTCCCTGAAACGGCAATCCCCAACCCTTGATGGTGTAGGCGATGAAACAGTGGGGCTTGTCGCAAACGATCGATTCGAAAGTGCGCACTAGTTCGGCAATATCGTGTCCGCCGAGATTAATCATGAGACGATGTAGTTCATCGTTGCTACGACGGCCGATGAGTTGCCGAAAATCCGCGTCGCTTCGACCGTCCTCGAGGAGTTGCGCGCGCCACGCCTCGCCACCCTTGAAGGCAAGTGCCGAATACAATGCGTTAGGGCAGTCATCTATCCACTGCCGCAGCCGCTCTCCGCCGGGCTCATGGAAGGCTGCCTGTTGCAGTCCGCCGTACTTAATGGTCACGACTTCCCAGCCGGTGGCTTGGAAGATCTCTTGAAACCGATGAAACATCAGATCGGCAGATACTGCATCCAGACTCTGGCGGTTGTAGTCAATAATCCACCAGGTATTACGCAAGTCATGCTTGCAACCTTCGATCAGGGCTTCGTGGATATTGCCCTCGTCCAACTCGGCGTCGCCGAGAAGCGCAATCATGCGGCCCACTTGGCTGGCAGGGATCAACCGTTTTTGAACCAGGTAATCCTGGGTCAAGGACGCAAATGCGGTCAATGCAACGCCTAATCCGACGGAGCCCGTGGAAAAATCCACACCGTCCTGATCCTTAGTGCGGGACGGATAGGCCTGTATACCGCCGAAGGCACGAAAACGTTGCAACTGTTCCTGGCTTTGGTTGCCGAGCAAGTATTGAATAGCGTGATAGGCGGGACTGGCATGCGGCTTTATCGCCACCCGGTCGGTGGGCCGAAGAATACGAAAATACAGCGCCGTCATAACCGTTGCGAGTGACGCGCTCGAGGCTTGGTGGCCGCCGACTTTCAGTCCGTCCGTGTTCGGTCGCACGTGATTGGCGTGATGAATCATCCACGCAGACAACCACTGCACCCGCTTGTGCAGCGCCTCGAGACAGGCCAATTCATCACCGGTCAGACCGCTGCGCTGTGCGTCACCGGGCGGTGGCTTTGCGGGCGTCACGTTCATGCGGGTGGATTCGACGGCGGTTGGCATCGGTGCTCTCCCCGGGCCCTAATGGCCTTGCTTGCCACTGCGAGCATACGGCGAATGCGGGGCAATTTGGTTGCAAACTGCATCGTAGATTGGCTATTATTCGCAACAATATTGCTCATTATGGTATAAATTCCGCGGAATATTTCTCTTGAGCGTTCTCGATGCCGTAGACCGGCGAATCGTGCGTCAGTTACAAAGCAACGGCCGGATCAGCAATGTCGATCTCGCTGAGGGCGTGGGCTTGTCGCCCGCGCCGTGTTTGCGGCGCGTGCGCTCGCTCGAGGAACGGGGCGTGATTCGGGGTTACTCGGCCCAGGTTGACCAGTCGGCGCTGGGCCTGCCGATCAATGTTTTTGTGCAGGTGACCTTGGAAAAGCAGGTGGAACACAACCTGGATGACTTCGAATCGGAAGTGCTCCGCCGGCCGGAGGTGATGGAATGTTATTTGATGACCGGTGACGCAGACTATTTTTTACGCGTCGTGGTCCCGGATTTGCCGGCATACGAGCGTTTCCTGAAGCGCCATCTCACGAGAATGCCTGCCGTCGCAAATATCAGGTCGAGTTTTGCGTTAAAACAAGTGCTGCAGCGCAGCGAATTGCCCCTGTAACCAACCGGCCCCGGTCAGAATAGAATTCGATCTCAACAATGAAATCGATCATCCACGTCACCTGCATGGTCATGGTGATCACACTAACCGTGGCGTGTCAGCATCGGCAGATTGCAAGGACAGCGTCAGTTTTGTCGTTCGATGGCACCGCTATTATCTATGATGTGGCGGGTCGGGGCGAACCCGCGATTGTCTTCGTGCACTGCTGGACTTGTGACCGGACGTTCTGGGAG
>CALZGZ010000137.1 GCA_945787105.1 uncultured Gammaproteobacteria bacterium
AACACATCGCGTATCGACGGGCTGTCGGTGAACAGCATGACCAGGCGATCAATACCGATGCCCTCTCCGGCTGTCGGCGGCATGCCGTACTCCAGGGCGCGTACATAGTCGGCATCAAAATGCATGGCCTCGTTGTCTCCGGCTTCTTTTTCTGCAACTTGCCTGCGCAGGCGTTCCGTTTGATCTTCCGGATCGTTCAGCTCCGAAAACCCATTGGCGATTTCCCGCCCGCCCATGAATAGCTCAAAACGATCGGCGATCTGGGGGTCTTGATCATTGGTGCGCGACAAGGGGGAGACCTCCACCGGATAGGCCACTACGTAGGTAGGTTCCTGTAGTCTATGTTCGACGGTCTTTTCGAACACCTCTACCTGCAGCTTGCCGACGCCGTAGCTGGGTTTCACGGGAAGTCCAAGGTGCGTGACGATGGTCGCCAACTTTTCGCGATCCTCAATATCAGCCAGGCGCAGATCGGGATTGTGTTGCAGAATCGCGTCTTTGAGCGAAATTCGCGCAAAGGGCTTTGCCAAATTAAGGGTTTGGCCTTGATATTCAATCGCTGGAGCCCCCAGGATCTGGGTGGCCATTTCCCGCAGCAATTCTTCTGTTAGCAGCATCAGATCGCTGTAATCCGCATATGCCTGATAGAACTCGAGCATCGTAAATTCCGGATTGTGCATCGTGCTGATGCCTTCGTTGCGGAAATTGCGGTTGATCTCGAATACCCGCTCGAAGCCCCCCACCACCAGGCGTTTGAGGTACAGCTCCGGGGCGACACGCAGAAAAAGGTCCATGTCGAGCGCATGATGATAGGTCCGAAAAGGACGCGCCAGGGCGCCACCGGGGATCGCCTGCATCATCGGCGTCTCGACCTCGAGAAAATCCCGTTCGAGCAAAAAATGACGCATAAAATTAACCATCGACGAGCGGGTGCGAAAGGCCGAACGTGCCGGTTCACTCATGATCAAATCGAGATACCGCTGCCGGTACCGAATCTCCTGGTCGCTGACACCGTGAAATTTCTCCGGCAGGGGCCGTAACGACTTGGTCAACAAACGGATTTCATCAACGCGGATACTCAACTCACCGGTCTTCGTCTTGAATAGGACGCCGGACGCACCCACGATATCGCCGGTATCCCACTTCTTGAACTGTTCGTTGTAGACGCCCTGCGGCAGCAAGTCGCGCTGTAAAAACAACTGGATCTGGCCGGACATGTCCTGGACGTGCGCGAAACTCGTCTTTCCATGAATACGCCGGCTCATCAAGCGCCCCGCCACCCGTACCCGCTTCGCCAGCTGCTCCAGCTCCGTAGTGCTTTTCCGGTCGTAATGGGCATGCAGTGCCGCCGCCAAGATGTCGCGACGAAAGTCGTTGGGAAACGGATGACCCTGTTCACGCAGCGCGGCGAGCTTCGCGCGGCGTTGCGTTATTTGCTCGTTTTCTTCTGTCATTATTGCTTCTAATTCATATAGTTATGCTCTGTTACTATAATTTACTTTATTATGTTATACACCGGCCTTGAGGCTGGCTTCAATAAAGCGATCCAGGTCACCATCGAGGACCCCTTGCGTGTCCCCGACTTCGACTCCGGTTCGAAGGTCCTTGATCCGTGACTGATCCAGGACGTACGAGCGGATCTGCTGTCCCCAACCAATGTCCGCCTTGGTATCCTCCAGCGCCTGTTGCTCTGACCGCTTGCGCCGCAATTCAGCGTCATACAGCCGCGCTTTGAGCATCCGCATCGCTTCGGCCTTATTACGATGCTGCGAGCGGTCATTCTGGCATTGCACGACAATGCCCGTGGGCAAATGCGTGATGCGGACCGCGGAATCGGTTCGATTAACATGCTGACCGCCGGCACCACTCGCTCGATAGGTGTCGATCCGCAGATCTGTAGTGTTGATATCGATCTCGATGTCGTCGGTTACCTCGGGATACACGAATACCGACGCGAACGAAGTGTGTCGCCGGTGGCCCGAGTCAAATGGCGATTTTCGCACCAGCCGGTGAATTCCGGTCTCGGTGCGCAGGTACCCGTAGGCATAATCGCCGGATACCTTGACCGTGGAACTCTTGACCCCCGCTACATCACCTTCCGATAGTTCGATTACCTCGGTCTTGAAGCCGCTTCGCTCGGCCCATCGCAGGTACATACGCAACAACATATTTGCCCAATCCTGCGCCTCGGTCCCCCCCGAACCCGACTGAATGTCTACGAACGCGTTGTGTTCATCCATCTCACCGGAAAACATGCGCTTGAACTCCAGTTCAATGAGATCCCGCTCCAGGGTATCCAGATCCTCAGCGATCGACTCGACCGTCTCCGCATCGTCTTCCTGGCGCGCCAAATCGAGCAGTTCCGCAATCTCCCGGCCCTGTTTATCGAGCCGCACCAGCACATCGACCGTCTGCTCTAGACGCACGCGTTCTTGTCCCAGTGACTGGGCGCGATTGGGGTCGGACCACACCGCCGGTTGTTCCAGCTCCAGTCGGACTTCCTCTAAACGGTCCAGTTTGGCCGGAAGGTCAAAGATACCCCCGTAACGCTTCGCTCCGCCTCTGGACATCTTTGAGCTTTTCAATCAGAAAGTTGATCTCCATGGTGCACCCATGCTGTCGTAGAAAATGGGGATCGCAGCATACCGGAATTAATCAGCAGATGGTATGTGCATCGTGCGTCATGACTTCTATTTTTCTTTAAAAATCGGTATCTTAGGCGGGGCAATCGGGCGAGATGCTCAGCCATGGAGTAGGCACTTGGGACGAACGCCCAAATGGGGTAATCTGTTCACTATCAGAAGGCGTAAGACCTTTGGTGACGATTGATCTGGGGGGTACTCATTGGACATCAGTCTCCGGGACGGAGTAATGGCTGGCGGGGTAATTGTCTTAGCCTTGATGCTGTGTTGGTCAAGGTTACGCTCGCCATCCAGCAGCAAACGCCCGTACGCTTATCTTTATTACTTGGCTCGACGCAAGCTCGTCAAGTCCAAAATCGCCACGCCGATATTCCGTATTGGCCGGCATCCCAACAATGAATTACGGCTCAAGGCGCGTACGGTCTCGCGCTTCCACGCTGAGATCGTGCGCAATCAAAATGGAAGCTTCAGTATTTATGATACGCGCTCCAAAAATGGAATCAGGGTGGGTCTGCGTCCGGTAAACTCCAGTGTGCTCAAGGAGGGAGATGTCATCGACGTCGGCCGGATCCGCTTCCGTTTCACCAAACTTCCGAACGATTACAACCTGTTTCGACACACCGATGTGATAGAGCCGGTACCGACCCGGTTCGAGAAACGTCGCCGGCGGTTCGAGCGGCATGACGTTGCGTTCAATGTTCGGCTCTATCACGACGCGTCTGGGTGGCTCAACGGACGTATTCGGGATTTGAGCCAGCAAGGTGCATTCATCGAGGTCGAGCGCCAGATTACACCACGGGCACCAGTGGATGTCGTGTTTCCCATTTTTTACGGTGCGCAACAACGACGATGGCTGCGCCTGCCGGGGGAAGTCGTCAGGAAGGATACTGAGGGGGTTGGAGTCTCGTTCATCGAGCTGGACGATGCCGCCAGTAAGGCGCTGCGAACCATCGCTAAAGCCGCCTGACCGGCGATGTGTTGTGTGCGCCGCACAGCCGGTTCGCGGTCATATTCGATGCAACCAAGCCCGCCGCCATTTTTGTTGCATTGCAACGCGCCATATAGGAGAATTGCGCGGCGATCCGATAACCCAATCAAACACAACAAGCTTCACAACAATAACCAATACCAAGAATGAGAATCGGAGTTCCCAAAGAAATTCACGATGCCGAGCATCGCGTCGCCACCACTCCCGATGTCGTCAAGCAGCTCATGAACCTCGGATTCTCGGTGGCGGTCGAGTCGGGGGCCGGCGCAGCGGCGAAATTCAGCGACGAAGCCTACCGCGAGGCCGGTGCTGAGGTCGTCTCGGATACCCGCGAGTTGTGGGCCCAGTCCGACATCATTTTGAAAGTACGCGCTCCCGAAGACCATCCCGAATTAGGTGTTCCCGAGACCGAGTTGTTACGTGAAGGCGGTACGCTGATCAGTTTCATCTGGCCGGCGCAAAACCCGGGGTTGATGGACAGCCTGGTCGCGAGGCGCGCAACGGTGTTGGCCATGGACTCCATTCCGCGGATATCCAGAGCCCAAAAGATGGATGCCTTGAGTTCGATGGCGAACATTGCCGGGTATCGCGCCGTGGTCGAGGCCGCTCATCACTTTGGACGTTTTTTTACCGGCCAAATTACCGCCGCTGGCAAGGTGCCGCCCGCCAAGGTGTTGATTATCGGTGCCGGGGTTGCGGGTCTCTCTGCTATCGGGGCGGCCGGATCGATGGGCGCCATTGTCCGCGCCTTCGACACGCGACCGGAAGTGAAAGAGCAAGTGGAGAGCATGGACGCCGAATTTCTGGAGTTCGAATTTGAAGAGGAAGGCGGCGGCGAGGGTGGTTACGCTAAGGAAATGAGTAAAGCGTTCATTGACGCGGAAATGGCGCTGTTTCGGGAGCAGGCCGAAGACGTTGATATTATCATTACTACCGCGCTGATCCCCGGAAAACCGGCGCCGAAACTAATTCTCGCGGACATGGTGGAATCCATGCGCGACGGCAGCGTTATTGTCGATCTGGCGGCGGAACAAGGCGGAAACTGTGAGTTGACAGAGCCCGGTCAAGTGGTGGTCAAACACGGCGTCACCATCATCGGCCATACTGATTTACCCAGCCGGCTGCCGACCCAGTCGAGCCAACTGTATGCAACGAATCTGCGTCATCTGTTGACGGACCTCACCCCGGAAAAGGATGGAAACATCCAGGTAAACATGGAGGACGAGGCGATTCGCGGCGCTACGGTAATCAAGGAAGGGGAAGTCACCTGGCCGCCACCGCCGCCCAAAATCTCCATGCAGGCCCCGAAACCTACGCCGGCGCCACAGGCTGCCGCGCAACCGGTGGTGGAGGCGAAAAAGCCGTCCGCATGGTTCACGCTGGCGTTCATGGGCGCCGGAATCATCGCCATGCTCGCTCTCGGATCAGTAGCGCCCGCCGCGTTCATGAGTCATTTTATCGTCTTTGTGCTGGCGATTTTTGTCGGGTACCAGGTGATCTGGTCGGTAACGCCCGCCTTGCATACACCGCTGATGAGCGTCACCAATGCCATTAGCGGAATCATCCTCATCGGCGCCTTGCTGCAGATCAGCGCGCCCAGCGGCATCGTGGTGTTTCTAGCTGCCGTGTCAGTGCTCATTGCCACCGTTAACGTCGCCGGGGGATTCCTCGTCACCCAGCGCATGTTAAAGATGTTTCGCAAATAGGAGCTAGTTCATGCCTGCGGGAGTTGTCACCGCCTCATATATTGTTGCCAGCATCTTGTTCATACTAAGCCTTGGCGGCTTGAGTCACCAGGAGTCGGCTCGCCGCGGTAATGTTTATGGGATCATCGGTATGGCCATCGCGATCATCGCGACCATCACCAGCGATCAGGTGTCGGGATTGGGCCTCATCATTCCGATGATGCTGGTGGGCGCAACCGCCGGGTTCATTGTTGGCGCCAAGGTGCAAATGACCGCGATGCCCCAGCTGGTGGCGATGTTGCATAGTTTTGTCGGCCTCGCCGCGGTGTTCGTGGGCTTTGCCAACTACATGGACCCCAGCCTGCACTTTGAAGGCACCGAAAAAACCATTCATGAGATAGAAATATATCTCGGTGTTTTCATCGGTGCGATCACATTCACCGGTTCGGTCATTGCCTTCGGCAAACTCCAGGCGGTGATCAAGAGTGCGCCATTGATGCTGCCGGCACGGCACTGGCTGAATCTGGCTGCAGGACTCTTATGTATCTGGTTGGGTGTCGCGTTCGTCGGTGCGGAGAGTATCGGTGCGGGCCTGCTACCGTTGATTATCATGACCATTATCGCATTCGCTTTTGGCGTGCACATGGTCATGGCCATCGGTGGCGCCGACATGCCGGTAGTGATCTCGATGCTCAACAGCTACTCAGGCTGGGCGGCGGCGGCAACGGGTTTCATGTTGTCCAACGACCTGTTAATTGTCACCGGCGCACTGGTTGGCTCAAGCGGCGCGATTTTGAGCTATATCATGTGCCGTGCCATGAATCGGCGATTCCTCGCCGTTATCATGGGTGGATTCGGAACCGAGGGCGGCACTGCGGTGGCCGCCGCAGATGACGCGGGTGAGGTCACCGCGGTATCGGCGGAAGAAACGGCTGATTTGCTGAGTGCC
Source organism: uncultured Gammaproteobacteria bacterium (assembly GCA_945787105.1). Lineage (GTDB taxonomy): Bacteria > Pseudomonadota > Gammaproteobacteria > Arenicellales > JAANXG01 > CALZGZ01. Next base: position 6,265 of record CALZGZ010000137.1, read on the forward strand.
GCAAAACAGGTGATCATCGTCCCCGGGTACGGCATGGCGGTCGCTCATGCCCAGCACGCCATTTCCGAAATGACGCAGAAACTCCGTAGCGCCGGAGTCAACGTGCGCTACGGCATCCACCCGGTCGCCGGACGCATGCCCGGTCACATGAACGTGCTGCTGGCCGAGGCCAAGGTGCCCTACGACATCGTCCTGGAGATGGACGAGATCAACGAGGATTTCCCGAACACGGATGTGGCCATGGTTGTCGGCGCGAATGACATCGTCAATCCCTCTGCCCAAGAAGACCCCAACAGTCCGATCGCCGGCATGCCGGTACTTGAGGTATGGAAGGCAGGCACCGCGGTGGTGTTAAAACGCAGCATGGCCACCGGCTATGCGGGTGTCGATAATCCCCTCTTCTACCGCGAAAACACACGCATGCTGTTCGGCGATGCCAAGGACAGTATCGAGGCTGTAGTAAAGTCTCTGACTTGAATTGTAATAACCCCTTGGGCCTGAGTGTGATGATATCTATTGCATGCAGTCGCTATGCACAGATTTCATGCTCTATTTTGATATGAGATCTTTGGCAAAGCTCAGCCATCCGCGAGCGTATCGATGGTAATAACCGGAAAGAAGTAGATGTGTGCCGTGCCGCCAGCGGTCGGGTACAGAGTGTCTGAGGGTAATACGTGTTTTGAGAAAATCTATGTAATCATCAAGCATGTGCAGTCTGCGCTCACGTTCTTGTTCGTCCAACAACTGATTTTCCAATCCGCGCGCCAATATTTTTCGCAGATAGCGCAATTGTTCGATGCGTCTTTCGTAACTCGCTATCATCGAAATCTTCTCTGCATTGGTAAACGAGGGAGTACCAGCCACTTGTGCGGTATGCTGGCGGTAGAGGGTCAGTACCTCCTCGATCAAGGCCAGCCGGCCATGACAAACAGCGACACTGACTACCCAGCTTTCAAACCACCACTCAGCCAGTTCGTCAGGCTTATCGAGTATCTCCGCTTTGCAAATTGCTCGGATAGCCAAAGTATGCGCGAGTAAAGGCAGCCCCTTGAGGAACTGCAAAAAATCATCCGCCTGATTCATGGCGTCGGCCAATTGTTTTGACTTCGCATTGCCTCCACGCAAGGTCGTGCCCAACGGCTGCAGAAATTTATCAACCAAAGCGCTGTCGGAAGACACAATGGATACATCCTGGCGAGCCAGGAAGAATTTCTCGATAACTTCGATCTTATTGGGTAGCCAAAAGTCGTCTTGATCGCTGAAAATAATCACGTCACCGCTCGTTGATCGCAGCGCGTTCTGGTAATTCGCGGTAATTCCACAACGGTGGTGATGCAATAGCTTGACTTCAAACTGGGCTGTTTTTGCAAATTGTCCAACAATCTCCAGGGTGGTATCTCGAGAATCGTCATCTGACATCACCACTTCGTCCGGCAATCTCGTCTGTTTTGCGATACTTGCAAGCGTTTCCTTGAGATACGCTTCACCTTGATAGATGGGCATGGCAATGGAAATTCTCATAGGAATAGGATTGACTGGGGCGGTTTTAAAACGACAGACACCGCGTCAGAATTCGATCATCCGCGCGAACCGCCGTCGTCGTGTACCGTGTAACCCGCATATCTAAAGGCTACACCTCTAAGCTATTAACGACGCCCCCGATTGGCACCGTTCACCGCAGCTGGTCGACCCACGCTTAGCGCGATTGCTTGAGATCAATAAAAACAGCTCCAATACTCACATGACCAGGCTGGAACATCGATCGTCCGAATGTATTGAACGCTTTGTGTACTATTCGACTGTACCAATACCTGAAGCTGGCGTTGCAAGGTGGTGGAAATCTGTATGCACCATTCGCTTCTTGGAACGCCGATACTGGACCTTTGCCAAGGTACTCAAAATATTTCTGAACGAGATCCAGCTTCCGGCGCTTCGCGTACTCCTCATAGAAATTGGGCAGTATTCTCCAGGCGTCCATCGGGAAGTTGTGCAGCGGCCACACGGCCGGCGTGATGACTACAATTACCCCCCCTTTCCTAACAAGTTTACAGGCGTTATCGAGAATGCGAATAGGGTTAAACACATGTTCTAGAACGTTCAATAGTAGTACCGAACCGAGTGGCGCAACGTTGCCGAATACCTCCATGTCATCTGCACACTCAAAGTCGGCAACAAAGTCAACACCAGCGCCCGCACGAACGTCCGTGCCATAGTATTCCATTCCATTTGCGCCAACCAAATCCCGACAGGTACGGCCACCGTAACCCGCTCCAAGTTCCAATACCGGAGACGACACCACTTGCCGATCAATCAGGCGCCTAACAAATTCGATATCATCATCAACCAAGCTTGGTTCTCCGCAGTAACTGACGATCGAATTGTACTTCCCTAGCGCTAAGCGTCGATTTGCCGAATTGAATTACCGTTTACGCCAAGCAACGAGCCTTGAGAATAAGGACAAACATTCCCCGCATGGGCTGAGATAAAGAAAAACTATGACACTGAGTGATAGATGTGACTAATTCAGACTTTTGTCCATCAGTTTACCGATGTCGGCCGGATTACGAGTCACACGGATACCCGCATCTTCCAGCGCATTGATTTTTTCGCTGGCGGTGCCTTTCCCACCGGATATGATGGCTCCCGCGTGACCCATGCGTTTGCCCGGTGGCGCGGTGACGCCGGCGATAAAGCCCACCACCGGTTTGCTCATGTGTTGTTTTACCCAGGCGGCGCATTCCTCCTCGTCGGTGCCGCCTATTTCACCGACCATAACCACGCCCTCGGTCTCCGGGTCATCATTGAACATTCGCATCACATCCAAGTGTTTCACACCGTTGACCGGGTCGCCACCGATGCCGATGCATGTGGATTGCCCAAGACCAAGTTGTGTCAGTTGGTCAACCACCTCGTAGGTCAGCGTCCCGGAGCGCGATATAACGCCAACCGAGCCCTTCTTATGGATGTAACCAGGCATAATTCCAATTTTGATCTCATCAGGCGTAATTACGCCGGGGCAGTTGGGTCCTACCAGGATCGTGTTTTGGTCACGCATCTTGTAGCGAGTCAAAATCATGTCTTTGACGGGCACACCTTCGGTGATGCAGATCACGACTTCCATCCCCGCGTCGACCGCCTCGTCGATCGCCGCCGCCGCAAATCGCGGCGGGACATAGATCACTGAGACATTGGCGCCGGTTTTGTGTTTCGCGTCTTCCACGGTATCGTAGACCGGAATCCCTTCGACTTGCTGGCCACCCTTACCTGGGGTGACACCGGCGACGAAACACGCTTTGCCAAACGCGTACTCGACACAATACTTGGTGTGAAACTCACCGGTCTTGCCAGTGATACCCTGGGTCACGACGCGGGAATCTTTATTGATCAGGATGGACATTATCGATCACCTCGTGCAGCAGCCACCACCTTTTCCGCCGCATCGGCCATGGTAGTGGCGGATGTGATCTTGATACCTGAATTGGCTATGATTTCCCTTCCCTGGTCGACGTTGGTGCCCTCCAGGCGGACCACCAACGGCACCGACAGATGAACTTCCTTGGCCGCATTGACCAACCCGGCGGCGATAACGTCGCAGCGCATAATGCCACCGAAGATGTTGACCAAAATCGCTTTCAAGTTGGGGTTTCGCAGCATAATGACGAACGCCTCGGTAACCTGTTCTGTGGTCGCGCCGCCTCCAACATCTAAGAAATTTGCCGGTTCTGCGCCATACAACTTAATGATGTCCATGGTCGCCATTGCCAACCCCGCGCCATTCACCAGGCACCCAATGTTGCCGTCCAAAGCGATATAACTCAGGCCATACTTGGATGCCTCGATCTCATTCGGATCTTCCTCGTCGAGATCTCGCAGCTCCTTAGTTTCGGGATGCCGGAACAAGGCGTTATCGTCAAAATTGAGTTTCGCGTCGAGGGCAACCACTTTCTTGTCCGTGGTCAGAATCAAAGGATTGATCTCCGCCAACGATGCATCGGTATCCCAATAGACCTGGTAAAGGCCGAGCAGAAACTCGGCGGCATGGTCTAGGACCGTGGCAGGCAGCCCGATTTTTGCCGCCAAATCTTTCGCCTGTTCACGTCTCAATCCGGCCACGGGATCAACGATCACCTTATGAATCTTCTCAGGTGTTAGCGCGGCGACCGTTTCGATCTCGGTACCTCCCTCCGAGCTCGCCATCACTACGACTCTCTGCGCCGAGCGATCCACAACTATGCCGACATAGAATTCACGCTCGATATCGGCGCCTTCCTCAACCAGCAATCGTTTCACGATCTTCCCGTCGGGACCGGTTTGATGAGTGATCAGTGTCATCCCTAGGATGTCCAGCGCATGTTGACGCACTTCATCCACTGAGCGCGCCAGGCGCACCCCACCACCTTTGCCGCGGCCGCCCGCGTGGATCTGCGCCTTGACCACCCATGGCCCGCTACCAAGTTGTTCCGCCACGGCCACCGCCGCTTCGACCGAGAAACACGCCTCGCCACGTGGGGTCGCGACTCCGTATTTCCTCAAAATTTCTTTTCCTTGATATTCATGTACTTTCATGATATTCGCAGAAATTACCTCATTTGTTTTTTGACGGATATCACAGCTTTCGAAGCACTGTGGGCAATTAGTTACGGGCCGCTTCGGCGACGCGCACCGGCACGGTTTCTATCAACCGTGGGTCGAACTGAGTTGGGATGATGTATTCGGGGCCGAACGATAGTTCCTCGATCTGATAGGCCTTCAGTACTTCCTTGGGGACCGGCTCCTTGGCTAGATCGGCTAACGCCTTGGTCGCAGCAATGAGTATTTTCTCAGTGATCTTGTGCGCCTTGGCGTCCAAAACGCCGCGGAACAAAAACGGAAAACACAGCGAGTTATTAACCTGATTGGGAAAGTCGGAACGCCCGGTGGCCATGATGATGTCATTGCGTACCGCGCTCGCGACATCTGGCATGATTTCTGGGACCGGATTCGACAGCGCGAACACAATCGCGCGATCGGCCATCGTCTTAATCATGTCTGCGCTCACCAAATTGGGGCCGGATACGCCCACGAATACATCTGCATCCAGCATCGCCTCGTCGAGTGTCTCGAGAGGGGTATCCACCGCATAAGCCTGCTTATAGATATTGATGTCCGAGCGCCGAGTATGAATCACACCCTTGCGGTCAACCAAGATTATATTTTCGCGTTTTGAACCCAAGGTAATGAGCAAACGCGTTGTCGCAATTCCCGCGGCCCCGGACCCGAGCATGACAATTCTCACGTCTTCAAGACGTTTGCCCTGGATTTCCAATGAATTCAATAGACCCGCGCATACGATTACGGCTGTACCATGCTGATCGTCGTGAAACACTGGGATTTCCAGACGTTCTCTTAACGAATTCTCGATAATGAAACAGTTCGGTGCGGCAATATCTTCTAGATTGATGGCGCCAAACGTCGGGGATATATTGACCACCGTCTCAATAAAAGCTTCGGTGCTGGGTGCTTTAATCTCGATATCAAAAACATCGATGTTTGCAAAACGCTTGAATAGCACAGCCTTACCCTCCATCACCGGTTTACCGGCGACGGGACCTACGTTACCGAGTCCTAATACGGCACTACCATCGGTGATAACGGCGACCAGGTTGCCTTTATTCGTATAACGATACGCGTCGTATTCGTTTTCTGCGATCGCGCGAACCGGTTCCGCGACACCAGGGGTATAGGCAAGCGATAGATCACTGGCGGAGGTGAACGGCTTGGTCGGCTGTATCGAAATTTTTCCGGGTGTTGGGAACTCGTGGTAATCGAGCGCCTTGGCTCTATTTTCAGACATAAATACTACTCAGGCATGTACTCACTCGGCGCCGGATTTAGTTTGGCGTGCGCCAGTGAGCGTGGAAGGAAAATTATAACAGATCGTATTATTTCCGATTGTAACAACTGGTTATTGTCGCATAGCGCTGCAATGCACATCAAAAATTTGTTCGGCCAAACGGGTTAGATACGCTCAAAGACCGTTGCAATTCCCTGTCCCATTCCAATGCACATTGTCGCTAGACCAAGCGCGGCATCCTTATCGCACATGATATTTAAAAGCGTTGTCGAAATTCGCGCCCCTGAGCATCCGAGGGGATGACCCAAGGCAATTGCGCCACCGTTCAAATTGACTTTTTCATCAATGTGGTCAAGCAAGCCAAGATCTTTCAGCACCGGAAGTGATTGCGCGGCAAACGCCTCGTTCAATTCTACGTAATCGATATCACCCATTCTTAACTGGGCTCTTTCTAGAGCTTTTTGTGTTGCCGGTACCGGCCCGTAACCCATGATGGACGGATCTACGCCCGCCACCGCGATGGCCTTGATTCGGGCAATAGGGTTGACGCCAACCGATTTCGCCGCTTTCGCAGACATGATAATCATTGCCGATGCACCATCGGACAATGCAGATGAGGTGCCAGCAGTTACACTGCCGTTCACAGGGTCAAATACCGGTTTCAAAGTACCGAGAACCTCAGGTGTCGTATCTGGGCGAATCACCTCATCGTGTTCGCATAGCACCCGGTTCCCGTCTTCGTCATGCCCTTCTACTGCGACAATCTCTTGTCTGAACCGCCCCTCGATTGTCGCCGCATGGGCCCGTTGATGAGAGCGTGCACCGAACTGATCTTGCTGCTCTCGCGTGACATCGTGAATCCGCGCAAGCAGCTCCGCCGTCATCCCCATTACTGCCGCAGCCTTGGCCACATATTTGCTCAATTTAGGATCAATATCTATGCCATGAGTCATGGGTACATGACCCATATGCTCTACACCGCCGACCACGAATAGATCACCCTGTCCACACATAATCGCCTGAGTGGCGCTATGTATAGCCTGCATGGATGATCCACAAAGGCGGTTCACAGTTTGTGCGCTAATCGTATGCGGCAACACCGTCATGAGTGCCATATTGCGCGCAATATTCACACCCTGCTCCATAGTTTGATTGACGCAACCCCAAATCACATCGTCGACTTCGTTGGGGTCCAATTCTCTATTTCTTTGAAACAATGCATCGACCAGATGTGCCGACAGCGTTTCCGCCCGTACGTGGCGAAACATGCCGCCCTTTGATCGCCCCATTGGGGTGCGTACGCAATCGACGACCACCGCATCATTACCATTCGCGATCATTATCCGAACTCCTCGAAGAACCCTTGACCGTTGGCCGCTTGCGCTCGAAACTGCTCAGTGGCTTGATACGCCTTTCCCAGTGCCGAGTAGTTATCCGCAGACTTGCAGAATTTTTCGATACCGACAGCATCGATATATTGTAATGCACCGCCGCGGAATGGCGGAAATCCGATGCCCCAGATCAAACCCATATCGGCAGCCATCGCTGATTCTACAATACCTTCTTCAAGGCACCGAGCCGTCTCTAGGCACAAGGGAAGCATCATCCGGTCAATAATTTCCTGTTCGCTAAATGCATCACTCTCTCCAGGCGACTGAATCAGTTCATAGACTGATTCGTCTCGTTTCTTTATGGGCTTTCCGCTTTTGTCCTTCTCATATCTGTAAAATCCACTCCCGGACTTTTGTCCTAATCTGTCCGCATCAAAAAGGGCCTCGATCGCAGTTGTATAATCATTTTGCATCCGATCCGGATACCCTGCTGCGAGGACATCACCGGCATGACGAGCAGTGTCCATACCGATGACGTCTAACAGGTAAGCGGGACCCATCGGCCAACCAAAGCCTTCCATTATCTGATCGACTTTCTGAAAATCAGCTCCATCGCGGATTAGAGCGGTTAAAGCGTTGAGATACGGGAATAACACACGATTAACCAGAAAACCGGGACAATCGTTAACAACAATCGGATTCTTGCCTATGGCCTTTGCAAACGTCACGGTCGTAGCAATAGTCTGCTTTGAACTTTTCTTACCTCTAATAACTTCAACTAAAGGCATGACGTGTACTGGATTAAAGAAATGCATGCCACAGAATCTTTCCTGATGCGCAAGAGATCCAGCCAAATTGGAGATCGAAATCGTTGAGGTGTTCGATGCAATGATGGCATTTTCACTGAGCGCGTCCTCTAATTCGCTCAACACGCCCTTTTTTATGTCCTCGTTTTCCACCACCGCCTCCACAACAATATCTGCACCCTCGATATCACCGTAAGTGAGTGTCGGATTAATACGAGTCAGGACCCCGCTCATTTGATCGACGGTCATTTGTCTCCGATCGATACGTTTGAGAAGCAGGTTCCTGGCTTCCGATAAACCCGTCTCCACGGCATGCGCCGCAATATCCTTCATCACTATAGGAATACCCTTGAGCGCCGTTTGATAGGCGATACCGCCCCCCATGATGCCAGCCCCAAGCACCGCGGCCTGTCTCACCGGAAGCGCTTCTTTCGCGTATGCCTTTGCGATTCGCGATAGCGCCTGATCATTGAGAAACAACCTCACCAGATTATGGGCAACCTCATTCTTCGCGAGCTCGGCAAACGCTTCGGCTTCGACTTTGGCCGCACTATCGCGATCTAGCCTCGCGTGTTTCTCCATACAGCGTAATGCGGTCATGGGCGCGGGATAATGAGGCCCTGCCTTGGTCTTGATGATAGATTTAGCAGTCGCGAATACCATAGTCCTTTCGATGTCGGTAAGGCGCAATGGCGACTTCTTATCATTACGTCGCGAGTTATAATCAAATTTTCCATCGATGCATGCTTCAAGCAGTGACAGCGCGGACTTTTTGAGTTCTTCGGGTTTTACGATGGCGTCTACCGCGCCTTCGTTCAGCGCCTGCTCCGGCCTTCTGTCCTTGCCCAGACCTATCCATTCCAATGCATTATCGGCGCCGATCAACCTGGGAAGACGTATCGTTCCGCCCCATCCCGGGAACAGCCCCAGTTTAACTTCCGGTAGCCCCACTCGAGCCTTGGTCGACATAACGCGATAGTCGCACGCCAAACAAACCTCAAATCCTCCTCCAAGGGCAAATCCGTTTATAACCGCAACAGTCGGCAACGGTAAGTCTTCAATCGCGGAAAATGTCTCATGTATGCGCAGCAGATCACTCACTAACTGTTGCCGGCTTTTGGCAAACCATTGCCCAAACTCGGTGATGTCCGCGCCGACGACAAATACGCTCTTGCCGCTGGTGAGCATCAGCCCTTTTGCGTTCTTGTCACGCGACAACTCATCGACTGCTTGTCGCAACTCGGTCAATGTCAAAGCATCGAACTTGTTTATCGACTCTTGCTGACGATCAAAGCTGATCTCGGCAATTCCCGTTTTTATAAAATCCAACGTTAAGGTCTTGCCTTGAAATTTCATAGGTATCTCCAAAAAAACTTTTCAACTTTGCAACACACGATCAGCCCGCGTATTGCACCAAGGATCCCGGATGATGGCGACAGGACTTGTCCTGCGCGTAGTTCCCTGCCGTTCCCCTGCTGTTTCCCCTGCTGTGCGGGGACAAGGCGGGGACGGGCCCCCTGCTGCGCGGGGACAAGCGCCGCGCTAGAGCGAGATACAAAGCCGTAGCTATCGGTTGAGTGAAGCGTAAGTCCAGCCGTTCGGGACCGAGCCAGCGCCGCGATAGTCCCACCCCTATTCATTGGCGAATCCCGGAGGACCTAATTGTATCGTCCTGAAACTGACCATGCTGGATTGTTTACGATGTCGGACCGGAAAAAGGACGGGATCCAGTGGTGCAAAATGCGCGTAAGTGTATTAACTAGGTTCATTGCACCAGTTTTCGATCAATCGTCGAGAGACCGAAAATGTTGGTGGAAGCCTGAGGGGGCCACGCTCGGCGACAGCATCGACAACCTGCTCACGCGTGAACCAGCGTGCATCTTCCAATTCATTGTCATTGCCATGGATCTCCTTTAACGGCGCCGTTGCCTGAAAGCCCAGCATTAATGAACTCGGAAACGGCCATGGTTGAGACGATTGGTACGACAACTGTTCTATACTTATTCCAGTTTCCTCCCAAACCTCTCTCAACACGGCCTGTTCCGCAGATTCACCAGGCTCAACAAAGCCGGCAAGCGTCGAATACACACCTTTTGGCCATCGACCTTGGCGCCCGAGAAGGCATCGTTCTCCGCAGTGCACTAAGACGATAATCGCCGGGTCAGTACGTGGAAAATGAGATGCTCCGCACACCGAATTGGTGCAAAGCCGCAAATGACCGGCCTTACTGTTGTTGGTTGGTGAGCCACACACGCCACAAAACCTATGACGTTCGTGCCAGTAACAGATTCCCTTGGCATACGCGAGTACCGACGCATCCCAATCGTCGAGCATCGGACCGAGACGCCTCAGATCTTCAAATGTCGCCTCGGTATGTAAGAATTTCTCTTGAACCGGATCACATTCTTCGTCAATGAAGTAGGCGAAATACGCGTGTCTCTCATCAGAACCCAATAAAACCGTTGATTCTAAAAGCGTTTCAGGTTGAGCAATATCTTTATGCGATAGCGTCATCGCTTTCAGTTTTTCGACACTGATGAGGTTTTTTTGCCTCCACACCGGAATAAAGCGTGTGCCGGGATTATTCAGATGTTGTGCAACCCATTCAAGATCATCCCGCCGATGGGCAATACGATCGAATGCACTGTTCACCAGCCCGTTTTGCTGGCTTTGAGAAAGATGATCGATCGCTTCAGTGCCTGTCATTCTATTCTCATCTTGCATATTTCTTACTGGGCCGATGACTTAAATTGCGAAGATAACTTGTTCATCAAGTCGCCAAATCCAGTCAAAGACCAACCACCATCGACCGGGATCACGGCGCCATTGATATAAGCTGCCAGTGGCGACGCCAACACTAACGCCAGCTTGGCCACATCGGCGGTGGTGCCCATGCGTTTCATGGGTACACTCGCTGCCACTGCCGCCTGTGCCATTGGCGTTGGTGCGAGACGCGCCATCCCTTCGGTGCCTTCGATTGGACCCGGTACAATCGAATTGACACGGATTCCCTGGTCGCCCCATTCCAACGCTAGCACACGGGTCAGCATATCAACTCCGGCCTTCGCTGCACACACATGAGCTTGTAGCGGGGTCGGGACATAAGCCTGGGGTGCTGAGATGTTGATAATTGTCGAACCGGGTTTTTTCAAGAACGCGTAACCGGCGCGCAACACGTTAAAAGTCCCTAACAAATCGATATCAATCACCGACTTGAATCCGTTGGCAGACATGCCTAATACCGGTGCCGGGAAATTCCCTGCGGCTCCAGAGATCAGTACGTCAATGTCGCCCAGATTTTCATGAGTCTCCCTCAGCGATGTCTCAACAGCCGCGAAGTCACGAACGTCAGCAGAAAATCCCATCGCCTCGGATCCATATTGCCGTAATTTCTGTATTGCTGCGGTTACCTTCTCTTGTGAGCGGCTCAGCACCGCTAACTTCGCGCCGGCTTTTGAAAAAGCTTCGGCGATACCCAGGTTGATACCACTTGTTCCTCCCGCAACGAATACAACAGCACCGCTAAAATCTAGTGTTTTCTCTGAGATGTTCATCATTATTATTTGGGAAACTATTTCTTACCAAAATTGATGCTCGGGTAGAGACTATACGACCAGAAATGTTTGCATTACGTTCATAGTTGTAATCCTCTTCTTTTCTCCGCTATTACCAAACCGGTTGGTTCTGACGCCCATCAAACATAAGCGTCGGTATCTTTAGCAATGCCCAGACATTTGCGAACACGGACACCTACTCTCATTCGTCTCCGTAAGGACCGCATCCAGGATTCATCCCGTCCGAGCATTTTCGGATATTCTGTTTGTACTCGTGCAATAAACTTTTTTGCCATGACTATGCGTGCTTGTGTTGTCGAACAATGTTCGATTTGGCGTCCAAGCTTTCTAAAAGCACGATTTAAAAACAGCTGATAGTGCCACAGCACGGCATCACGCGGGGAAACGCCAAGCCGACGGTAGTGCGCATAATTTTGCACAGGATAGTTGTATGCCACAGGTAATGGAGCAAACTGATCATACACCGAAGCGACAATCGCGCTTAACGAGATCTGTTCCCGAAGATACTCCACTTCGGACGGTACATCTACTTGATTCACGATAGCGTTAAAACAGTCTTTCCATCGATCCATGATACCCGCAGAACGACGACAGACGATTACTCCACTAGACCACCATCCCCGAACCCTCTCGCCGGTCAACATCGTGTCGACATACGGCTCTACTCGCGCCCCGGCAATATCATAAACGCGACGCCATATTTCTTCATATCGATCACCCGACCCACTTGAGGCCACTGATTTAGTACCGTCAACTACCAGACTGATGTCTGCATCGTCGCACAGCTGAAACAGTTCAGGTGGTCTCCAACAAAGAATATCAGAATCCAAGAATACCAAAAACTCCTTATCCAAAGTCGCTTCTGCATGGGCCATCGACAAGGGCTTATTTGCCAGCGGGTAATTAGGGAAACGCGTGTTGATTCCGTCTGTGATGGGTATCACGTCAAGCTGCTCATAGGCGTCAAAAACCCATGCGGATGGCCTAAAATTCGGTCTTGGGCTGTAGGCATAAATGGGCAACTGTGCCCAACGCCCCCAATTTTCTCTCAGCGTTAGCAGCAGGCACAGGGCCTTGTACTCCAAATGTCCCGCCTCAACACAAATCACAAAAGCCGCAGAAGGAGCAGATTTCGTCATACCGAGGTTTGCATCAACTGACGATTTCTGTTCCTGTAGCATCGATCTTAAGTACGACAATATCGTGCCAATAACATGCTGATACTAACGCAATTCTCAAAACCATGGCGAAGCATCAACCGTTGTCATTTTTGTTACCCTCCAGTTAGGGTTCTGGCAAATAACGCATCCGTCCAAGCAGCTCGATTTTCCATGTAATAGAATTTGTAGAATGAAACGAGATGAAAACGCGACGCTTCCAGAAAGCGATATATTTCGCCAAAGTCAGGCAGGTCTTTATACATATCTACGAATAATATTTCCAAGAAAATGAGATCTATTCGACCACTTGACATAAGGTTCTTGCTGCCTTTAAGTACTTCAAAGTCGAACCCCTGCGTATCCACTTTAAGAATATGCACATTCTCAATACCAACTTGTTGGCAGTAGTTATCAATCGTGATCACGTCGACACATGGCCGGTTTACAACTGTACCTCCGCAGATTACCTCAGGTTCTAGCAACGAACTCAACTCGGTATGCGAATTCTCAAATAATACCTGTGAGCCATTTGTTGACCCAACGGCTAATTGATTTAGTTTTAATTTATCTGACGATTCAAATTCTTGCTTCAATCTGGCGAACGCCCTTGGGCTCGGTTCAAAAGCATGAATATGAGGTTCTTTGAAGCGATTATTGAATTCAAGAATTGATTGGCCCACGTTGGCGCCTACATCAAATATGATGGGCCGCGTTTTCTCCGGAACGAGTTTGGCCATGTCCTGAAACGCATTCACGCCAAGGAATGGCGACTCGCACTGTCGAATCTCATAGCCAAAACTTCGTAAAACGTTTTTTGCCAAATTCTTCAAGGTAATTGAACTGTTCTCTCTGGGCTTCGCGATGGCAACTATCTATGTTGTCTTAAAAAACGCGATCGCAGGAATGTAGGCTGAGTCATATGGTGGCGATAATCTCGAAACCGTTCCACCAGGTAAAAGGATCTTCGCCATCGGTTCTAACGCGAAAAACGGATCGAAAATTCGAATTGTGGCGCAAGAATTGTCTGTTCGCGCGCTCTACTTCAGGAACGTTTAGATCATCGACCAAAATCACGCACTCTCTCGCTAGATAAGGAAGAACAATCTCCAACCCCTCGAGTTGATCTACAAAGGAATGGGGTCCATCGTAAAAGTACACATGTACTTTTGTGTTGTCTCTTTGTTCAAAATATTTCGGAATCACATCTTTGTAATCTCCCCTGCATAGATGTATGTTTTGAGGGTTGTCAAACTTAGCCAAGTTACTTTGCAGATATTGTTCATTGTCTTTTTTGGGATCAAATAGTGAGAAGTTATCGATACCCACACATTTAGTGCTTGAGTTGAAAAGAGCAGCACTCAGCAGACTACAACCCTGATAAGTACCAATCTCCATATAGAGCCCACCTTTCGCAAAAAGCCTTACTATTTCGTTAATAAGGAACCGTATATTTTCTGTGTTCATTCCTGCAACACATTTATCCTCCAAACATTGCATGCGACGGTCATTAGGATTTGAGTTAACAAAGCAATCAGACCAATTTGGAAGCAAAATATCTGCTAATTGCGAGTCAAGATCTAGGTGTGGTGTAGCTCGTGCAGTGACATGATGTCGTAATCTATAAATTGTCCAGTACCAGGAACGCCAAAGCGATATGGACCATCGAGGTACGAACGGTTTCAGCGCCTGACGTAACATCTAAAAGCTAATCACACGTCACTAGAATGTTGGGTTGATCTCGTACTATCCAGGTCCGTATTGCCAATGTGATTGGCGGAGAGGGAGGGATTCGAACCCCCGGACCCTTTCGAGTCAACGGTTTTCAAGACCGCCGCATTCGACCACTCTGCCACCTCTCCATAATTCATGCCAAGCCTGCAAGTCACGTTTCAATATTATTTTAAGTAGTCACGATTGTCTGCCAGCCCAGGACTCGCCTCGGCGCAACATATCGGCCACCAGACCTCCCATGGCTTATCAGTTTACGCTAGGCGAAGTTTTTAATCAGTAAGTAACGGTCAAGATCCACAATGAACTAAGGGGTGTGGACATCAAGAGACGTCGCAAGTCATGCAGTAAAAACCATTTTTTACGGTTAGCGCAGACCGATCGTAATCGGAGGTGATTGTTTGGACATGAACACTTTCTAAAACAAGGGACACATCTGGAATTACGTGCAGAAGTTTGCTAATAATCGCATCCACCAGATAACAAGTCTTGTATCACACAATGCCTGGCACGGCGATGCAATAGTAGTCTTTGTGATGTAATCCCATCTCCAGGGCTTATGTCGCTGGCATCGGTATCCGCATCCACTGGTGTCTAACGGTCAGTTTCGGTATGTTTCTGATCTACTGAAAGTCTGGATAGTTACGATAAAAATGTCGAAAACGATGTGGATTGGCATATCGGCGGTTTTGCCCGTTAGTGTGTTTTTGGTTTTGTTGGTATATGGGATTTATCAACCGGCACGTATCGACTATCTGTTCAGCACCCTCTCTTACTACATCATACTAGGCGTGTGCATAGTATGGATAATTAACGCGCTACGACTGTACAAGCAGAGCACGGTTTTTCTCAAGCGGTTAGTGCTATCCAGCTGGAAAGGACTGGCAATTTGTCTGTTGATCACGATATCACTGTGCAGCGCCGTTCAACCACATTTTCGAGTCCTCGACGATGAAACCAGTCTTCTGAGCGTCTCTAATTCACTGGCACGCGAGCAGACGGCACGCGGCGTAACCCAGGCCAAATATTCCCTCGGTCGAGACTACATTGTGCTCGAGCAGTATGCGCCCAAGCGTCCCCTCCTATTTCCTTTTCTCGTACATCTAACGCATCTAATGCGCGGGCAACACTGGCAAAATGGGTTTCTTTTGAATGCCATCTTACTCTATGCGTGTCTCGCGTTGGTGTATCTCGCTCTTCGCGATAAACTGGATGACTGGGGGGCTATAGCCGGGGTGTTGCTTATTTTGACCAATCCCGTTTTTATTATCAGCGCGCGCTCCTCCGGTTTCGATTTTTTATCTACCTTTTTTTTCCTGTTTTCTCTTGGTGGCGTTTATTTCTTCCTTCGCCAACCCAGCTCGGCGTCGTTCGGCTTCCTATGGAGCACATTGTTGATGTTCTCGCACATTCGCTACGAGAACATATATCTTTTTGTGCTAGTCGTAACGTTTATAGTGATATTGAAAAAATGTGACAGGGGGTTTATTCGAACGAATATTCATTTACTCGCATGGACGCCCATGTTATTACTGCCATACATGTGGCAGATTTATCTGGCCAGGTCATTTTTCGGTGATGGCATAGTAAACAGGGCTTTTGGCCTCGATTATCTGCTTGTTAATACAAAGCGTTTCGTCAGCAGCCAAGCAGACCTATCGTCGGTATTCGATACCGCACTTTCCGATTTTGTGCTGCCAGTGGCTGCGATCCTTGGCGCCCGGATGCTTTACCTCCGATTTCGCCGAGGTTTGCGTTTTGACAACGATGTAAACCGACAATTCTTTGTTTTTGCGCTCATTGCGAGCGCTATTCATCTATTGATTTTGCTGTCTTTTTACTTCGGAGATATCACGCTGACGTATATGCAACGTATTTATCTACCGGTTTTCAGCCTTCTGGCCTTGAGCCCATTGTTAATGCCGTGGCTGTTTCGTCCATGGGTCAATTCGAGGCGCTTATTTGTTGCTGCAGCGGTATTGTTCATGCTGTATCTTCCGGTGAGCCTTTACCCACAGCGCACCGGATTATTGTATCCCGATTTGGAGTATCAAATCGGATTTCTGCACTCATTTAATCCACGCACGATTCTGATAGTGACCGCGCGACCGGTACGTCTGAACGCGCTCGGGTTCGGTGCCGTCAACTTTGACTACGCAAATCAAAACAAGGAGATGCTCAACAACGATATGCGAACTCACTCCTTCAGCGATGTATTAACTTTCCAACGTTTGAATAATCATACCGACCTAGTCCAGGACGGTGAACATCTCGATTCTGAGTTCTTGCTTGAGCCTTTGGCGACATTTCGTATCGCCCCAGATCAACAAATGCGTGTGTCCCGAGTGACCACAGCATTACAAAAATAACACGCAACACAAGCAAACCGTACCCGCGTGCACTACTGATCGTGAGCGCTCTCACTGCCCGCGTCCGAGCGTAGATTGTCGTTAGCGAGTAAAAAGATAGATCTCGTAAGTTCGCGGTCCGATCAGTAACTGAGCAATCGGCTCCGGCGCTAACGCCGCCAATCCAGCTTCTGACTATCACGTCGCTGAGCGTATGTAAAAGCACCGCTCGTCTTGATAGGGCATAACCCAGGCAAAAGGATATTGAAAAGTAAGGAAACTTACCCCATATCCCCAATCAAGTTACAAAATTGTTAAGATTCTTGAACTTTCTGCGGGAAACCGTATCCTATAAGGATCGTAAAATCCGCTGATTAGGTTAATTAGACGTTGCTTTTGGAGGTCACATGAGCTCAGACAGGCTTCACACTGCGGTTGCACAACCGGTTCCGGCGACTCTGGTTGTCAACAAAGTCCTAAAAAACACCTATGCCCTGCTCTCGATGACACTGCTTTTCAGTGCCGCTGTCGCCGGGCTGTCGATGGCGTTCAACTGGCCGCATCCTGGGTTGGTATTGACGCTGGTGGGTTATTTTGGATTACTGTTTCTGACATCACGATTCCGTAACTCGGGTTGGGGCCTGCTATTCGTATTTGCGCTAACCGGCTTTATGGGGCTGACGCTGGGACCCATCGTTAGCTACTACCTGAACACCATTCCAAACGGACATCAGTTGGTCATGTTAGCCATGAGTGGCACCGGCATCATTTTCTTGGGTCTGTCTGGATATGTGTTAACAACTGGCAAAGATTTTAGCTTTATCGCTGGGTTTCTGTTCTCGGGGATCTTAGTTGCCTTCTTGGCCGGCCTGGGAGCGATTCTTTTCGGTATACCAGCGTTATCAATGGCCGTGTCTGCAATGTTCATACTCCTGATGTCCGGTTTGATCCTCTATCAAACCAGTCAGATCGTTCACGGTGGTGAAACCAACTACATAATGGCCACGGTCACACTTTTTGTGGCGATCTTCAACCTGTTTACCAGTCTGCTACATTTGCTCGGTATTTTCGGCGACGAGTAGCGTTAAAGAGATTTCATTCCTAATGAGCCCCGGAGCTTGCTAACGGGGCTTTTTATTTTTCTGTTTGTACGCGGCGCCGCGCGGTGATTGTTCTATCCGCTAACTCCATTCCGAGCATATAGATGGCAAACGCTCCTAAAAAACCAAAGAACATTACATGCTCGGGAACGTTGGCATACCAACCAAGAATTCCCACCGCGGCAAAAACCAACGCACATCCGATAGCGATCATCAGCGTCTGGTTGACGCTACAACCGAGTGCCAAAAGATAGTGATGATAATGGGCCAGATCAGCCTGAAACGGCGAACGTCCCTTTATCGCCCTCCTTACCAAAGAACTTACGGCATCGATCAAGGGAACTGCCATGATCCACAGTGCCGTCACCGGAGCCATGGCGCGCGCCTCTCCTTGTGACAAATTTATCAAAAACCACGACAGTGTGAGGCCTAACCACATGCTGCCTGCATCGCCCATAAATGTGCGAGCGCTTTGGTGGCCAAAGATACGGGCGTTGAATAGCAGAAAAGCAACTACACTACACGCAATGATCATTAAAATATTAGTATCTTGAATACTGCCGGCAACGCCAGCAACTATGATCAAGGACAATAGCGTTACCAATGCCAGGCCTCCGGCAAGACCATCCACGCCATCCGACATGTTCAATGCATTGATCACTCCCACGGTACCGAAGAGTGTTAACGCAACGGACCAGCGGTTCAGGGGTAACAGTTGGTCTGAAATCAGATACCCGAGATCGTCTAGTATCACGCCGCCAGCTTTAATCATTATGGTGGCCGCGATTAGTTGTCCAACAAACCTGAAGAAGTAAGTAGTTTTGTGGCGATCGTCCCAAACACCTATCGCCAGCATAAACCCACCCGATATAAATAACGGTGTCGTTAACCACCAATTAGGACTATACCAAGCTGTACCGATGGCCGAACCGGCAAACATGGCGATCCCGCCGATACTTGGAGTCGCTGTTGTATGTTTGCGGTGATCACCTGGATAATCGAGTAGTCCCCATTCTTCGGCCCGCGGAATCAAAAAGGCGATTACCGCAATTGTGGTGACAATCGTAAGCAGGTAAGTCATTAAAAAAATAAGCGCCCCGCGTTTATTCGGAGCGCTATCATTCACTCAGGATATTGTTGTTCGAGCACTTAAAATAACGTGTAAATAAACGGCGCCATTGCCGACCCTTGGGCAAATACCAAAAGCGCGCCCAGCAAAAGCAATACAATAATTATAGGCGCAAGCCAAAATTTCTTTCGTGCTCGCATAAAGTCCCAAAGGTCTGTCAAGAACTCTATCATGTCTAACCTATACCCTCACTGAAGTTTCCAAACTTCTCAAACTCTTGAAATAAGGTAGTTCCCCAGGACCAACATGTCTATATTCGTCCTCAAAAAACAATCCAAAGCTTCTTTCGGTTTACATACGATGGGTTCGTTCTCATTGAATGATGTGTTAAGCACCAGCGGAATACCGGTTCTTCCTGCGAAACACTTAATCAGTCTATAAAATCTTGGATTGGTATGTTGATACACGGTCTGCAGCCTACCGGAACCGTCTATATGAGTTACAGCGGGAATTTGCTTTCTTTTTTGTGCTCGCACCGGATACACTTTCATCATAAACGGTACGTCATCGTCTACTTCAAACCAATCGTTTACTGCCTCCCGAAGGACCGAAGGAGAAAAAGGCCTGAAAGATTCTCGTCGTTTTACCCTATCGTTAAGAATGTCTTTCATATCCGCTCTTCTAGGGTCACACAAAATAGATCGATTGCCTAATGCTCGGGGGCCCCATTCCATTCGACCCTGGAACCAACCAACTACCTTGCCTTGTGCTATTGATTCCGCCACGCGGCTACAAAGGTTATCCTCATGTTCCACTTGTTCCACCCGGCAATTCTCAGCCAACAGATTATTATTTTCTTGGGACAGTATACGATGAATTTCTGCGTTCGAATAGGCTGGCCCCCAGTAGGCGTGTTCCATGAAAAATTTGGTGTTTTCGCGCTTCAATCTATGCCAGGCCACGAATGCCGCCCCAATCGCCCCACCCGCATCACCCGCGGCAGACTGAATATAAATATCTTGAAATTTCGTCTTGTCCCTGATCTTGCCGTTAGCGACTGAATTCATCGCACAGCCTCCAGCCAACGTAAGTCTATTCATACTATATTGAGAATGAATATTATTGAGCAGATGAAACAAAGTTTCCTCATACACTGCTTGTACTGAACTCGCTATGGCTTTATGACGTTGCTCGATAGGGCCATGTTCGCGCCTCGAAGGTCCGAGAAGTTTTGTCATTTCATCACTAAACAAGCGGGAAACCTGCGGCTCGCGATCCACCCATTGATATCCAATTTCATGTCGTTGATGCCGGAAAAATCGTAAATCAAGAGAAAAGGTTCCCTTGTGGTTCAATCTTACTATCTCCCGCATGGCATCGAGATAAGCTGGTTTACTGTATGAGGCCAGTCCCATGACTTTGTATTCATCTCCATAGCGTGGAAACCCCAAATACTGAGTCATGGCTTGATAAAATACACCCAGTGAATGCGGAAAACGCACGCGGCCGCCGATATGGATATGCCTTCCCTCTCCAACGCCCCAACTGGTACTACTAAAATCGCCGAACCCGTCCACGGATACTGTCACCGCTGTGTCAAACGGCGAAACGAAAAAGCTAGACGCCAAGTGCGCCATATGATGCTCGATGCGATGAATCTTGCCTTTAAATAATTGGCCTTGAAAGGTGGTTTCTAAGCGTTCGCGCAATTCCTGACGCCGCCTTCGGGTTTGAATTTTCTCAACCAATAAAGACCAATTCGCACTGCCCGAAAACGCGTAACGCAGTTTCGGCCAAAAATTTGCATATGCATTGCTATTGACCGCCATATGCTCAACGTCGTCAAGGCTAATTTGTTCTTCTGCTAAGCAGTAACGAATGGCTTGGGCGGGAAAGCCGGCCCAATGCTTGAGCCTTCGAAATCTCTCCTCTTCTGCGGCGGCGACTAACCGACCATCTTTAATCAGGCAAGCTGATGAATCGCCGTGATAGGAATTTAGTCCGACAATATACATAGCGTATTCGTCTAGTTGGCATATAAGGCACGTCGAACCGTAAATAAATCCTTCAGTCTAAGATACTTCTTTTCGAAGATATGCCAACTCAACCATGCACCAGCAACGTTATCCCAATGGCGATAATGTAGAACTACGCCTGTCCTGGTAGTGTTTCACCGGCGATGATCATGCAGTCTAGTGGCCCATACGTAGACATTAGAAATTCGAATAAAACAAAAAGCGTCAACGCCGCAGCAGTCAACATTAGCAATACGAATCCGCACCGACTAAGTAATTTTGTTAGGGACCGGCATAGTTATGTGTTGTCCAAGCGCCAACAAAATCGTTATTCCTCGCCGCCTGTCAAGATCAGGGCTTCTCATGTTTGTATGTTATGCGGTTCAGTTGCATGCTGTGTCTTCGCTGTACAGATCATGCTCTTCCATCGAAACAGAAATCGGCCATACAATGTAAATTGTTTGACACACATGCCATTAGACGCCAGTAATCTCGGACAGAGTCCGCACGCTAAACTATTTGGTATTCTTCGTATTCAGCTGTGAATCAAAGATACACTAAAGCTTTTCAACTTTCTTAGCACGGTCGTATTTCTTGATTGCTATCATGCCCTGATATATCGATCGCATTCGGCAATAGATTAATCCTTCCTTACCATCAAGAAAACCTCCCCGCCATATATAGCTGTACAAGAAGTACCACATAGCTCGCCCGGGAAGTGCATACGTTAATCGCTTTAGTGCTGCCCTTCGCCGTACTGGATCTTGTGAAAATATATTCGAAAAATGGAATGATTGCCTTTGCTGCTCAAGTTCATATTCTGCTTCTCTTCGCGAGTAATCATTCTGTCTTTCGAACCACGCATCGATTTCTTTCCGATTTTCATCAATGATATCGTTTTCCAGAACACCGATTTTACCGCTCACGATTTGTGTCTCTGCGTGACCACGATTGACGTAACGTACTTTGTCACCGTGTATCAAGCGAACCACCCATGTCGGATAAAGACTGCTGTGTTTTAGCCATTTTCCCCATAGGACAAATCTTCTTTTTAGACGATAAGCGCAAACTTCTATATCGCCTTCAGATACTTTAGTTACTATCTCATTAGCCAATTCAACAGTTATTCGCTCGTCGGCATCAAGTATCAAGACCCACGAGTACTTTCGATCGATGTTATCAAGCGCCCAGTTACGCTGCGAACCAAAGCCCTCGAATCGGTGTTGGTATACCGGTATACTCCGATTTTTGCAGATTTCTAACGTACCGTCCGTGCTATAAGAATCAACGACTACAACGTCGTCAGTCCATTCCAGGCCATCAAGGCAATACGGAAGATTCTCCTCTTCGTCTAACGTAAAAACCAAAACGGAGACATTATTTCCACTTGTCATTGTTCACGCTGGAGTTGATAACACTCTGATACTTTTCCGACATCTGACCAGCGATGAGCTTCCACGAAAACTCGTTTCTAGCAATCCTACTTCCATTTTCTCCCATCTTGATTGCTGTAGCCTGGTCATTGAGTAACCTATTTATGGCGTCAGCGATGCTTTCAGGTTCGCCATTGATCACGATCCCTGCTTGGGTTTGTTCTACTTTCGATGCAAGACCCACCTCTGTCGTTACGATAACCGGACAACCAAACGCCATCGCCTCTAAAACTGTATTACCAAAATTCTCAGAGTAAGAGGGCAAAACAAACACGTCAGCGCCAAACAACAACGCATACTTGTGTACTCCGTATTGAGGGCCCTTGAATTCAATCTTTTCATTCAACCTATATTGATTAACTAGGCTCTTTAATTTGGACGTATAGCCTTCTTCATCATTTCCAGCGATAACAAGTTTTCCTCTTTTCACCAATGTCATCGATTTAATGAGTCGATCAAGCCCTTTCTTCCAGCTGACTCGTCCAAAATACAAGATCAACGGTATATCATTTGTCTGGTTCTTCAGCATTTTCTTTTGGTTTTTAAAATTATCGACCTCGTCTATATCAATACCATTGGGAACCACAAACGACGTCTTTATATTCAGATTGAATGATCGTGCCGCTTTGGCCTCTGTTGCGGAGGTAAAGTGAATGGCATTGGCTATCGAAATATTCTTTCGTTCGACTAATCTTATCCACAACGATTTTATTAATTGGTTTTTTTTCGCTACCAGGTTTTTTACAAGCATTCCTCGAGGCGATAACACATACGGAGTCTTAGTGTTGAGACAAGTTCTGGCTGCCAACATGGTAGGCCACAGATAAATCGAATGGCCATGTACCAAATCAAAACGGCCAATGTTGTTTTTAAGCGCCGACTTCATGTTCGGGCAGTAATATAGTCGTTTTAAGCAAGGAGACGCAAAGTACGTAACTTCAACGCCATCCATATCGACACGAGAATCTATTTTTACATTTGAGACTGTGGCGCCATCTACATTCGTTGTGAAGACAGATACGTGAGCCCCTGCTTCCACCAATGATTTGCATAAACCATGAATTGCAAAGATAGGACCGCCATATCGGGTAGCAGGAAGATACGTTGGCACTACATGGAGTATTCTCATTATTATTCAATGTGTAGCAACTACGACGCTATTAGGCGAAACATCTATAATAAAATCCGTGTACCGTATTTGCCCTGTGCACACAATGCTGGTGTATGATGTGATAAACAGTGAGCGTCGTCTCATACTGGGTATGTGTACCCAAGCGCGTTGTCATTTTTGTAGTTACAATTAGGCATTTAAAGCGTCCATTGCCTCGAGTAATCCTTTAGTAGCATGTGTTATTGTGTAATTGTTAATATGTTCACGGGCGTTGTTTCCCATATACTTCAGTTTTTCGCGGTTGTCAGCCATCGATACCATCTTTTTCGATAAGTCTTGTACGTCCCCACAACGGAATAGTAATCCAGTTTTTTCATATATTATTAAATCTGTGCCACAACCAGCCTGATCGCTAACCAGTGCCGGTAGACCACTAGCCATAGCTTCATTAACGACCAGGCCCCAAGTTTCATTATGATCCGAAGGCAATATCAAACAATCTGCAGCCACGTATGCATCGCTAATCTCTGTTTGATTAAGAAATCCCGCAAAAGCGACCGGGATTGAATTAGTGATGGCCAGTTGACGGGCTTGTGCATCTTGCTCTCCAGAACCAACCACCAGTAACCGTATCGTATTGTTTTCTTTGCGCGCTGCATCTAGTGCTTGAATCACGTCCAGGAGGCGCTTTTTTCTTTCTAATTTCCCCGAAAAAACGAAGCATACTTCTTGATCAAGAATACCCCAGTTTTTTCGAATTTCAGATCTTTTGTCTTTCCCTTGCTTGGCCTGGTCCATAAATCTTTTGTTATCAACAAAATGCGGGCACCAGAATATACGCGTCGGGTCGACACCGTTTTCTAGATAAAATCGCTTGTTTTCTTTTCCAACTGCTAAAAATGCATCGTATTGTTTTAATAAAACGCGGTGTAATAGTTTTTTCCAGAAGGGTCGTATACGAATTGAGTTGGAGTCTCCTCGGATCAAGGTCTGTATACCTTGTTTTTTACACGAAAAAAGAGCCTGTAATAATCCAAAGGACTGCCATCCCGTGATTAAACACATATCTATTTCGTCTTGCCGAAGGTGCTCTCCAGAACGGTGAATTCCATTAATAAAAAAGCGCGAAGACTTATTATTTCTACTCGACTTCAGTATCGACCACCTGTAACCATCCAACAGAGGAATGTCCCACTTAAACGCATGATTGAATCCTTGTCCCTGCTGACGGTCATCTGGAATGGCAATATAATAGACCTTGAGCTGTATCTTAGTAATTTCAGATAGTGCTCGAAACCATGGAGCTTGGTACTGAATAGGGTGAGTTGCGATAATTGCTAGATTAATACGTGTTCGGTTTTTGCTCACGATACCGGATTTACGTATTGCTGTTTGTTTTCCTCAACGTCGACGAACGGTCGTCTAGAACCGAAAATTTTAGGCGTAGCGAACAAAATTCCTACAAATATCCCCAGAAGCAGTAATATGAACAAGTCTCCGTATACTTGCGATGCCACTACAAATACTAATATGTTTGTGACAAGAAATGCCGCTATAGCCACCCCTAAATGTGCTGCTGTCTTATCAACGACATTACAATACTGCAAGATCTTCGATATATTTTGATTGATCCGCCACAGCAACCATAATAGAAGGAAAAGACCCGGCATACCTAACTCTACAACAAGTTTTCCGAGACCACCTTCCGTCGACCCTCCAATGATAGCGGTAACAGACGCGTCACTAAAATAGCGCGCTCCCTGACTTCCTATTCCCATTCCAGCACCCAACCATCCGACACGCTGCAACGCGCTTTGTAAGCTTCCAAGCCCTAGGAGTGAAAAACGTTGCGGTGCATCCTCAAACACCGTTGCGCCTCGTTTCAGATATAGATCAACCTGACTTTCATATTTTTCCGGGAACATCTCTTGAAGGCCGAACCAAACCGTTAATCCTAATCCTATTATCAAAGTCCCCACAAAAACTTTTTTTCCAGTTGTTCGAGTAAATATTAACATCGAAAAATAGAAGAACCCAAATACAACTATTTCCATAAGCATTTTACGCCGTCCTGTCAGCACAATGCCGCCTACCATTATCACTATCAGAAACGCAAACCAGAATCGATGTGACGTTTTCTTCGTTAAAGCGCTAAGTGTTCCCAACATACAGGCGCTTGCCGCCATATGCCAAGCGGCGATTTCTGCACTCCTTGCAAATCCCGAATGCGCCGTTAATACAGTGCCTAAATCATAAATAACAATACCTTGCCCCACCTGTTTGAGAATTGCCCAATCAACACCCAAAAACGAAAGATATACCCCCAGCGCTACAAAACAATTAAAACCAATATACGCTGCTAGAAGTCTTTT
Organism: uncultured Gammaproteobacteria bacterium; assembly: GCA_945787105.1. Taxonomy (GTDB): domain Bacteria; phylum Pseudomonadota; class Gammaproteobacteria; order Arenicellales; family JAANXG01; genus CALZGZ01. The sequence continues at coordinate 32,146 of CALZGZ010000137.1, forward strand.
TACGTCCTCCAGCGTATTCACGTAAGAATACGCAAGTGGCAACGCTAACAATGGCGCCAAATATCCACTCAATCCAACGACAGCCAAAACTACCTGGTCATAACGTATGATTGTGGCAAACGTTTGTATCAATAAAATAATTAGAAACGACATTATTGGATAATATAAAAGATTATTAAAACCAAGTAATGGAACGAAGTACCGCGTACCATTTCGAAGCATTGCGCCAATCATACCTGTAGCAAAAAAAATCCCCACCATAACAACAAAAAAGACAGGTTCTTCAGGCACGAGTTTTCTAATCGGATCCTGAATCATCCCAACCGCTATGACTATGAAAACAGTTGCTCGTATGCTGTTGAAGCATAAAATCAATAACATTAAGGCAACTAAGATAGACGCTGCTAACATAGTCTGCGTTGTGTATTGATGTAGCGTGGACCTTTCATATACAAACGCATCGCCCAGACCATGCCGCACAGCTCACTGATTACAGTAATTGGTATCCACCACGGTTTCTTGAGATGATGTCTCGTGAGGCTAGAAGTCATTAACCGTATTGTGACATTCCAAATACGATGCTTAATTTTTGGTGCACGAAGAAAAAAGTAGTAAGCCCCTACGGAATGATGCGGTTTTATTGTCGTTAAATGGTTGCCAAATGTCCTAGTGCCACCTTCGTTTATCTTTAAATGAGATATGCTCGCTGCAGGGTAATAATAGATTCGCCCACCTACGCTCGTTACTCTCTGCGCGAATTCATCCTCAAAACGGTAAGCGACACGGACAAAGTTTTCATCAAACCCACCAATTTCTATAGCTTTCGTTCTGTTTACCGACATATTGCCTGCCATCGCAGAATTTATATACCCTGATATATCAGAAGTGAAACTGAAGTTTTGCTTATACTGCGGGTTTTCCAAGTCTTGAAGGTGCCACGGTTGCGTGATCTTACCAACAACGACTACTGCGTTGCTTTTCTCGTGGCCCTCTATATGTTCGTTCACGACTTCGCTTGTAATTTCTATATCGTCATCTAAAAATAAGACAAGGTCACAATCAGACTCAATCAAAGCGATATTCATCGCCCGCGGTATCGACGGTGCGCTCAGTCGCTTCCATACGATGTCACCTTTCTTTTGCATAGCACTTAACTTCAATTCCGTATCTGTTATATGGGTTTCCGTCTGATCGAGCACGAGTATCTGATCGGGCTTTCGTTTAAGAGAAAGTACCTGTTTAATTGTCTTTACCAGTGAACTCCCTCGTCGATACGTGGGTATTGCTAGGGAAAGTCTTGGCGTGCGATGGAATTTCATACCGAAACAGTCTTTTCTCCCGTGACCAGTGACCAATGATCGCAATTCGTGGCTGTTATTAGCCGGCGCAAAGGAAATTAGCCAAGCATCTCACGGCAAACAAAGAATACCCAATATAGATATCTCAGACTTATATGCGTCTACTAATCCATGTTGATTCAAAATCGCGTACGCAATTATTTACGTGGTTATTACGTATCAATAACTACGATAGCTTACGAGCTTTGTATACAATAAAATGCCATCAGCACCTGCGGAGTATTGCTGAGCTTTATACTTTAGTACGGTAACTTGATAGCAATCGTAACAAGGCGCGTAGATGAAGAGGCTGTTTCCTAAGTGCAAGACGATAGTAATGACGTGCCCGCTCACTATCCGTTAAGTTGATGCAAGACCCAATATGGTATAAGCCTTTCGCTTCTTGCTTACGGTTGTATAACTTTCGAGTAATTTTCGACCTCGGTGTTTTTTGTTTATACTGGCTTGCGAGATCTAGTATTACAGTCTCATCCCGACCCGAACGTCTTAATCTAGCGGCTTCAAGAATATATTTCGTGGTTTCTATTTGACTGTTTCTATACAAACAACTGATATCTGTAGGACGGAGTTTGGCTACATAGCGAACTGTTTCATCGGCGATAGTTCGGCCATTCTCATAAAGTCGCAACCATAGATCCAGATCCTGTGCCACGTAAAATACACCACGATATCCACCAACTTTCCTATAGGCTGAATTTCGCATCATTGTGCAGTAGTGAGGAGGACCTCTAACGTTCGTAGTGGTCAAACTTTGAAGGCCTTGATCGAGTTCATTTTGAGACATTACAGTGTCGTATAGGTGTTCACCGTCGGGCCCAACAACTGTTGCGCCACTGCCAACCATTACCGCATCGTCATCCCCTTCTAGTAGCTCGAATTGACTCCGTAGCCTACCTGGTAAAGAGATGTCGCCGCCTGCATCCTGTCTCGCTATGTATTTACCGCTTGCCAGTACGCACCCCGTTATTAATGCGTTAGTCAAACCTTTGTGTTCTTGTTCGACAATCTTAATTCTGCTATCTAGACGTTGGAATTCGGCGATCGTTTCTCCAGTCTCGTCGGTTGATCCATCATTTACAATTATGAATTCAAAATCGATATCATCTTGCTCAAGGATGCTTTCAACAGATTGCGCTACGAAATGTTCGTCATCCTTAACACTCATCACCACGGACACATCTAGATAACTTTTACCCACTTACTTAGAAAGTCGCTTTAGGTCGACACGCGGGTAATTGGTTAACCAAGGTGCCGAGATAATGACGTCTTGATCCAGACCGCGAGTTACGATGGATAAACGATTATTTAACAGTATTGGCAATGTCGATTCGCCAGAAAAACATAAGAATAACTATATTATTGCAAGCTTGAGACCCCGTCATGTCAACTCTTAGATTATTTTTGAACGTAACGAGTCCAATTTTTCACTAACCGCACCCATACGAGACCAACCAAGCAAGGTGGCAAGGAATTTATAAATTATAAACTCCGCCTTGTTGCCCCGTGCCCCCGAGGCGTCTCGAGCAAGTGAAAACAGTGTTTTTGCCTCACTCAACAATCCCGCGGAACCACACTGACGAGATAGAAGAAATAGCTCTCTGGCATAGTGTTGCATTTCCGGTGTGTCCTCTTTTATACCCGCCCTAATTGCGTGTTGGTATATAAGCTCATGCGCGTACGCTCTATCTTTCAGTACGTTGGAAGAATTCATAAAGTCTTGACATAACCGATGACTATCGTGGTCTCGTGTATCGGAAACAAACTGCGAACAATAATGCAAGCGGGCTCCAAAACTTGCTACACGGCAATCGTATTCCCAATCTTCCTCGTTACTCAGTTCCAACCAAGCTCCAGCACGATCACAGATACTTCTGGTAAACAACGGTGTCGAAGTAGACCACCATCTCGATTGCAGGAACGCAGGAAACATCTTGTCAATTCTCTCACCCGTTCGCTTGTGTGCAATGTCTTGCGGAGATTCTCCAATTCGATAATAGCGAGTCTTTCCATAGGACACAGCACATTCGGGGTTCGATCGAAGACCCTCTACTTGTGTCTCGAATTTATCCGGAGCAAGCAAGTCGTCACTATCAAGATACTGTATGAATTCGCCTTTTGCTGTTTGCCGCCCAAGTTCTCGCGCAGCACCAGCGCCTCGATTCGTTTTTCGCCGGCATATAATTTCTTCGGGATGTTGCGCGGCTAGACTTTTAGCAACCTGCGGAGTTCTGTCAATAGAACCATCATCAATGATAATGATTTCTATAGGTCGATAGGTTTGCGCAAGGACGCTTTTAACGGCTTCACTTAACAGCTCAGGCCTATTAAATACTGGAATGATTGTGCTAACGAGGCCGTCAATCCTGTCGTTCATATAACAGTTTGTTTACCAAATAGTGCCAAGAACATTGACTAAAACCAAAGCTTTGTTCAAAACGAAAATTAATTTTCTATCGATAACATGCAAATCAATTGTTAACATCCGATAAGGTTAATCGTTGTATTTGTGCCTCCTATATTTTTCATATACCGTGTCGCAGTCCGCGTTGAATTCCCATATTGATCACACATTGCCGGAAACGATCACCACGACCTTTGCACAACTGCAACACTCCAAGAATTGCATAATTGAGTTCGCCGATAATAGATCCGGCAGAATGGTTATCAGTTGAAATTCTTTTCTCCGCAATCCCTTTTTGTATACCAAAACGATACATATATCTAATTCGAAGTCTTCTCGGATCGGTTTGGTGATAACACAGGGCCGGCCCACAATAAATACCGCGATAACCAGCGCGCTTAGCGCGCAGCAGATACTCGTAGTCATCTCCGCGCCCAGGGATATCAAGTTTGGGCCCAAGATCCTCCCTAAATGGGGATAATCTTTGGAACATACGCCGTCGTATTCCAAAGCTAGCGCCGAAAGGGCCCACATCAGTATCTCGGTAATAGCGAGCTTCCGCGCCGTTATCGCATATTACTAATAGTCCTCCTATGAGGGGCATTGTTTCGTCTCGAATCCATTTTGGTTTTTTAGTCGGCCAATGAGGTAATATTCGCCCACCAAAATAATCAGCATCTGGAAAGCTGGTTACAGCCTCTGCATAGGCAGATAACCAATTTAAATCAACTTTAACGTCGTCGTCTGTAAAGATTAATACTTCGCCATCACATTCTCTCAATGCCCTATTACGTGCATGCGACAGTCCTTGTTTTGTTTCGCGAAAATAGTGTAAAGGGAGTTGATCCTCGTATTCTTTGATCACCGATTTAGTTTGATCGTTTGAGTTGTTATCGATTACAAGAAGCCTCCAATCCAAAGACTTGTTATGTTTCATTTGGGTCAGGCTAAAAAGCGTGTGCGCTAAGCTTTTTGCTCGATTATACGTACAAACACAAACACTTAGATTTGCCAATATCGGTCGTTCTTGATTCGAAGCCAATCTTATTCGCTCGCGACAATTACTGGTCTGAGAATTATCCTAAGTGGTGGCCTTGTCCAACCGTTTAGCCAAAGACCAAAACGATGAATCATGAAGATCGCGAGTGCCGTACGAATGCGGCCACTCTGATCCCGCTGAATGGTGGACATATCGCCTGCCAAATGTGGAACGTACCGTTTCACCCAATTCTATCCCAAATATACGATCCAGACGCCCGCGGCGAGCAACTTTGAATGACTGTTTGACATCTTCATTGTTAATCGAAGAGGCCATGATCTTCATGAAACAACGATCCCAGGCTTCAACCGACGAGTTTTGATTGTACTTTTCGTTGATGACTTGATAGCCTCCCCGTACTAGCTTGTCTCTGACATTCTTGTCCATTAATTGCATTATGCATGCTGCAGCCGCACGCGTATCTCCTATTGGAAAGGTCAGACAATTCTTTCTGTTAGTCAACGAATTTTCTAGACCCGATCCGATATATTGACTTGTCACAACGGGCACGCCCGACGCCATCGCCTCCCAGATAATGATCGGTCCCGTTTCCCATGCTGATGTTACGATTAACGCATCCGCTCGCTCGTAAACCCTTTTCTTCATTTCATGTAATTGAACTTCACCGAGAAATTGAACAATTTGTCTCTCAATCCGAGATCCAAATTGCCTGTTGATCCAGTTTTCTTCAGGTCCTGTTCCAGCAATAAGCAACTGATATCCAATTCCAGCACCTTCTAAGTGTGCCAAAATAGGCAGCAGATCGTGAATTCGTTTTTGCCATTGTTCTAAACGTCCAACATATGCAAGCCTAAGGGGTTCACCAAGTACTCTCTTTATATTTCTTTTACTATTAAGTGAAACACCATAGGGGGCATAATATATTTGCTCTTCGTTCAACTTAGAATCCACCTTCGCTAATTCACAAGCGAGTTTGTTAGTGCAAATTACGCCGTCTAGCACGTGAGCATACTCTTTTGCATCTTCGTAGAAGTCCGGTTGTATGGCATGCACTGTCATCACAATTTTAGGCGACACGTTAACCCCACGACTTCTTACCGCGGCTATATAGCAGTCGGGTATATTTACGCCAACTACTAATTCCGGATTGACTTTTTTTATAATATCTTCAATCGCTCGAATACGACCTCCTCTCGAACCAGTGTTATTGGTTATCGGCCTAGCCGTCAGACATTCGTGTTTCTCTTTGTATATTTGTGCATCGTGCCATCTGCCAGAGGCAAGGCCTACGGCAACTCGCCAATCTTTTTCCTGGAGGCCTTTAGAAAGATAATCCAACCATGTCGCGACACCACCGATAGGATAAGCGCTAGGTGATATAAACAATATAGTGCCTTTCACAACCATTCCCGGCCCACGTGACCATCTGAAACGCTCTACACTTCCCGACGTACCAGCGCAATTCGATGGGGAACATTCCGATTAATGTTTACGAGTCTCACATCAAACTACAATTCAGAACGTGTATGTCGTTGGTTTTCTTGGACTCGCAATAATCCAATTCATTATCTCTGGTCGTCGCTCATCCATCATGGCAAGTTTTATCGCTTTCGGGAGTGGATAGGAAAGCGGAAAGTCCTTCTTCATTCTAACTTTGCTAGATGTTATCTTTGTTACATGTGTGCTGGAGAACATTGTCCTAACAATATTAGTGCAATCAGTTACTTTAAAATCATGCGCTTCCACCACCACCGTACTGTTGCGAAGCTTCCCCACAACTCTTGAGCTTAGTAACTCGATCTCGGCGCCCTCAACATCAATTAGCACTAAATCGTTGGCGTGCTCATCACATACTTCGTATAAATCATGTTCTTCACATTTAGAATATATTCTTACACCTGATAGAAGATGATTTTGTTCGCCGATCATGCGAATCATAGCCTGCCCTTCTTTGAGCATTTCGTACACAATTACTTCTTCAACGTTAAATTGTTTGGCTATACCAATCGCATAAAATCCTTCTGCCCCACCAATGTTAATAAAGCGATTGAAATTTTCATGATTCCATTTCTCCAAGACCTCTTGAATCTCTTTTTCGTAGGTACCCAGTATTTTTGGCATAGGCGTACTGGAAAGATCTGACGTTGTAAAATGCATACCTTTAAATAGTCCCGACGCAATGGTTCCGTTAAGTCTCCGGAGCACAATATATTTACAACTACGAAATAAAAAATTCCATAGCCAACGCTTTGAGCCATATTTTACGTGCCTGAGCGTATTTATACTTACACCCATATCACCCCGAGAAAACTACACAAATACTGGTTAGGCACAAGTTGGCCGCTATCATTCAGTTCAACTCATCCACGTTGCCATGTAATGTTTCACCAACATGATGCTCCCACTCCCCATCAATTAAGACCTTTGTAAGTTCCGCCGCGCGATGACCAAGGCGGCCGGTACCATAATAGTCGCCTTCGTTGATCACGACAGTGGCTATATTTTCTTTAAAATATATTTCTCTATTGTTTGCTACTACTCGGCAAGCAACAAGATACTTTCCTGGCACCACTGGAAATCTATCAATTTGACATCTGATAGTTCCTTGGCCATTAACGTCATAAAAATACTTGTTATTAAATTCACTGTAATAGACCAAAACAAACTCACCAGATGTAATATCCTGCAATGAAAAGCCAACTGAAATGGCTTTACCACTCAAATTATCGGCTTCGTAATTAAACTCAAAAGCAATGTCGTCGCCTAATTTGATCACTGAACTGTTATTTACTGTGGAAAATACACGGATGTCATTAATTACCATAGGACCATGTTCTTTCATTTCCGCGATGTTTGTATCGGGTTCTGTTTCACTCGATAGTTTGGAAAGATACAAATTAACTTGATCTTTAACACTTCCCATAGAATGTAAGCGTCCTTTATCAAGCACAATACACGTGTCACATAGAGCCGAAATCATTTTCAAGTTGTGACTTACAAACAACACAGTCCTCCCCTGTTTCGACGCGGAACTCAGTGTCCTAAGACACTTATCCTGAAACAAAGCATCCCCCACCGCTAACACCTCATCCACGATTAGTATATCCGGATCAAGATGGGCTGCTATGGCAAATGCCAGACGAACGTACATTCCACTTGAATAGCGCTTCACTGGGGTATCCAAAAATGCTTCGATTTCAGCGAATGACGCAATATCATCGAATCGAGATCGAATTTCCTTTTGTTTCATACCTAGTATTGTGCCGTTCAAATAAATATTTTCACGGCCTGTAAGTTCAGGATGAAACCCAGTACCGACTTCAAGCAGACTGGCAACTTTCCCATTCAAAACGGCTCTTCCTTCTGTTGGGCAGGTTATTCGACTCAATATTTTTAGAAGCGTGCTTTTTCCTGCACCATTCTGCCCAATAATGCCGGTTACCTCTCCGGGCCGTATTTCAAAGCTGACGTCTCTCAAAGCCCAGAACTTATCTTTTTCGTTTACTGCCCCCTTTAATGTTCGATATTTATGAAACGGCGCTGTAAACATACCGGCAACCATCTCGCGAAAGGATCTATAGAATTGTTCGGCGCCACCAATAACATATTGTTTTCCTAAATTATCTACACGAACAGCGGCTTTCATAACTTTGTGTGTCTTGTATATGCCATTGGTTAGATAATATCAGCGAACCGACGTTCTACTTTTTGAAAGTATGTGATACCGATGAAAAATATAAGTGTTGAGATAAGAAACGAGATAATTAGTGCAGTTAGATTGAAAGGCTTACCGAGAAACGCCGCGCGGAACCCTTCCACAATGCCGGTCATCGGATTCAACCCAAGGATCCATTGCCAGCGTTCTGGAACCAGACTAACCGCGTAGACTACGGGTGTACAAAAAAGCCATATTTGTATCATGAAGGGAACTACAAACCTAAAGTCACGATAGGCTACGGTTAGCGCAGATAGGAGGGTTCCGACCCCAAGCGCGGTGAAGAGAACGGCCAGTAGTAATAGGGGTGCAGCAAGTATCTGTATTGTCAGGGGCACGCCGTAATACAACATTAACAACAATAAAATAGCTGTAGATATTGCTAGATCAATCAGACCCGAACCCATTGACGACAAGGGAATAATCAGTCGTGGAAAATACACCTTGCTCACTAAGTGGTTTGAGCTTACCAGGGATCCACCCGCGGAACCGATTGCATTGGCAAAAAACATCCATGGTAACAACGCCGAATACACAAATATCGGGTAAGGGTGTCCATCGGTGGGAAGTTTCGCCAACTTGCCAAACACGACAGTAAATACAATCATTGTTACGACTGGTTGAATAAACGCCCAAGCCACGCCAAGCACCGTCTGTTTGTAGCGGACTTTAATATCTCGCGTAGTGAGTACTCCAAGAAGCTCTCGATACGCCCAAAGCTCTCTTACGTCGAGCATATGCCAACCTTTAGGCGGCTCTATCACCGTGACATGGTCAGGTCCGAAGAATTCCTGGTGTATTTGATCTGTATGTCTCATCGCGTATGCAATAGGTGTCTGTGCGGGGCCCCTCAGTCAACAAGACTGACTCGGCAGCGCGCATTAATCAAATGTATTTCTAAAACTATTTTCGAATGCTGTTTTGACAGTTTCCAAGGTATACCGAGTTACGACTATTTTTCGTGCTTGCTCTGATAAACGTCTATGAAATTTCCTATTATTAACGACATGTAACAGCGCATTTCCTACGGCGTCAGCATTAGAATCCACCAGCAATCCAGTTTTTTCATGAATAACGTATTCCTCTGGTCCGCCACATCTGGTTGAGATTACCGGTATTCCGCAACTCATGGCCTCCAAAGCCGCGATACACAGGCCTTCTTGATGGGAGGGAATGATAAAGGCGTCCATTGCCGTCAAATAATTGGGCAGCTGTCCGGTTTCAACCCAATCAACTGTCTTGATGTGTTCGGTTAATGCAAGTTTTTGGATTTTTGAACGTAACGTATGGCTTATAGTCCCGCCAATTAGTGTTGCACTAATGGGGTGGTTATTTTTATGACAATACGCGATGGCATCGATAAATAGCTCTATATTTTTTCTCGGATCATCGAGTCTACCGACAAATCCAACTGACCGATTATATTTACTATTATTTTTGGGTGTGAAAAAGTGTGCATCCACAGGTACCGGCATAATATCCTTAACCGCATCGTAATCTACAATATTATTAAGAGTCTTTCGTGTGTATTGGCTCACTGCGATGACATTACCGGTAGATACTATTTTCCTTTCGAGTCTAAGTATCGCCGGAGAGTTGATGACTTTATCCAAGCAACGTCTAAGCAGTGGAAAGGAACGCACACGATCTTTCCGATCGTCATGCCAGGGGGTGGCCACCCAAGCCCAGAACGGTTTGTTGGTTGAAAGATATGGTGTGGCTGCAAGGCAATTCCCCGATACAGACACATGGTATTCACAACTCGATAACAGATCTTTCCACAGGTGAGTAGGCAAGTAGTGTGTGAACTCGAGTTCTGGCAACCAAGTGCCCAACGCGTGCGCCTCGACGCCGTCAAATACTTGATGCTGTTGTTTGCCAATTTTGCCACGCAGTAAACGATAACTAGGGACGGATAGACTTGGCGCGGCCCGATACGGCTGATAGTAACCAATAATCGGCACGAGTCCTAAGCTTCGTACCTGTTCGACAATGAATCGCGTCATCTGCGGAACACCTCCGCTGATTGGCGCAATTGTAGATATCAATACGCGTTTGGACTTCAATATTTGGTTTACGACGGCTGGAAGATCGGTGACATTACGTTATAAGCCCACCGTCGTGCCCAGTGGCATCCGTCTCTGGCCAGTAACGGTACACGGCGCCAAGTGTCAAGCGTTGGCATCGCTTCTAACCATATGGGAATCGGTAATCCAAAACCGGTTTTGTTCCTGTTTATTACCTTATCTGGCAATGGCCTTCGCGGAGCCTGCGCCAATAGTTCCTTAAAATTGTTGGTGGAATCTGCGTCGACGAGAAGAGGCGCAAGTTTATCCAACAACACCGCATCGACAAGTGGAGTTCGAATTTCCACTGAGTGATCCATCCCCGCCCAATCCGAGTCGCGCAGCAGTTGATTACGTAAATAATATGTGGATTCCAAAGCGGCGACGCGGCCAAAATTTGTTTCAGGATCTGGCTGTAATCCGTTTTGTATATGCGCGATAGGAGAGAGCTTCGAAAGACCTTCATGGGCAAATTCCTCTCCTACCAGATTCTGCAGTTCCCAAGGCATGAACAAGCCGCGTCGCAGCAAATAAGCACCAGCGTAACTGCCACCGAGCAAAATTAGCCCGCCTAATTTCGGATTCAGGGGTAAACCGGCGCTACTCAGTAGTCGCACGAGTTGTCGAAACCATTCTCCTAGCTGTGGTACGGTGCTAATAAAACGCAATATTTTTACGGATTGCCGAATATCGCGAAACGATGGATAACCTCCCATCAACTCATCGCCGCCAACACCAGATAACACAACCTTTAGGCCATGTTGCTTCGCGACATAGCTCACTAACCAAGTGTTCAACCCATCAATAGACGGCTGGTCCATTGCTTCTAAGAATGTCGGAATCAATCGGGAAATTTCATCTCTTGGAAATATGTACGGTCTATGATGGGCGCCATAATAGTCGGCAACCATTGCAGCCAGCGGCTGTTCGTCATCTTCTTTGCCCCTGTATTCGTCGAAAGACAGCGTGAAGGCATCAATGGGTTCATCGGAGACATCACGCATCAGCCCCAATATGGCTCCGGAATCTATTCCCGACGATAGAAAAACCGCTACCGGAACATCCGCCAACATATGATGAATCACAGATTCTCGAATTGCTTGCGCAAAATGTCCTGGCTCCAGAACCTCGGGCCGTTCTGCCCGTGCGGCAACATACGCGTTGGAAACCGAAAAAAAAGAGCGGATGTCCGGTGTTCGGCCAAGTGCACACCGCAGAATGCTTCCTGCTGGTAACGACTTAATTTCTCGCAAACACGTGTAGGGCTCCGGCACATGTCCAAACAAATAAAAGCCACAAATACCTGCGGGATCTTGCTGTTTGGATATCGCGTCACTGGTTTGTAACGCTTTTACTTGAGAAGCGATGCGTAACGTCTTACCGTCGTCGGAGTAATACAGTGGTTTAATTCCATATGGATCACGCGCACAGAATAAGCTTTTCTTCTTAGCATCCCAGATAACGAACGCATACATACCACGCAAATAATCAACTAATCGCTCGCCTTTATCGCGGTATAGATATAGCAGTACTTCGGTGTCGCTTTTGGAGCGAAACACATATCCTTTGCGTTCGAGTTTTGCCCTTATTTCTCTGTAGTTGTAGATTTCTCCGTTGTACACCAATACGCTGCTACTTGTTGCATCCATCATAGGTTGTGCAGCAGCATCGCTCAAATCGAGGATGGATAGACGTGTATGGGCCAAACCGATAATGTTTTCCAACCAGATACCTTCTCCATCTGGTCCGCGATTACGCATTTGATGTTGCATCAGCGTGAGTTCGCGCTTTGAGACGCGGGACGAGCGATTGGAGTAACCAAAAATAGCGGCTAAACCGCACATATAATACTCTTTAATTCGTTCTTGAGAACCAGTCCCATGCGGTTTTTATAATTTGTTCCAAATTATCGTAATTTGGTTTCCATCCTAGTTCTGTTCTTGCTTTACTCGAGTCGGCGATTAATACCGGCGGATCGCCCGGTCGACGATTTCCTATTTGAACCGGAATTTCTCGGCCACATACGCCGGCGGAGACGTCAATTATTTCTTTGACAGAATATCCCTCATCGTTACCCAGATTATAAGTCTTTAGACCCGGCCTTTCTTCAACAGCCTCAAGTGCGAGCACGTGGGCTTCGGCAAGATCAGTCACATGTATATAGTCGCGCACACAGGTTCCATCCCGCGTGTCGTAGTCATCGCCAAACACCGTGATTGACTCCCGTTTTCCCGCCGCAGCCAACATTACGTTTGGTATCAGATGAGTCTCAGGGTCATGCCACTCGCCGATTTGACCATCTGGATCTGAACCGGCTGCATTAAAATAGCGCAGGGAGCAAGCGCGAAGACTATACGCATATGCATAATCTCTAAGCATATGCTCGATCACTAGTTTGGAACGCCCATAGGGATTAACGGGTTGCTGCACGTGGCTGTCAGGAATGGGAATAGCCTTTGGTATACCATAGGTCGCACACGTGCTGGAGAATATAATGTTTTCAACATTGCATTCCCGCATAACGTTTAACAAAGTCATGCTGCCGTGCACGTTATTCTTGTAGTACTTCAAGGGGTCGGCCATTGATTCTCCAACATATGCATAGGCAGCGAAATGCATGACCGCCTCAGGCTGATACTTGTGAAACACCGAATGTAGGCGCTGAGAATCGTTTATGTCGCCCTCTTCCAAAGGTCCCCACTTCACGAATTCTCGGTGACCGTAAACAAGATTATCGTAACAAATCGGTTCAAAACCATGATGAAATAAAGACTTACAAGTATGGCTGCCGATATACCCGGCGCCACCAGTAACAAGAATTCGTCGATTCACAGGCTCGAATTATTTCAAATCTTAGAATGGTGTCTTAAATATTGATCGAAGTAATCGATGGTTTTTTTTAGGCCCTCTTCCAAGCCTACTTTTGGCTCCCAACCCAGTTCTTGCTTGACCAATGAAATGTCTGGACATCTTTGTTTTGGATCATCACCAGGCAGGAGTTTGCTTGTGATCTCAGACCTGGAACCGGTTAACGTTATGATGGCTTCCGCCAATTCCAAGATTGTGAATTCAAGGGGGTTGCCCGCGTTGAGAGGTCCAGTAAAGTCGACCGGGGTTTCCATAAATTTTATCATTACATTTATCAAATCCGATACATAACAGAAAGACCTAGTCTGCATTCCATCGCCAAAAATCGTTATGGGATCATTGTTCAA
>CALZGZ010000138.1 GCA_945787105.1 uncultured Gammaproteobacteria bacterium
AATAGAGCCTGTTGTCTCGTATTGAGCACAACGGCTTGCTAAAACATTAAAACGGTCGACGATCAGAGGAAGCCGTCAATGAATACAATTTTTCGCCCAAGTCCGACAGACTGCTAGCCCGGATATTGCACCAAGGATCCCGGGTGATGGCGACGAGGCTTGCCCCACGCACAGTTCCCCTTCTGTTCCCCTGCTGTGCGGGGACAAGCGCTACGCTGGAGCGAAATGCATGGCCGTAACGATGGGTTGGGTGAGGCGTCAGTGCAGGCGTCGAGACCGAGCCGACGCCGGGATCGGCGCATACTCGCGCACAAAGTGTCACATCGGGCATCGATCGAATTCCGTACTTCAACCAAGATACTTGCTCTTGTTTTTGCCGCCTTGGTGCAATATCCGGGCTAGTGCGCGGCGCGGATTGCGTATCACACTCGGGAGTTGGGTATAGATCGACCGTTTCTGGCATATAATGCCATCATCCAAGGCCGAAATCGCAACTGTTATGAGACATTCGATAGTTTTCTTGATCCTTTTACTACTGGTGAGCGGAGCACGCGCACAAGGTTTCGACACCAGGACCATGGAGTCGTTTGCAACCGGATTATTTGAACAGATGGACTTAGACCACGATGGATTTTTGACTGCTGAGGAATATGCACACGCCGGGGGCGGCGGGTTCCCGGTAGATTATGAGTTGCTCGACCTCAATGGAGATGGTGTGGTAGCCAAGTCGGAGTATCTGCTGGCGGTACGAAAATTTCATCCCCCCACTCACCAACAGGCAATTTGAACCCGCGCGTGCCTACTCACCAATACGCTAGGAAGCAAGCGTATCGGCTCGATCTCGAGGAGCAATTTCAATAAATGGCGGCGGAGTCATGAATTACGGCCCCGTTATTTGCCAGAGCCGGCCACACAGACTAGGCAACCTCCCCACCGTCGACTGATAATGTCACCCTCGAAGGACGGCGCAGAACTGCTACACGGTTTTCTGCTACGCCTTCGCTCGCGATACCAGTGCACCGGCAACGGCTCCAGCGGCGAGATCGGCGAACCGGGGTTTTGTTTGGACCTGGCGATCAGCGCACTCAAGGACCTCATGGAACATAGGCCGGTGCCGTTGCACGTCACCGTATTGGGGCCAACACAGGCTGGCAAGAGCACGATTGTCAACTTGCTGTTGGGCGAAGAGGCGGCAAAGACCAGCCCGCTCGCTGGGTTTACGCGCACGTTGCAGGGGTTTGCCGTAAATACTAGCGATACACAGCGACGCGAAGTTAGTGCGTTTTTCTCACCAACACCCAAAGAATTGGCGTCATTGCGTACTGTCGATGATCCGATTAATGCCTTAGCGAAAACCGGGTATGCCGTGTGGGACACCCCAGATTTTGACTCGTATTCGTCCCGAGAATATCGTACTTTGATCACGCAGGTCACCGCGTTATCCGATCTGATCATCCTCGTGGTCAGCAAGGAGAAATATTCCGATTGGACGGTGTGGAAGATCTTGGACTTGTTGTTTCCCTTGCGTCGCCCGCTGCTAATTTGTCTGAACAAAGCAAGTCAGGATCCACAACAACTACGGCTCGCTCTGCAAGGACGGGTTGACGAATCCCGTTATAACGCACGGCGCGTGCCGATCTGCGACTTACCCTACGTTGACGATGGAAGCCTCGACAGATTGTTGGATAACCCGGCTACAGACAGGTTTCTAAGCGCGGTACGCAAGGCTCTACGCCCGATCGATGCGACGGCACGCCGTAAAGGCGCCAATGCCTTCCTCAATGAGCACTGGGAGGAATGGCTGCAACCGGTTCGGCTGGAACACGATGCAGCCGCGCGATGGCGAAATACCGTCGACGCTGCGGTCCGCGACGCGGTCGGCTGCTACCAGAAACAGTATTTAGAGCATTCCCGTCACGACGCCACCTTCAATAGAGCCATGGTGCAGCTCTTGGAGCTACTCGAGATCCCGGCCCTCGCCAAACCTCTGGCGAGCACCAGACAGTTTCTGACTTGGCCGTTTCGTAGACTGTTCGCAAGCAAGACCGAGTCAGCGACCTCGCGAACCGAGGTCGAACTCAACGTCCTGGGGGAGATTTTCGAGCACTTATTGTTATTTTTGCGCCGCACGATTGGGGACGGTGTCGGCACCGAGGGACACCATGCCAACTGGTGGCGTGCCATGGCTAAGTTGTTCGATGAGCGATCGAGCGCGGCGCGAAAGGAGTTTATCGACGCGGTCGGTCACTATCAGCGCGACTT
Source organism: uncultured Gammaproteobacteria bacterium (assembly GCA_945787105.1). Classification (GTDB taxonomy): domain Bacteria; phylum Pseudomonadota; class Gammaproteobacteria; order Arenicellales; family JAANXG01; genus CALZGZ01. The sequence goes on from CALZGZ010000138.1 coordinate 2,263, forward strand.
CGAGTCGGAAATCGCGGTGACGGCGCGCACCCTCTACGACAAACTGGCGCAAAGTCCCGCGACCCTAAATAGCTTGCGCGCAGCCCGCGTCACAGCGGATGCCGCCGGCGTAGCGCTGGCCTTTAAGACCGGCGTGATCGGGGTCAATGAGTTGGTGCTGACGCCAGCGATGTTGTCATTGACCTCGTTCATAACCGAGAGCGCAGTCGGTAAGTACGTGAATTCAATCAAAGACGAGCTCAGAATCCGTCAACAACATCAGGTTAACACGCTAATTTCACGATTTTGTAACCGTGCGTTTTCCGGTCTACCCGGGCAGCTACGAGATGACCGGTTATTCTTGGTCGAGCGGGAAGAATTACAGCGCATAGAACAACTAAGGCAAACATTGTGAGCAACGAGTTCCAACAAGCCTATGCGGCGCTTACACAATGGGTGGACACCGCGATGGACCAGGGCTGGCTCACGGAAACAGACCGTAAGTCGCTGTCTAAAATAGAACGGGCCACCGCAGACGACTTATTCGTGACCAGCGATAAAAGGCCTTTAGTGGTCGGCCTGTTCGGCGGTACCGGCGTCGGCAAGAGCAGCCTTTTAAACCGGTTGGCCGGACAAGTCATCGCCAAGGTCGGGGTCGAGCGCCCGACCTCCCGGGAGGTCACGCTGTACCTGCACGAGTCCCATGCGCTGGCCTCACTGCCCAAGGAGTTTCCGGTCAACAAGACCCGCGTTGCCCACCACCAGGACAATTCAAAACGAGATGTGGTGTGGATCGATATGCCGGACATCGACAGTACCGAAACCGCCAACCGTAAACTGGTGTTCGCATGGTTGCCCTATATTGATTGGGTGATCTATGTAGTTAGCCCCGAGCGCTATCGCGACGACGCCGGTTGGCAAATCGTTCGCCAACGCGGACATCGCCACCGGTGGCTGTTTGTAATGAATCAATGGGATATCGGTACAAAGGAACAGATCGCGGAGTTCGTCACCGATCTCGAACATGCCGGCTTCGATGACCCGCTGGTTCTGACAAGCAGTTGCGCAGGTGATGCGACACCAGATGAGTTTGAACATATCGCACAGACTATCCGCGCAGCCATTGATTCCCACGGACTGGCCGAACTCAAACGACTGGGGGTCTGGGCGAGGCTGCGCGACCTCGAGCAGCTGCGTGCCACGTTCAAGACGCGACTCGGGGATGACAAAACCTGGCGGCATTTCGTTCAAGCCCATCGTGTTCATGCGCAGCAGATATTGACCAAGCTCCGGGAGAGTATGCGATGGCCCATTGAGACCATCGCCAACCGTTTTCGGAATCGAGAACGCGGATGGTTCGGCATGCGAAAATCGGTCGCGCCAGATAGTATCGAGCTGTCCGATCTATCCGCGCAACTGTGGTCGGCTCAGTCACAACACTATGTGGATGACATCGTCAGCCAGGCTGCGATCGACACCGAGGTGCATGGTATCGCCACCAGCGCGGTGCAGCGATCGATAAAATTGAGCCTGGCACCGGCGGACGACACGATGATCGGCGCGGCAACGGCCGGCCTCGAGCGGGCGCTGTCCAAACCGGGCACCCCAGTTTTGCGGAGTGTGCGCTCATTCGCGCGTTTGTCAATGTATCTGCTGCCGTTTGCCGCCACTGCCTGGGCCGCGTATCACGTCGTGACCCGTTACCAGCAGGCGCTGGCCGACGGTGGCGATTTCCTGGGCATCGATTTCGCTATCCACAGTCTACTTTTGCTATTTCTTGCCTGGTTGGCGCCGTTTGTAATCTACCGGCTGCTGAGACCCTCGTTGCGCGCCAGCGCCCGGCGTGGCCTGGAATCCGGGGTAGTCGAGGCCATAGGGATACTAACGGCAAGGCTCGAACAGTCCTATCAGCAACTCGAGCGCGATAGAGCGGCATTGCTTGACTCTCTCGATGCACTCAGATCATGAATACCGCTGCAATCCAACGATCTGTGCACCCACGGTGCATTAACGGTTTCTAACACCAGCCCTAATGTGGCCGATACATTTCACCAAAGCGGCGACAATTACAGCTAACACTTGGTTTAAATGAGGCATGCGATCAATCCCGGCGCGCCGTGTTGTCCCCGAGTAGGCGCCTATCCCGGCGCTGGCTCGGTCGCGAACGCCGGCGCTTGTCCCTGCCTTGTCCCCGCCTTGTCCCCGCACAGCAGGGGAACTGCGCGCAGGGTAAGTCCGGTCGCCACCGTCCAGGGTTCTTGGTGCACGATACGGGTTAGAATGGTTTATGTTGGCTGACGACCAAGCATTACGCCCGCTCGCCGATCGGATGCGTCCGCGCAAGATAGACGAGTTCATGGGACAGGACCATCTGCTGGCTGAAGACAAACCGCTACGGCGGGCATTGGAGGGCGGTCTATTGCACTCGATGGTGTTTTGGGGTCCGCCGGGCAGTGGTAAGACCACACTCGCGCATCTACTCGCGCAGCGCGCCGACGCCCAGTTCCTGCGCATCTCGGCAGTGCTGTCGGGAGTGAAGGATATTCGCGCAGCGGTGCAAAGCGCCAAGCAGGCGCGTTGCGATCAGCATCGGCCCACGGTGTTATTCGTCGACGAAGCCCATCGCTTCAACAAGGCGCAGCAGGACGCGTTTCTGCCCCACGTCGAGGACGGCACCGTAACCTTCGTCGGCGCAACCACCGAAAATCCCTCGTTTGAACTGATCCCGGCCCTGTTGTCTCGTGTGCGGGTGTATGTACTCAAGGCCCTGGACCGACCCGCAATACGAAAAGTCATCGACGTGGCGCTGACCGACCCGTCGCGGGGGCTGGGAGAACAAAAGATAACCATTGACGAACCCCTGCGCGACCAGATTGCCTTGGCGGCGGACGGCGACGCCCGCCGGGCACTGAACTTTCTCGAGATTGCCGCCGATCTTGCCGACAACACACATAACGGATTGTTGGTTACCCCCAAGATCGTGCGCGAAGTGATTACCGGCGGTATGCGACGCTTCGACAAAGGCGGTGATGTGTTCTACGACCAGATATCCGCGCTGCACAAGTCGGTTCGCGGGTCAGCGCCGGACGCGGCGTTGTATTGGTACGCGCGTATGCTCGACGGCGGCTGTGATCCAATCTATATCACGCGCCGTGTCGTGCGCATCGCGTCAGAGGATATCGGCAACGCCGACCCGCGTGCCCTGCACATATGCCTGGACGCCTGGGATGCCTACGAGCGGCTCGGCAGTCCCGAGGGCGAGCTCGCCATCGCGCAAGCCATTGTTTATCTCGCCTGCGCCGCCAAGAGTAACGCCGTTTACACCGCATTCAACGCCGCCGGCGCTGACGTGAAAACATTGGGCTCCCTGGAGGTGCCCATGCAGCTGCGTAATGCGCCGACCAAGCTGATGAAACAGCTTGGTCACGGCCAACGCTATCGCTATGCCCACGACGAACCCGAAGGTTACGCGGCCGGCGAGAACTACTTTCCCGACGGCATGCCGCGGCAAACCTACTACCGGCCGGTCGATAGAGGTCTGGAACAGAAGATTTCCGCGAAACTTGCCCGACTGCGCGCGCTGGACAAGAAGACGAAACGCTAGGCGTGCCTGGATTCCGTCCTACAGAAAGCCTACAGTAAAGCCGTCCAAGTCACCGAGGGTCTGTCATGACCATAGTCGTTCCTCGTTACGTAACCGGCGCCCTGGCGGGTATCGTTGCTCTTCTATCCAGTACTGCCATGGCTGGGCAGTTTGCGCAGACCCCCTATGAACCACAAAAGGTAGTTTTTGATTTCTATTTCAACGAGCCACAGGCAATCAATTCTGCGCTGTATTGGGTACGCGGGTTATTGAATCCGTTATCGGAACATCCCTATGACTACGCCCCGGAACAAAACAGCGTGGTGATTGTGCTACACGGCATGGAGATCGTGACCCTGGCCAAACACAATTATCAGAAATATCAACAGGCGGTGGAACGCATGCGTTACTACGCGGAACTCGGGGTCACCTTCAAGGTGTGCGGACTGGCATTGCCCGAGTATCACTATGCGCCGCATGATCTTTATGAGTTCGTCGAGGTCGTGCCGTCGGCGATCACCGAACTCGTCCATTGGCAGAGCAAGGGTCACGCACTGATCCGGCCCCAGATCATGGAAAAGATCTACGCCATTGATCAAATTCGCTGACCGTTATCGTTCGCCGTGTCACCAGCAGAGCGGGACATCGCCGGGCGCGGCTGCCCTCGCGAGCGCACTTTATCTTACAAAATTTAGGCCCACACCGTGGCGCTGATGCCGGGGTGGACTAATAAAAAAACGGCGGCTTCGGTATCCGCGAGACTCCCAATCGGATCACCCCTAGCTAGCCCGCATTGCTCACCAGACGCCCCCCTATTCATGACTGTGCACCGACAAAGCCCGCAGCGTTTCTTCCAAGAAATGGCGACATTGTCAGCTGGCAAGAATAGAGGCGGGACGGTCCCGGCTCTGGCTGGTCCCCGCCTTGTCCCCGCCTTGTCCCCGCACAGCAGGGGGCTCAGGTGCATGAGCCCGGGGCCAGCATCCGAGATCCTGGTGAGCAATGCGGGCTAGCTTGTATACGTTCCATATATCAACAGCTTAGCCTCGATTGCGGTATCACCCGGGGTGGTGAGACGTATCAAAATTCGTTGCTTTATCTATACTTACCCGAGTGCATCGGAGGCGGTCCTAAAAAAAGTTTTCAAAATATTGGTCCCTCGAAAAAATGCATCGGTAACACCCGCGGACTACCGTGCGGACCACTGGCTGGACGGCATTCAAGCCCGGTAAAAAGAGGGGTTGTGAATTTTGAGTGTAACCAATAGCGTGCTACGGACTCTGGTCGTTGCCGTCGGGACACTGATGTGCGTCGGGTGGACGTCGCTGCCTGCCGCCGACAAGTCCGGCCCCGATCTCAGTCACAAGAGGGTGTTGCTGCTGTTCTCCTACCACCCGACGTTCGTCAGCTCGGACACGATCCTGCAAGGCATACGGTCGGTGCTCGATAGACACAAATTGACCCTCGATATCGAGTATATGGACAGCAAGCGTGTACTGGACGACGTGAGTAAGGACAACTTCTTGCGGTTACTCTCCCACAAGCTCGCCAAACGCCCGCCCTACGATCTGGTGATGCTCTCGGACGACAATGCACTGAACTTTGCCCTGGACCATCAGGATCAACTGTTTCCGAAAGTCCCGATGGTGTTTCTCGCGGTGAATGATGTACACCGGGCCGGGCAGATGGATGATCATCCGTCGATTACCGGCGTCGTCGAGGCACTGTCTTATGAGCGCACCATCGACCTCATGCAGTCCTTGCAGCGGCCGCTGAAGAAAATCGTAGCAGTCGTCGATACGACCCCCAGTGGTGACGCCGATCGATCAACCTTCGATCACCTATCCCAGCTATATCCGGATATCGACTTTCAGGTCCTGTCTTTGGGAGACCTGAGTTGGGAACAACTCGCGCAGCAGTTGGCGCATATTGGACCCAACGCCGCGGTTCTCCGTCTGACCGCATTTCGCGACAAAGCGGGGAAGGTGTTGGGGAAACGACAGGCGCTGGTCCGGATGACGGAAAGTTCCACGGCGCCGGTCTATGTACTCCGGGAAAATGCATTGCACAGCGGCGCTCTGGGGGGCGTTGTCTTGAGCCACCGCGAGCAGGGCAGACAAGCGGCTCTGATGGTTGAGAAGGTGCTGCAGGGAGCGCCGGTCGCTTCTATCAAGGTGATGCGTCAAAGCCCCAATCGGCCAATGTTCGAGTACGCGGCCTTGAAACGCTTTGGTATTTCATCGGCCTCTCTTCCGGTGGATAGTGTCGTGGTCAACACACCGGCGAACTTTATGAAACGGCATGCCGGGCTCGTTGCGATCGTGCTTGCCGTCGTTGTTTTTCTCGTTGGTTTGAGTACCTACCTGATGTGGCAAATCCGCGCTCGCAAACGTGCTGAGTCAACCCTGCAGGACAGCAAGATTAGATATCAAACTATTTTCCAGTCAGCGGGAGTATCCCTATGGGAGGAAGACTATTCGCAGGTTCAGGCGGCACTCGATGACCTGAAAGCCCAGGGAGTAGAAGACATACGTGGCTACCTGGATGACCATCCGGAGTTTGTCCGCGATGCGCTGAATCGTATCGACATTCTCGACGTCAACGATGCCAGCCTGAAACTATTCGGTGCCAAGAATAAGGAGCAATTGCTGGGCTCTTTAGAAGAACTATTTGTTCCAGAATCGTTCACTGTATTTAAAGAGGAACTCATTGCCATTGCGGATGGAAAGACATGCTTCGAGGGCGAAGCAAGTCTTAAGACCTTGCAGGGACGGCGCATGAACATGCTAATGACATTGGTGGTCCGCGGGCAACAGGATGAGTTAGACAGGGCGCTTGTGAGTTTTATCGACATCACCCAACGCAAGCAGGTAGAGGAGGCGCTGCGCGAAAGCGAAGAGCACTTCCGCAACTTGATCGAAGGCTCGATCGAAGGAATTGTCATCGATCGACAACGCAAACCGATGTTCGTGAATCAGAGCTTTGCCGACATGCTCGGCTACGAGTCACCGGACGAGATCGTGACGATAGAGTCCATGGATGCCTGTGTCGCGCCCCACGAGCGTGAACGCCTCAGCCGCTACACCAATGCGCGCATGAAGGGGGAACCGGCCCCCAGTCAGTATGAATACGAAGCGCTGCGCAAGGACGGGTCGACGGTGATCTTGCAAAATCTCGTGAGGACGATTCATTGGCAGGGCGAGCCCGCCATCCAAAGCACGGTCATTGACATTAGCGACCGCAAGCAGGCGGAGGCGCGACTGCGCCGCAGCCAAGCCAGCCTCGCGGTAGCCCAACGTATCGCGCTTCTAGGCAGCTGGGACTGGAACCTGGTGACCAACGAGCTCGATTGGTCGGATGTGGTCTACCGCATGTTTGCTATCCAACCCGAGGGGTTCGCTGGGACTTATGAGGCGTTTCTAGATTTAGTCCATCCCGACGACCGGGAAATGGTAATGCACTCGGTCGATAAGGCTTTGTATCAGCAGCAACCCTACGACATTAAACATCGAATCACGCTACCGTCCGGGGAAGTACGGGTCGTGCATGAACGGGCAGAGGTTACCTTTGATGGGGCGGAAAAGCCCACCCGTATGCTCGGTACGGTACAGGATGTCACCGAACGCGAGCGGATGGAGGAGGCGCTGCGAAACAGCGAACAGCGTTTTCGTGATGTCGCCGATGCGGCCTCGGACTGGATCTGGGAGATGGGCCCCGATCTGCGCTTTACCTATTTCTCGGGCCGCATCGAACAGGTGACCGGCACCTCACCCACGTACCTGATTGGTAAAACCCGTGAGGAAGTGATGTCCGAGACGGTACACTCAGAGGCCGGGAGTAGGCACCTGGACGATCTCGAGGCGCGACGGCCGTTCCGCGACTTCGTGTACGAAGCGAAGCTGGAAAAGGGCACGCGATATCTAAAGATCAGCGGCAAACCGATCTTCGACACGGATGGCGTATTTCGGGGTTACCGCGGCACCGGAACCGACATCACCGCTCAGAAGCGGGCCGAGGCGGCGCTGGGAGCGAGCGAAAGGCGCTATCGTGTATTGTACGACGACAATCCTTCCATGTACTTCACCGTCAGTGCCGACGGCACAATATTGTCGGTCAATCCGTTCGGCGCCCAACAGTTGGGTTACACCGAGCAACAACTGACCGGCACGTCATTACTCGCGCTGGTTCACAGCCACGACCGAAACAAGGTGAAGCGACACCTGGACAACGCGACTCAAGCACCAGGTCAGTTATATCGATGGGAGGCGCGCAGGATACGCGAGGACGGAAGCGTACTGTGGGCGCGAGAAACCGCTCGCGTGACCGAGGATGTGGACGGCAAACAGGTTATTTTGGTTGTCTGCGAGGATATTACCGAGGCCCACAAGCTGGCTGCAGAGATTTCCTACCAAGCAACCCATGACTCCTTGACCGGCTTGGTTAATCGACGCGAGTTCGAAAAACGGCTAACGCATAACCTGCGAAGTGCGAGTGACGACCACTCGGAGCACGCCCTATGTTATCTCGATTTGGACCAGTTCAAGGTCATAAACGATATCTGCGGGCACATCGCGGGTGACGAACTGCTGCGGCGATTGGGGAAGCTGCTCAACGACAAGGTTAGAAAGCGAGACACCCTGGCGCGTTTGGGGGGCGATGAATTCGGCGTCTTATTGGAAGATTGCTCTCTAAAGCAGGCGGAACGTATCGCCGAAGACCTACAAAAGACGATTCGCGATTTCCGGTTTGTTTGGGACGAAAAAGTTTTCACTATCGGCGTTAGTATTGGTTTGGTTCTCATCGGTAGACCTGACGAGACAGTGACCAGCGTTCTGAGTATGGCTGACGCCGCATGTTATGCCGCCAAAGACGCGGGGCGTAACCGCATTCATGTCTATCACGAGTCCGATAGCGAACTTGCACGAAGACATGGGGAGATGCAACTGGTGTCGCGTATCAACCATGCGCTCGAGGAGAATCGATTTCATTTGGTCTACCAGCCCATTGTTCCGATCGTCAATGTGGGTGACAAACGTCAGCACTTTGAGTTGCTAATCCGGATGCAAGACGAAACCGGCGGCACGATATCACCGAACGTGTTTCTGGCGGCTGCCGAGCGCTACAATCTTTCTGTTGCGCTCGATCAATGGGTGATTTCCACTGCCTTTGCGTGGCTCACAGATCAAGCACAACACCTGGATAGCATTTATCTGTGCTCCATAAACCTGTCGGGACACTCCCTGGGAGATAAGAATTTTCTAGAGTTCGTCATCGGACAACTCAGTGAAATGGCTATTCCTCCAGAGAAGATTTGTTTTGAAATTACAGAGACCGCGGCGATAGCTAACTTTGACAGCGCCATCCACCTCATCGGCACCCTAAGAGCACGCGGCTGCCGTTTTGCGCTGGATGACTTTGGCAGCGGTTTATCCTCGTTCGCTTATCTCAAGAACTTGCCCGTTGACTTTCTAAAGATCGACGGCATGTTCGTAAAGGATATTGTTGACGATCCGATCGCGTTGGCGATGGTGAGATCGATCAACGAAATCGGCCAGGTCATGGGGAAACAGACAATCGCCGAGTTTGTTGAAAATGACGCGATACTCGAGAAGCTGCGGGAAATTTCTATTGATTACGCTCAGGGATTCGGTGTTGGCCGGCCGCGGCCACTGTCGGAAATGATATCACCCCCCAAGCTCAGCGTCGCCGGTTAGTTATTAGCCGTATCCGTCGGTTCGCTTGGTTCGACAGCTGCGCGTGGTTACACCGCATTGGGCCGGTCCTGGACTGGTGATCATACGACCCATCACAATATGCTACCCACAGCGGCCCTTAACCCGTATATTGCGGCGACCTCGACACCAGACCACAATAGCCCCCGTGAACACTACAGAATCTTCGCTTGGAAAACGCCCCGCCATGATCGATCTTTACACATGGAATACGCCCAACGGCCGTAAGGTCTCGATTATGCTGGAAGAGGTTGAGTTGTCCTATCGAGTCCTCCCCATCGACATCACAAAGGGCGGCCAGTTTGATTCGGGGTTCACCAACATAAGCCCCAACAATAAGATCCCGGCGATCGTGGATCACGACAACGGCATGACGTTGATGGAGTCTGGCGCAATCTTGATGTATCTCGCAGACAAAACAGGCCACTTGATGCCTGCGGCTGGCGAGACTTATTGGCGGGTTATTGAGTGGTTGATGTTCCAAATGGGCGGCGTCGGGCCGATGCTCGGACAAACCCATCATTTTATAAAATTCAATCCGGGAAAGAGTAAGTATGCTGAACAGCGCTTTCTCACCGAAAACAAACGAGTCTATGGGGTGCTGGATCGACGACTCGCGGAGCACCGATACTTGGTGGACGATTATTCGATTGCCGATATCGCGACCTGGCCATGGATATCCCGATTCGAGTGGCAGACGATGGATCTCAATGACTATCCCAACCTGCGTCGCTGGTACGTCGAGATCGCGGAACGTCCTGCGGTGCAACGCGGTTTCCATGTCCCCCGCAAGGTCCAGGAAATACCCATGCCGTGACCTCGCCGAATCCGATCGTCAGCGTTGATGCGTTGACTCAGACTCTCTTCCCCGTTCAGTCACCGCCACTGGTTGCCCGAGCCGATGTCGCCGGGCAACAAGTCTTGAGTGGAAAAGCCCATGCCTGATGCGATGAACCTAGAATCCCAGATGAATCCCCGGGCCGCGGTGCCGGATTTTCAAACCTATCTCGATAATGCCGCGACGCGTAGTTTCGCGGTACGGCGGAGCCTCCCGTGTGTTCTCGATCTACGCTACGGGGATGGCCCATTACAGACTCTGGACGTGTTTCCCGCGCAGGGCAAGGACCTGCCCATACATGTCTTCATACACGGCGGGTTCTGGCGCGGTCTTGACAAAGACATCTACAGCGAAATCGCGCAACCGATCGTCGCATCCGGGGCAATCGCGATACTCGTTAACTATGATTTATGCCCAGCGGTCACCTTGGACGATATCGTGCAACAGATCCTGGCTTGCGTCGCCTGGATATACCGTCACGCGCCGCGCTACGGCGGTGATCCCGATCGCATCAGCCTGTCTGGACACTCCGCCGGCGCCCACCTAGCCGCCACGACCTTGTATCACGACTGGGATGGCGAGGGATTGCCGATGGATCTGATCAAGGCGGTTGGTCTGATCAGCGGCATCTACGACCTCGCGTCGGTACCCCGTCTGTCGGTGAACGAGGAGATTCAGCTTACCCAAGGCATGGCGGTCCGCAACAGTGTGATGTCAGCGGAACCCCGAGTGCGTTGTCGCGCGTTGGTCACCGCAGGCGCCGAAGAACCACAACTCTGGTTGCAGCAGTCGTCGGATTACGCGCAACGGCTCACGCGAGCGGGGCTAGCAACACGCTATCTCGAACTACCGCACGAACATCACTTCTCGATCACCGACCGGCTTGCGCAAGCCGACCATCCGCTGACCAAGGCGATGATAGATATGATTGTCAGTCCGCAAGTGTGAAGGTCACCGCGGGCAAGGCGAGTTGTCATTGACGGCTAACCCGCACCTTGCCGGTAACAGGCGTGTTCATTGTGGCGATTCCGGTCGCTTGCATGGCGCCCTGCAGAGGGAATGTGCGGTTGCCCCCGCGTCAGTGCCGTTTACCGGTGGTTTGACGCCGATCAATTCGCCACACTGGTATTTGTGAGATGCTTGTCTCGGAACCTGCGATGGCGACGATTCAACAAGCGGAGACGGTATACCCTCAAGCGGTTAAACTCAGACGTAACTTCCACCGCCATCCGGAACTAGCGTTCGAAGAAGCACACACGGCGCAGGCCATCATCGCGGAACTCGAACGCCTCGGCGTCAACTACGAGTACAGTGGCACCGGCGGTGCGGTCATCGGGCGTCTGCGGACCGATTGTGCGTCGGCCCCTACGTTTGCGCTGCGCGCGGAAATGGATGCGTTGCCGGGGGCGGAAAATACCGATCTGCCGTTCGCCTCTACCTTCGAAGGCAAGATGCACGCATGCGGTCACGATGCCCACATGGCCATGGTGCTCGGCGCGGCTAACTTGTTAACGCAATCACCCCCGGAATGTAATGTGTTGTTCGTATTTCAACCCGCCGAGGAGCGCGGCGGTGGATCGCGTGTGGTAATCAATTCGGGCGTGCTAACGGGCGTCAACGCGATCTTCGGCGGGCATGTCACCCATCATTACCAAGTCGGCGAGATTATGGTGGCCGAGGGAGTGATCACGGCGCAGTCGGATCGATTCCGGATTCAGGTCAAAGGCAGGGGCGGCCACGGTGCACGGCCCCATGAAGCCACCGATGCCGTGGTGACGACGGGTCTGCTCATCACCGCGATACAAACCCTGGTATCGCGGGAAATCAACCCCGTGTATCCGTCGGTGGTGACGATTGGAACCATTCATGCCGGCAGTGCACCCAATGTCATCGCCGAGGAGGCTGTCCTGGAAGGCTCGATCCGCAGTACCCTGCCTGCGGTGCGCGTTCATTTGCACGAAGGCCTCAAGCGCATGGCGCGGGCGCTGGGGGAGCTGCATAACGCCAATATTGATATCACCATTAGCGAAGGGTACCCACCGGTCGTAAACACCCACCATGAGACCCGCGTCGCGTATCAAGCAGCCCGCACTGTGGTGGGGGAGAAAGGTCTCATGGCCATGGACCATCCGAGCATGGGCTCCGAGGACTTCTCATATTTTCTGCATGAGATCCCCGGTTGTTATGTACGCTTCGGAGCGCGTCCGCACGAACAAGAATACATCCCGCTCCACAGCCCCGCATTTGACGTTGACGAGCAAGCCCTGAAAGTGGGCGCCGCCTTCTTCGACGAAGTGGTGCGCGAAGCGACGCGACAACACCAGGCCTAACGGTCTATGGAATTCACGCCTTCCAATCCTTCGTGGATAGGCATGGAGATGGAATTCCAACTGCTCGATGTCGAAACCCTCGATCTCGTCGACGGCATTCTTCCATTGATGGACTTTTATCCCAACGATCCTCACATCAAGCCAGAGTTCAATCAGAATACGGTTGAGGTGTGCTCAAAGATATGTCGCAGTATCGACGAACTCGGTGCCCACATGCGGGCCTTGCTAAGGAATTTGCAGGACACCTGTAAGCAATTGGATATGCTGTTGTGCAGCGCAGGCACCCACCCGTTTGGGGAGCGGCTCGCTCTCATCACACCGATGCCTCGTTATCGGCAGTTGGAGAAATCGGCGGGCTATGTTGGGCATAATCAAATTACCTTCGCCACCCATGTACATCTCGGTATGAAATCCGGTGACGAGGCTACTTCGCTGATGCACGAGCTGAAGGCGTTGTTGCCGTTGTTGATCGCGGTGTCGGCTAGCTCACCGTTCTGGCGCGGCTTTGACACCGGCTTCGCCGCCTACCGTCATCGCATCTTGGCAGCGACGCGAAGCTATGGCATCCCGCCTTCTTTCGACACCTGGGTTGATTTTTCCAGCTTCCTCGAGACCACGTCCCGGGCCGGGGTGTTCAGCACCATCAATGACATCCACTGGGACATTCGGCCACGACCGCATCTGGGCACCCTCGAGATTAGGGTCATGGATGCACAACCCACCGTTACCCTGGCGTTGACTCTCGCTGGATTTCTGCGCGCCCTGGTGACCTATCTTCGCATCACGCCGCAGGCTCGCCGCCCGCCGTTATTCCCGCACGCCTTGCACTGGTGGATCGAGAAACACAACCACTTTCAAGCGTCGAAACAAGGCTTAGACGCAAAATATATCCACGATATACAGGGCACCTTGGTGCCGATGCGCGAGCTTTGTCAACGTGTTATGCGGGCCACCCAACCGATCGCCGACGAACTGCACCAGGAATCATATTTTGATCGACTCCAAGACCACATCGACGATGGTCCGAGTTATGTGCATCAAAGGGAGGTTTACGAAAAGACCGGTTCGTTCAAGGCGATCGCCAGGCATCTGATCGCGCAGCTGGAAACGGACCTCAACGAAAGCAACTGATATCCGCGTCTTCAATTGTGAACGGTGGTCCCCAATGTGTTATTGGCAGCGTCACCCGTAGCCCGCATGGTGCGCCACGGCAACGATGAGGTTTGCCGGCTCTATATTTCAACGCCGCATCGGCGTCCGAACCAGTCATGCTGCTCCCCCAGTCACAGGACCCATATCCCGAGGCAATGATGAAGTTGCAACGCGCCATCGAGGCGAATGGATATCGGTTCTCGCGCGTACAGCGGGTTGATTGTGGTCTGCGCACGCGTGGCTACAATATCCCTCCCTATCGGATCGTTTTTTTTGGTAAACCTGAACAAATTCGCTTTCTCAGCGTGGCACCGCCTGAATTGTTGCCCTTTTTGCCGCTAAAAATCATCATCTACCAACAAGGTGACAACGTCGTACTGCTCGCGGCCAATCCATCGATACTCGCCAGCTTCTATCGAGGAAAAGATGTCGCGGGTGTATTCGCAACCTGGGGCCGGGATATTCGCAAAATCCTCACCGATGCGTCACGCTCTGATTGAGCACCGCTACGGGGGCTAGCGTTTTGGGTTACAGTAAGGAACCTCAATTTACGGGGTTCACAATGTGCGCTACAAGATAGAACGCAAACAACCCAATTCGAAGATGTGCCTGGTGTGCGGGCTCAAGAACGACTTGGGTCTAAAGGGTGGCTTTTACGAACTCGACAATAAGGAACTTCTTGCAGTCTTCACTCCGTTAGTACAGCACCAAAGTTATCCAGGCAGACTTCATGGTGGCATCGCATCAGCGATTCTCGATGAGACCATTGGACGGGTCATTATGATCGACAACGATACAGAGATTTGGGGAGTCACTGTCGAATTATCGGTGCGCTTCAAAAAGCCCATATCCCTGACACAAGAGCTACGGGTATTCGCCCGTATCGTATCGGAGAATAAACGTTTCTTTGATGGCGAAGGCGAATTATTACTGGAAGACGGCAGCGTCGCTGCACAGGGCAAAGGGAGATATCTCAAGCAATCCCTAAAACAGATCGCCGAGTTTGATCCCGTACAACAGGAATGGCGAGTCGCACCGACGCCAGAGGATCCGGAATTCGTAGACATCTAGCCGACGCACGCATTAAGGCGGTTAATATGAAACCACTCAACTTTTTCCTCATCGGCGGGCTACCGCAACACGGTGAGCGCTTCGATCAGTTACTTAAATGCCGCAATATAGTAATAGAGAGGATTGTTAGCCCGGCCTTCAGTGAACCTGTCGCCTATGATCAAGAACAGGATGAATGGGTGTTACTCATGCAGGGCGACGCACGTATGGATCTGGACGGCGAATTGCTATCCTTGTCGGCAGGCGACAGCATTTTTATACCCGCTCGCACACCACACCGCGTAGTTTGGACCTCGGATACACCGCCGTGTTTGTGGTTGGCGGTACATATCCATTAGACCGCGACGATTCGCATATGCCTGAAGCTGCTTACACATTACCGGACTTCTTGATAATCGGCGCGCCTAAATCCGCGACTTGGTGGCTCGCCAGCCGGATGAAGAAACATCCCCAGGTATTTCTGGCGCGAGGTGAGCACTCTGGAGAGGTCAAGTACTTTACAAAGTATTTTCACAAACCATTATCTTATTATTCAGACTTGTTCAAAGACGCCGGCAATCGAATCAAGGGGGAGAAATCCCCTCATTACTGCACCTTGTCGGAGAGCCGGATCCAGTCCATTCGCGATCTGATGCCGAAGGTCCGGTTGATACTGATTTTGCGCGACCCCATTGAGCGGGCCTGGTCGGAGGCGCTGGTGGCGCTATTGCGCGATACGGGTAGGCAGTTCGAGCAGTTGGGCGAAGCTGAGCTAACGACCATGCTGAATAAGGTGCAAATGAAATATAGTACGGTAATTGACAACTGGTTGAAATTTTTCAGCGAAGATCAATTTCATATTTGCTTTTTCGATGACATCAAGAACGATCCAGCGTCGTTATTGCGAAATGTCTTTCGGCATATTGGCGCCGAAGCACAATTGGATTACCAACAGCTCGGATTACAGGAGGTTATCAATAGAGGAATGCAGATTCCGCTGCGACAACCATATCGTGGCTATCTCTATGAGACCTATGCGTCGGAGATTGATACTTTGCACCAAAGATTCGGCGCAAAGATTCTTCCCTGGGTCGTGAGCCATTCGTGATAACCGTCCTTAAAAATTGGGCGCAACTTGCCTTAGAACGCGTTCTCGTCCGAGATCTCATTGCGATGCGCAAATACCCGCCCCGAAACATCGCAATCTCCGTCGCGCTGATGTTGATCGGCGGATCGGCGGTCGCCGATCCGCAAATTGACCACTGGCGAGAGGCGATAAAAAACTCTGACGTCGCTGCGCTAAGACAATTGGCTGAAACCGGCATCGACGTCAACACCGGCGCGCGCTACGGTAAGACAGCATTGATGCTGGCAGCGGCCGAGGGTGATATTACGCTGGTGCGCCGTCTTATCGCGTTGGGCGCCGACGTGAATCAGGTCAATCGCTCAAGCGGCAACGCGCTGATGTACGCGGCCCAATACGGTCAGCGTCAAGCCGCCGAGCTTCTCATCCAACACGGCGCCAACATCAATCACCGCGCCGGTAAAGGGTGGAGTGCGCTGATGGTCGCAGTCCTCAAGGGGCGTACCACAATGGTGGATTTTCTGTTGGAGAATCGCGCCGATCCGAATATGCGGGACGTGCTGGGGTGGACACCCCTCATGCGCGCTGCCGGCGCCGGTAATCAAGCGATCGTCAACAGCTTGATCGTTCGACCGGACATAGATCTTAATGCCCGTAACCAGCATGGCCAGAACGCCCTGCACATCGCCGCGATTGCCGGCGCGACCGATATCGCGGCTGCGTTGCTTAACCGGGGAGTCGACGCGAAGGTTATGGACCATGATGGAAATACGCCTCTGGCCATCGCCGAACACAAAGCTCACGCCCAGCTGGTTCGATTACTGAACCAGCGCCATTGAAACTTGGTATGGTGCAACAAATCCTTGGCATGATTAACGCGCCAGGGGGTGCTGACCACTGCAAAAGATACTGGCTACGATAATGTGTATAGGGTTTACCGCCTGCTCCGGGCCGGAAGGCGGAGACCGGCCCTATATCGAATTCATCGGCGGCGGGTTCATTTTCAATTACCGGCTCGCCGAGGCCGATTATGGATTTGTTGCTGGCGTAAAACGGCCCATCCCGGCCGGCACAGTCCTCGAGGCTGAATTCGAAAATCCCGCGGATGGCGAATCAATCATCGTCCGGCAAACCGTCAAGTGGGGTCGCACCTCGTATATGTTTCGCACCCCACCGTTGCAAGGAATTCGAGCCAACCGCGACTACCACGTGGAACTGCGGCTGGTGAATCCTGCTGCCTCCCAAGTGATCGCACGTTACACCAGGACCTATCGCGCGGATGTCGATCAGGACATCTTACCCAACACTCCACCCGTCACCGGTCCTGGCTATCATCCATTGTCTGCGCACGACGCATCGAGAAGTGATCAACGATAGACCCGCAATTGTTGGTTATATCAACCCCATAACACCGCCCGGATCGGTGCTGCGCAACGCTGATGGACTTCGCTGTTACCGGGTCGTAATCCTTGGTTCAACCATGCCGTCACTCCCTTATCGCAACGATAAATTGCGGTTAAAACCGGTAAAGACTGCTCACGAGAAGAACCATCAACATCGCAGCCCGAGCTGTGCCGGGCCGTATCCTTGACCGCCTCCGGCCATTGCTACATTCTTGTCTGATGCCTCCGCCAACGGTGAAAACCATGAAATTGTACCGACTTTCCATCCTCGCCTGTGCCCTGTCTTTCAGTGTCAACGTCGCCGCAGAACCCATCGCCACGATGCTTCAGTTTTCACATGAGTTCGGCGCTTCGCCCGCCACACGGCTCAGCATGAGGCTGATTTCCACCGACTTCGATAGCACGCCAGGTTTGGGCGTCGCGTTACCGCTGTATTCCAGCCACCGCAGTGCACCCGAGTGGTACCGGATGCATAGCGCGGAAAACCGGCGCTCATTCTGCGAGCGCAGCCCCAACGGCTGCCTGGCGTTTGGTTTGCTGCTGGGTGTGGGGATCGCTTATTTCGTGGTCGAGGCAGCAGACGATGCGGACGGTGACACGCGGATAAACTTTACATCCGGCTCTACTGGTGTGACCGTCAACGACACGCGATGAGCAACAATGGCGCTGCGTAATATCGATAAACGAGCCGGATGGCGTTGCAACCCGCCAGCGCCTTGTTGACGATTAGTGATAAATCTTTATCGTGTTCAATCGGTGCATAAAGCGACTTATCACTGAGGCGCGGAACTTGCCGCAAGTCAAGAAAGCTCGCCGCATCACTTTTTTGATCCCCATCCTACCGCTGCACACCGATTATCACCCGGTACTTGCAAGTAATTATTGGTCAAACGTCTATAATATAAAGAGATGTATCGTGATTTGATCGTGGTCAGCATCCCGCGCACGCTATGATGACTGGAGAACGGAACATTTTGTAGACAGTTTTGAGGGTATAACACTCTTTGTTTTAGTCTGTATACCTTCGCGCGCTGTTGCTGGTTATCAATCCCGGCTCCGGGCATGACGCAAAGCACGTCAAGCCCGATAAAACTGGGGACTCATCGACAAAAATGCCACCGACCACGGGTAATGACAACGTAACGACCGTCTTCTCGGATCCGAAATGGGTTGCGATGGAGGACGGTGCAACCTTATCGCACAAGCTTCACTCGCTCCATCAGACGTTACGCGAGCGATTCAGTATTATCGATCACATCTCGGTGGCCGTTTACGATCCACAGACCGATGATCTCAGGACTTTTCTTGATACCAGCGCAAGCCAGGCGGCATTGCATGCGTATCATGCCAAACTGGCAGAGAGCGGTTCTCTCGATCGATTACGACGAACCCGTCAATCACGGGTCATTCATGATCTGCACGCATACACCCCTTTCAAAACCCACACGAAACGTCTCATCAGCTCAGGCTATCGATCGAGCTTTACATATCCGATCGTCTTGAATGACGAATTCTTCGGATTTGTGTTTTTCAACTCGTTACGAATCCACGCTTTTTACCCCCATATCTGTGCCCAACTGGAACCCGTTGCCCGCCTGATAGGAATGATCGTCGTGTTCGAGCTACGCATGGTTCGCAACCTTGTTGGGGTCACGCGTACCACGCAGCAGATAGTAAGCCGACGTTACTCCGAGACCGGTGCACATCTGGACAGAATGTCGCGTTATGCCTGGCTTATCACCAGCGAACTCGCCAAGTCGCGCTTTTTGAGCGACGAGTACGCACAGCACATTTTTATGTTTGCTCCGCTTCACGACGTGGGCAAGATCGTGGTGCCGGATCATATTTTGCTAAAGCCCGAGGCTTTGACAGACGAAGAGTTCGATATCATGAAGACCCACACTACCAAAGGGCTGGAGATGGTGGACAATATGTTAAGCGAGCTTGGGCTATTTCATATGCCGTTCATTGATGTGTTGCGCAATATCATCATTGCTCATCACGAGGCCGTGGATGGCAGCGGTTATCCGAACGGTCTACAGGGCGAAGAAATCCCATTGGAGGCGCGTATCGTCACTGTGGCCGACGTTTTCGACGCGCTCACGAGTCAGCGGGCTTACAAGCCTGCTTGGTCTGTGGACAAGTCGATCCACAAGCTGCGGAGTCTCGTGGAGAATCGAAAACTCGATCACGAGTGCGTGAATGCGCTGATCAAGACCCTAAATCAAGTATTGACCATCAAGCGGCGTTTTCCCGAGGAGAAATTTGGTTAGACTAATAATTGGGTTGCGGATATGACTTACCGAAGGAGGTAGCTCGAATTCTCACCGTCTGTCTATCCCGTTGCATGACGCTGCAGAAAATCAAGCACCGTTGTATTGAATGATTCGTGCTGTTCTATGTTGGACAGATGGGCCGCATTACGAATTACTACCCGTTCCGATAACGCAATCTGGTCATGTATGGCATCGGCTGCGGCAACCGGTGTTGCCTGGTCGTGCTCGCCTACCACCACTAGCGTAGGGGTATCGATGCTGTTCAATCTGGGCAGGTAATTGAGACGCCTTATCGCCTCGCAACACCCGACATAACCGGCGACAGCGGTGGCAACAAACTGCCGCCGTATGGGTGCTACCGCCTGTGGATGGGTGCTGCGAAAGGCCTTCGTGAACCAGCGCTCCATGGTCGGATCTGCCAATGCGTCCATGCCGGACTCCCGGGCAATCTCAATGCGTTCCAGCCACACTCCTTGCATTTCATCCGCTACTACCGCCATGGTGTCACATAACACCAGGGTCGACAGACGCTCGGGATAACGCAACGCGATACCCTGGCCGATCATGCCACCCATGGACAATCCCACCCAATGCACCCGTTCGATATCGAGCGCATCGAGTAACGCCACCGCATCATCGCCGAGTGTATCAAGGTCGTACACACCGTCCGGCGCCTCAGAATCACCATGGCCTCTGGTATCGTAACGCAGCACTTGATATTCAGGGTTTAATTCTTCAATCTGTGGTTTCCACATCACGGTGCTGGAACCTAAGGAGTGACTCAGGACCACTACTGGGGCCTCATGCTTACCAGAGATTTCATAGTTCATCTCGATATCGTTGACTGTCAGATACATGGCGGGCCCCCAGTTATCGGCGTTGATTAATATCTACGAGTCGTAATTGGATTATAATACGAGCGCTGTGTCCTATCGTCATTGAGATGCTGAAGCGTAAAGTATTCATTACTACCATTGTGAGCCTCGTGCCGCTGTCACTGGCGTCGGGTGTGGGCCCGAAATCAGAAGACAATGCGCCCATAAAAGATCAGCACGAGCTGTTGAAAGATATTGCGTCCGCCCCTTTTCCGTTACCTATATCACGGGTCATGGATGTCTTGGAACAGCAGATCAAATATATTGCCGACCGAGAGCGGCTCATCATCGCGTTTAGCCGAGGAGACTATGACGTCGCTTTACAAGGACTGCAACGCTTCGCGGATCGTGGTGACGGCGCGGCACAGCTTTACATGGGCGTGATCTATGACCATGGCCATGGCGTTGTCCAGGATCACGTAACAGCCGTCTCCTGGTATCGCAAGTCGGCGGAACAGGGCGTTGTTGAAGCGCAGAACAATCTTGGTGTTCACTATACCAACGGACAGGGCGTTGCTGAAGAATATCTCCAAGCCTACAAATGGTTTTATCTTGCAGCGGCGCAGGGAAATTCACAAGCCGCAAGAAATCGCGATATGTTGGCTCAACGTATGTCTGCAGGCCAGATCGCCGCAGGCCGGCAACTCGCATTGAATTGGATCAAACAACATGGAAACGAGTCGCGTTACCATAAACAGTCCTCGCAATAAGTAGTGATATAACCATCGCCACCCCACGAGACGAGTGGGACCTGTTTAAAATTAGTTGTAATAACGAGATAATCGGGTATCTTGTCGATACAGCTTCTCGGGCGGATTCAGCGGATGACTTACCGCTGGTGTCAAGTATAGCCCTTTGCCAATGCCGAAGTTTGTTCGGCAAGCTGGCGGCGCGAGCGACAACCTGAGAGATTGCCATAACCAACAGCCCACATATCGCGCCACGGCGGCAAAAACAGGAGTTAATGTTGTTTGGATTAAAGAATTCGACCAATGCCCGGGGTGATGCTTTGCGCCCAAGTATGCGCCTGTCCGGTCGCCACCATCCGGGATCCTTGGAGCAACATGCGGACTAGCTTAATCGTCAAATGAGTAGCAAGCACGAACGCACCCTGGCCTCCGTCTTTACCGAGCCTGTTAGCGGCAACATACACTGGCGGGATATCGAATCATTGTTAAATTGGCTAGGAGCCGATGTTCAGCCTGGTCACGGGGCACGTTTCCGCATCGTGCTGAATGGTGTCGAGGGCACGCTACACCGTCCTCATCGCAGTAGCGCCGCCAGCAAACAAGATATCCGCCACCTGCGGGAATTTCTGTCAGCGGCAGGGGTCGGCAGTTCGTCGGGGAAACGGTAACCGCGTTGTCATCCCGCGGCATAGATCGACCGCCGCCCAAACACAACCCCTTATTCGTATGTATTGCTCAATATACCGATACCCTCGATAGAGATTTCGATGGTGCTGCCTGGCTTCATGGAACCAACCCCAACATTAGTTCCACAGGCGATGACATCGCCAGGCACTAGGGACACATCCTGAGATATCATACTTACCAGGCGATAGGGAGAGAAAATCATATCGGAGACCGGATAGTCCTGACGCTTTGTACCGTTCAAGTGAGACTGCACTACAAGACCTTCAGGTTCTAGGTCGGTAGCGATCACTGGACCGAATACACCGAAGGTGTCGAAGCTTTTAGCCCTCGTCCACTGGGTAAAAGTTCCGTCTTTGTGTAACAGCTCCACGGCGGTGACGTCGTTAACACAGGTGTACCCGAATATATGCTCGCGCACGTCCACTTCCGGTACACGCCGGCATTCCTTACCGATTACCACTCCCAGCTCACCTTCGAATATGACCTTGCCATCATAGGACCGCGGCCTGCGGATAGATGCATCGCCTGGCAAACACGATGTACTCGCTTTGATGAAATACAGCGGCTCTTTCGGAATCGATAGACTTAGCTTCGAGGCCAGCATATTGAAGTTGTTCCACAGGCAGATAAATTTGCTCGGCTGTGTGGGAGTCAACAGCTTGACTGCAGCTATGTCTACCTGCTCGTTGGTAGGTGTCGGTCTGGAAAACATATTACCCTGATGCACGGTAATGAAGTCCCCCGACAGGATCCCAAACTTCATCTGTCCTGCGTGTTCAAATCGCATCCACAGTGCCACTATGTTTCCTCGCTTACATAAGGGTCAAGCAGTGATCTACCGGGTATTCCACAACAGCTACCTTCACCGTGGCGCAGACCACCAATGATAAAGTTACAGCCCATCATCAACAGATTGATGTTCTTTAAAATTACGGGAAAAGTCTATGCCCGTTCTAATTAACGCGCCACGTGATCGGCGCTGGCTCGTCCTACGGCCTCACAAAAGCGACTTCGTCAACAAAGATTGTGCGAGTAGAGCTTGTTGTAGTCACTCATGAGTCCGGCAACAATTAATCACGGATAATCACACCACGGATTTGGTTCCCGGAAGTAGCAACACCGCAGATCACCAACACTATCGACACTGGGATGACGAATGCCATCGCATTCATCCCTTGTCATCACACCTCGATTCTTGATAACGCATCGCGCAAAACGACATTAACAAAAGTGCCACCCAGAGTCGTATCCGATTAGTGCCGGGTACCGCCGCTAAGCCCAGCCGTCGATGAGCGAAGCAGATTATTTGTTTTGCAGTCGCATAGAGTGTGCGTTGAGTGTGTCCCATCGCTGCTGAGTCATTAGCCGACGAACAGGTATAAAACCAGTAGCGCAATTGCGACGGCCACAGCATGAAAAGCAACTCGTGCGAACATGAACTCATGGCTATGCTTACTATCGAACTGACCGCCTTTGCTCATCGAGATCAACCCCCATGCCAGGGAACCAACCGTTAAAGCAAGTGCAAGCAAGACCAAAACAATTAATGCTGTCCGCATGTTTTTGAGCCTCCTATGTTGAACAACATCTACCTTCGCCAGGAATTTTACTTGATCCGGTCAAGATGTTCACTGTTGTCCGGAATCGGGATCTTTTGGCTGGTGAGTCGGGCGTGAAACTCCGTAATCAAATGGGATCCCCACCTAATACTATGGGGCACCCGCGGATGCGCCGTCGATAACACCGAAAGCGCAGTCTGCAGTTATCAATCTTGATGCGGGGGATGAATTCGCAGCCAATTGTATCGGTCCATACTGTGCACGACGATATCGCGGGTGGTTGCACCCTTTAGGATGGTCATGGATACCGGCACTCCTGCGTCACCCAATGCCCAAACCTGACGGTAGAAATCTTCCATCGAGGCGATCTGTTGATCGGCGACCGTCAATATAATGTCACCAGTTTCGATTCCGGCTTGTGCCGCCGGGCCCTCATCGGCGACACGGGCAACACGCAACCGGCCGGCTGTTTCCTCACTGTAGATACCGAGCCAAGGTCGCGACGGCACGGACTTGCGGCCCTGGGAAAGAAGCTCGTCGATAATGGGTGTCAATGCCTCGATCGGTACGAACATATTGCCTGGTAGGCGGGACTCCGGCACGGCGTCTGGCACCACCAAAGAGCCGATGCCAATTAGTTCCCCCGCGGAATTAATGAGTGCAGCACCACCAAACAGCGGATGTGGAGGAGAAGTAAATATGGCGTTTTCCAATAAATATTCCCAATAACCCGCAAACACCCGTCGCGAGACTACCCGCACCGGCCGCACATGGGCCAGCCCTCCATAACTTGCGACCAACCCGGGCTCTCGAACGTCAACGGCTTTAGAGTTTCCCAGCGGCATGGGGGAAACGCCAAGTGGTTTTTCACCGCGTATCAAACCGAAACCACTATCGTGATCGTATGCTAAGATTCGCGCCGGAACGACGTCACCGCCGGGGAGCACAACGCTGACCGCACGCGCTTCGAGAATCAAATAACCGATGGTCACGATAAGACCATCGGTGTCAATGACAACTCCCGAGCCTTCGCGCTCTGCGCCCAGCGACTTCGCGGTGCGGGCGTCATCCCGCACGTCGACGTGTAACCCCACCACCGCAGCCATGACGTCCCCAAACAGGGGCTCTTTCGCCGCCACCGTGACTGGCAACCACAGCCAAAACAAGATCACGCCTGCGCGAAAACTGTTGAATATCGTCACAGATACTCTCTCCGCGATGAGTTTCATTCAGAAATCAACCAGTTATGGGGTGCGACGCCAAAAGTTCCGTTGCTCGTGGTAGCGAATTGTTTTGCGCATAGTACCAGTATGAGTGCCGAGAATGTGTGTTCGGCGTGAACTCGTTAATAAACAATGTGGCACTCGCCAACCATGATGCCGTCAATCCGGCCCAAAAACAGCCAGATTAATTGATCTACATCAGCCTTTGCAGTGGCGAAAACCGGGCTTTCGCCTAAGATTTAAAGAACACGAGAGCAGTCGACGAAATTAGCGGCTGTGAGTTTGAGCGTTAACAGCAACCGAACCCACGCGAATTCTTTTCAGAAACCGCCGGGCGTTTGCGGTTCGCGTGCAGTTGGCGTCGCAGAACGAGGCAGCTCGATTGTCTTTGCTTACTACGGACAATAACCGCAACCACAGTCTCAATAGGTTGGTGTTTTTTATGTTCGGCGCCACATTCTTGGTGACGGTGGTGCTGCTCGTACTGGCCTCGGCCTACCTGAAGAACGTGGCGGTGCAAGACCTGGCTGCGGACCATGGGCGCGAGGTCGCTCAACTGGCATTTCATAACATCTACCTGGTCATGGGCCAAGGTGGTACCAAAAAGGATATGGATGCGGCGATTGCAGAGCTCAAAGCGTTGATCGACGAGGGAAGTATACGCATCATTGCTAACGATCCTGGGGAGTATACATACCCCAACGACAAAACCCCGCGTAAAACCGATATAGACCCCGCCGTGTTTCAGGTCTTCTTGACCGGTACCGAGCAGTTCTCCATCGAAGAACACGCTATTCGCTATCTCTATCCGATTAAGATCGGTGACCACTGTGTGTCCTGTCACACGTCGGCTTTACCCGGAGACATCAATGGCATCGTTGAGGTAATTCAACCCATAGAAAAGTTAAAAGTGCCAGTCGGTGTCACCCTAAAGCTGCTCGTAGGATTCAGCGTGTTTTTATTCATCATTCTGATGGTAACGATACATGCGAATCTGCGCTTATTTATCATCGCCCCTTTGACTAAGCTGGTGGGAGTCATCAAAACGGTGGTTCGTGACACTGACTTGAGCCAGCGGATCAACCCCGACAGCAAGATCCAGGAGGTGAATGAACTATCCGGGTCGTTCAATGAACTCTTGAGCTCCATCGAGAGCTACAATCTCAGAGTAAATAGACTCACGCATAACGATCCGTTGACGAGGCTTTATAACCGCCGTAAGTTCGAAGACTGCATCAAAGCAGAGATCGAATACTTTAAACAAAGTAAAGAGTCATTCTCTATCATCTTTCTCAATATCGATCGCTTTCATCACATCAACGACGCTAATGGCCATCCATTTGGTGACATAGTGCTCAAAAAGGTCACGATGATACTGATGAACCATACTCGGGACAGCGGCATCGTCGCGCGTACCGGTGGGGATGAGTTCGGCGTGGTCCTACCGCGAACCCCTGTGGAAGAGGCCGAAGCGCTGGCAGAGCGCTTGCGCCGCGATCTATCGCTGACCGAGATCGATAGCCAAAGGGGCCCTATTTCACTATCCGGCAGCTTCGGCGTGGTCACGTACCCAGATGATGGGCATAGCCTGGCGGAACTGACGGTGGCGGGCGACGTGGCAGTACACAAGGCCAAGGAGGCCGGCAGAAACCGCGTCGTTACCGTCGACCCCGCTGAGGTCCGTAGCGCAAGCGAACGCTTCGGCCGCAAGGCTTGGGTCCAGAAAGCCATACGCGAAGGGCGCATGACACTCTTCACGCAACCTATCATCGCGGTAAACTCAAAACGCCTGTTCGGTTATGAGGTGCTCACCCGGGTCCGCGACGGTGACGAGCTGTTGAGCGCGAATACCTTTATCGCTGACCTGGAACGGCACGGGATTGAAGAGTTCGACCAGTTTGTCATCGAGAGTGCGCTCAAGTACAAACAACAGAATCCTTCCTTGAGGGGGGTGAAGCTTTTTGTCAACCTGTCTGCCGCCAGCATACAAAACCAACAGTTCATGCTCGGACTCCCCGATATACTGAACGCCCAGGGCATTCCCAGTGGCGAATTGGTTGTTGAGATCACCGAACGGGAGGCTCTGCGTCACCTATCCGGCCTATCCACATTGATGCGTAAGCTCAAGAACAGGGGAATTCTCTTCGCTCTCGATGACTTTGGCAGCGGTTTCAATTCCTTTCTTTACCTGCGGCATTTCCCCGTGGACTACGTGAAGATCGAGGGGAGTTTTGTTCAGAATATGGTGGCAAACGGCCGTGACCGCCAACTCGTCAAGCACATCCAGCTGGTAACAAAGGCGCTGGGCGTCAAGGCAATCGCCGAGTGGGTGGAGGACGAGAACATTCATCAACTGGTGGCGAAATTCGGAATCAGCCTGGCGCAAGGCTACTATTATGGCGACCCGACCGAGTGTCATGAACCGGATGTATTGCGATCCAATATCGCCTGAACTATTTTTCTATACCTCCCCCACGAACAAACCGCCTATCCACTGCGGTCACCGAGATCCAATAATTGAGTCAATACGCCGTTGCGGCGCGACCCTAATTTGAACCATCACCTGGCCCACGATCATAACCAGCTCGCCCAATTTCACTGGCCGTCTGATCCGAGCACATGTGCACTATAAAGATACCGCTGCGATTTTTTTCGCGCACCGAGGTAACGACACTAGCGTGCTGGCATGTTGACGAGTTACAACAGCTCCGGGGCCGATTTATCGTCGATGCCCTGGGCCACGAATTACCACAAATGAAACTAACGCTGATCAGGTCAGTCCGAATATGTAATGGCACTTTGATTCGGGAATATACACCCCATATGTATCGACATGTGAATCCATCCATTCACTGAAAAAGAGCAGTTTGCACAAAATACTTAATGCCACCTCGGTAATCTTATGTATGACCAAATCAGCCCAGGCGCGGTGATTGAGGTTTGTTATCCGATCTTCAAGCATTACGCCATTGTCTCCGATCGATCCGTAGATGGTCGTCCGACACTTATATCGCTTTCCAGACGAACCAACGCAGTGACCGAAGAACCTTGGGGACAAGTGACACAGGGACGACGCATCAATATCAGTGCGATACAAGGTCAACTACCGGGAGACATCGTGGTCGCAAACGCGCGAGCGTGCATCAAAGCCAATGATTTGAGATGGAACCTGTTGACTTTCAATTGCGAGCATTTCGTGCGTTTAGTCCATGACCTTCCGGTGGAAAGCACCCAAGTTCAAAGCGCCGCGAAGGGGGCCATCATCGGCGCCTTGAGTACTTTATTGCTTCCGCAGGTTACCTTGACCAGGGTTGTGGTGTTTGCCGGCACCGGGGTCATTACCGGCTTGCGCCATCACATACAGAGAAGTTGACACACATCCCGAGCAGGGGATGATCTGACAACATTCAATAGGTCCATGCCCATGCCACCCCGATGCCCTTGGTCAACACCGATAGCTGGGGGACCCAGTTAGGCGTGGTCGTTCCTAACAAGCGCCAACCGTCCAACAGGGCGGGTACGGCCACGGCTAGCGCAAGGTGATCATTGGAGATACCCGTGGCCTCCGACATGCCCTCAATATCACCTTGAGAATGATTCTTGAGAAAAGTCAGGTAGGCGGCGGTAACCCCTAGGTGACTCAAGATCACCCCGGCAGCCGTGTTCATCGCCGCCAAGTCAGCTTTACTTTTCTCGAGGTAATGAAAAGCGATCTCGGAAGCAAGCCACTGTACTTGAAATCCGGCCGATGCAACCAGCAGCCTGTTCTTATCCGACAGATTGGCTTCCGGATAAACGATGGATAAACCGTCAAACTCGAAGTCTACTCCCCTTATTGTCGCCACTGATATGTGACCCAACTCGTGTGCGAACAAACCCCCCAGAAACCCAAATAGCACACTTTTCTTGTCTCTATGCAGTTCGTCAAACGACCAATTGTCTGCCGCGCTTAATGTAGGCAGTAGGCAGACTAACGCCGACACCATCCGTAGAAGTACCCACCCAATACCAGGCAATTTCACAATACGCGGCTCACAACAATGGGAAACATTCAGTTGATAATAATTAGCCGTCCGACGATGGTTGACTCTAGGTTCCAAGAATTTGATCGACATCCCGAAAACTAAACGACTACTCGACGATAAAGGTAATTTACAATAATTCGGAAGCGGGGCGGTTCCTAATCAGCGATGGTTTGGTGCTTACCTTGTTCGAGTCGCGTGTATAACGCTTAATTTCTTTTACTGAAGCTGAACTTTATGCAGCTGAATCGTTTCACCTAACATCCACTGCTATGACTCGTCCGAAGACAATTTCTTTGTGGCTAAAGATCCCTTATACCCTGTATGTGTGCGTATTGGTACCGGTCTATTGGGTCGAGTTGGGTCCACACAACTTTCTCTGGGGCTGTGATATCGCATTGTTGACAACGTTGATGGCTCTATGGTTTGAGAGCCGACTCATCGCCAGCACGATGGCAGTAGCAATGATCATTCCGGAGCTGGTTTGGAACCTTGGTTTCTTTTCACGACTCGCGGCCGGTTATGACGTCATCGGATTGAACCTAACGGGATATATGTTCTCCGATGAAATAGCCCGGCTGGTCCGCGGCCTATCGTTGTTTCATGTGTTTCTAGTTTGGGTACTTATCTGGCTTGTATACCGTCTCGGCTATGATCGGCGCGCCCTGTGGGCACAGACGCTCATCACGTGGCTAGTGCTACCGGTCAGTTATTGGGTCACCGATCCGTCAGCAAACATAAACTTTGTGTTCGGTCTCGGCAGCACACAACAGATCTGGTTGCCGGGACCACTTTGGGTGGGGTTGTTGATGGTGCTGTTCCCGCTGCTTGTCTACCTGCCAACACATTTAGTGCTAACAAGGATATTCTCACCAAACCCGGACCCGTAGAGCGTAAATACAGATTCGATCCGCTTCATCACCACCATTGCGGGATCCGGTCCGTGTACTTGTTCCGCGGGAGTCTTCACTGTGTCACTTCCCGTCCCCATACACACAATCCACCAAGCCTTGTATAGACACTTACGGTAGGATCCATTCCTATGTCCGTATTTGCCGAAGCCGCTATATTCCTTGCCGCCGCTGTCATTGCGGTCCCCTTGTTTCGACGCCTGGGGCTAGGATCGGTATTGGGATATCTCACTGCCGGTGTTGTCATCGGTCCATGGGGAATGCAGCTGGTAATCGAAGTCGACAATATTCTTCATTTCGCCGAATTCGGCGTGGTCTTGCTGCTGTTTATCATCGGTCTCGAGCTGCAACCCGCGCGCCTTTGGGTCATGCGTAAATCCGTTTTTGGCCTGGGCGCGCTTCAGGTCGGCGTGTCCGTACTGGTACTGGCGGCGGCCGCTTACGCAATGGGTGTACCGGTACGTACAGCGCTGATCGTGGCGTTCGCGTTGTCGTTGTCCTCGACAGCGTTCGCGTTGCAGATGTTGGCGGAGAAGAATCAACTCAATACGCGCCACGGGCGCGCGGCATTTTCTATCTTGTTGTTTCAAGACATGGCGGTAATCCCGCTGCTCGCGCTGATGCCGTTGATTGGAACCGGAGGTGAGGCATCCGGGGCGTCCACTCTGTGGGCGGCGGCCAAAGCGCTCCTGGCGATCACCGCAGTAATTGTCGGTGGACATTTTTTGTTGCATCACGTGCTGCGGATCATTGCCGCTACCGGGGTGCCTGAGGTGTTTACCGCCGTCGCCTTGCTCATCGTAGTGGGCACCGCGCTGATCATGGAGGCGGTAGGCCTATCAATGGGTCTAGGCGCGTTTTTGGCTGGGGTATTGGTCGCGGACTCGGAGTATCGGCATGCTCTGGAGGCAGACATCGAACCGCTGAAGGGATTGATGCTCGGCTTGTTCTTCATTGCGGTGGGTATGTCCGTCAATGTCGGACTGATCGGTAGTCAATACGTCTTAGTCATCGCGCTGGTGGCGGGGTTACTGTTAGCGAAGTTCACGATCCTTCTCGCGCTGGCAAAATTGAGCCGCCTGAAGACCCAGTCCGCTTTCTCACTGGCATCGATCATCCCCCAGGGCGGTGAATTCGCATTTGTGATCTTCACTGTCGCGGTCGGGGCGGGTCTAATGGCCGCGCAATTATCCGAACTTTTAATTCTTGTGGTAACGTTGTCGATGGCGGCGACACCATTGATCTTCGCGCTCAACGAGCGTGTGCACGCCGCAGTCAGGCCATCACAAACCAGGGAGTACGAACAGCCCGCGGTACCGGAAAACAAGGTTATCATCGCCGGTTTTGGACGTTTTGGTCAGATCGTTGCGCGCATCCTGCGCGCCAAGAAGATTGGCTTTACCGCACTGGAGATAAACCCGGAACAGGTAGATTTTGTCAAGCGATATGGGAACAAGATCTACTACGGCGATGCGTCGCGAATCGAGTTGCTACGTGCGGCAAAGGCGGATAAAGCTAAGATCCTGGTGTTGGCAATCGATGATATCGACGCGTCACTACGCACCGCGAAGATGGTAACGCAGTATTTTCCGCACTTGAAAATCTTCGCCCGGGCGCGTAATCGGAAACACGCTTATCAACTCATGGATCTGGGGATTGCCATGATTTGGCGGGAGACGCTGCTTTCCAGTTTGGATATGACCAAGAGCATACTCATGGGGTTAGGCCTGCCAAAACCAGAGAGCGAGCATGCGATCGAAACATTCAGGGCACACGACGAGAAGCGCTTACTGGAACACCACGATATCCACAATGACGAGCAAAAAATGATTTATCTGGCGCAGAAAGCAGCGACAGAGTTGGAACAGTTGTTCGAAGAAGATGCCGCACAGGAGGGCAGGGAGTCGATAGGCCACAAAACAAATATAGAATAAGAATCCTTTGGGCATATATTTGGTTCACCCAATTGACACGGCGAACTCCCGTCCTCTTCGAAAGTGATTGATTCAGCCTGTGAGGCGACGTCGAAGAAATCTAAATCTCTTTGTATCTTTCCAGTCTAAGTGCACTCCGCCCACAACAAAGATGAGATAGCCGATCCCATACACTAAACCAGTGACCAAAATCAGGCCCAGTAGCAGCGGCCCAACTGGAATGGATAACTCATACAAGACGCCTCGTAACGCGAAGCATGCCAGCCCAATCACTACATAAACTCGTACCAGATTGTCAATCATGTCAACACTCGCGGGATCATTCACCATATCGCAGCTCTGTTTTCTAGTGCTCCGTTTGCGCTGCAAACTCGATATTAGTTGCGCCGACATCAGGTCGGTCAAACTCTAGGGTGCCGACACATATTTAGTTAGGCCGAGGTTTACGGTAAAGAATCTAGCGTGTTATTGATCCAGATCATGGCAACGTTATTTCGTGTTTTCTTACGTTTGTGCTTGATAATACCCAGCTATTAACTTTGTCAATACGTAATGGTTTTGTCGAGGTGGCCTGTAACCCGCAGCGAGCACCGCGTGTGGTATTGATCTCGGCGTACCGGTGACGAGTATAAGCCGATATGTCAGCGACCAACGTGAGACGATAAAGACCTACGTTTCTT
The DNA here is from genome assembly GCA_945787105.1 of uncultured Gammaproteobacteria bacterium. Taxonomy (GTDB): domain Bacteria; phylum Pseudomonadota; class Gammaproteobacteria; order Arenicellales; family JAANXG01; genus CALZGZ01. The sequence goes on from CALZGZ010000138.1 coordinate 34,270, forward strand.
GATAAATCTCTAAGCCCTGTTTTTTAAACTCTACCGCCTTCTCCTTCAACCCCTCTTCCAAGGCTTGCTGTGGATTGCTGATGCCATGCTGCTTTGCATAATCTCTCACATCCTGGGTAATCTTCATTGCACAAAAGTGTGGCCCGCACATCGAACAAAAATGGGCCACCTTGTGGGCCTCTTTGGGCAAGGTCTCATCGTGAAATTCCTGGGCCTTATCGGGATCGAGGGAAAGGTTGAACTGGTCTTGCCAACGAAACTCGAACCGCGCCTTAGATAACGCGTTGTCCCGGAGCTGGGCGCCGGGATGGCCCTTGGCAAGATCCGCCGCATGGGCGGCGATCTTGTAGGTAATAATACCGTCACGAACATCCTGTTTATTGGGCAGCCCGAGGTGTTCTTTCGGGGTGACGTAGCAGAGCATCGCGGTACCGTACCAGCCTATCTGGGCTGCACCGATGGCGCTGGTAATGTGGTCATAACCGGGCGCGATGTCCGTGGTTAACGGCCCGAGGGTATAGAAAGGTGCTTCGTAGCAGTCTTCCAGCTCCTTATCCATGTTCTCCTTGATGAGTTGCATCGGGACGTGGCCCGGGCCTTCGATCATCACCTGACAATCATGGCTCCACGCTATTTGCGTCAGTTCCCCCAGGGTCTTGAGTTCCGCGAACTGAGCCTCGTCGTTGGCGTCGGCTATCGAGCCGGGTCGCAGTCCGTCGCCGAGGCTGAAAGAGACGTCGTAGGCGTTCATGATCTCACAGATCTGTTCGAAGTGGGTGTACAGAAAGCTCTCCCGATGGTGCGCCAAACACCATTTGGCCAGAATCGAGCCGCCGCGAGACACAATACCAGTAACACGTCTGGCGGTGAGCGGTATGAACGGCAACCGCACGCCGGCATGGATCGTAAAGTAATCGACACCTTGCTCCGCCTGCTCGACCAACGTATCGCGGAAGATTTCCCAGGTTAACTCCTCGGCCTTGCCATCGACCTTCTCCAACGCCTGATAGATCGGCACCGTGCCGATCGGAACCGGAGAGTTGCGCAGGATCCACTCACGTGTCTCGTGGATGTGCTTACCGGTGGAAAGATCCATCACCGTGTCGCTGCCCCAACGCACCGCCCAAACCATTTTTTCTACTTCTTCCTCGATGGAAGACGTCACCGCCGAGTTGCCGATATTGGTGTTGATCTTGACCAGGAAATTGCGTCCGATGATCATCGGCTCCAGTTCTGGATGGTTGATATTCGCGGGAATGATGGCGCGGCCACGGGCAACCTCATCGCGTACGAATTCAGGCGTGACCGCGTCCGGAATGTGGGCGCCAAAACT
>CALZGZ010000139.1 GCA_945787105.1 uncultured Gammaproteobacteria bacterium
AGTTCCGGGGACAGTTTACTTATTTGTGGATAAGTTGGGTGGTAGCTTGCTGGGTCTGATCGTTTTCGGTGTTGGCGGTGATTGGCGAATAGTCCGTTGTCATATTTATTAACAGATAAGTAAACTGTCCCCGTAATTGGGTTAGGATAGCAACGTGACTGAAAACCCATTAGGTCCCACCGCTGTCGCGCAGGCACACGAACGCATCGCGCCCTTTATCAATCAAACGCCACTGTTTCGGTCCACGCTGCTGAATCATTGGTTGGGTCACGAGTTCGTTTTCAAGGTCGAAGGATTTCAGAAAGTCGGTGCGTTCAAGGTGCGCGGCGCGCTCAATGCCTTGCTATCGTTACAAGAGAAGGGCGACTTGCCGGACAGCGTCGTGGCCTTCAGCTCGGGCAATCATGCGCAAGCGGTGGCCTACGCGGCAAGACAAGTAGGCGTGCCGGCGACCATCCTGTTGCCCGCCGATTCCTCGGGGGTCAAGCGGCAAGCGACCACCGGATATGGTGCGAAGGTGATTGTCACCGCCAGCCGCGCCGAGGCCGAAGCGAGAACCGCCGAACTCCAAGCGCAGGGCGCATATCTTTTGCATCCTTATGACAACGATTGGGTGCTCGCCGGACAAGGTACCGCGTGTTATGAGGCCCTTAAGTCCGGTTTGCGCCCCGATGCGATCTTCGCCACCTGCGGCGGCGGCGGCTGGCTGTCCGGCACCTACCTAGCCACCCAGCTGCTGGCACCGGGAACACCCGTCTATGGCGCGGAGCCGTTACAAGCGAACGACGCCGCGCAATCCTACCGCACCGGTGGCATCATCCGGTTCGCCGATTCACCGGATACTATTGCCGACGGTGCGCGCACGCTGTGTGTCTCGCCGCGCACGTTCCAATACCTCAAGCGATTGGCGGGATTCTACGAGATTGACGAACAGGAGATCATCTACTGGACACAATGGCTCGCCCATTTAATCAAGACCCCGGTCGAGCCGACATCGGCGGTCGCCATGGCGGGCGCCTTGGCATGGGCCAAACGTCAGTCCCAACCGCGCCAGGTGTTGGTGATGTTATCCGGCGGTAATATCGCGCCACAGGCCTACCTGACGATCTGGGCCCAGGACTTCTTGTCGGTCACGCCGGATCGCCATGCGGCCGACGACCCCATCTGATGGCGATCTAGGGATCCCCGGTGTGGGCACCGACGCCGCGGAAACGAAACGCATACCACGTGGCAAGTGCCCCGCCGAGTCCGAGGACCACGAACGCCCAACCCCATTGGGTCACCACCGTGCCGGTGGGATTGGTCCAGTCCAACACCGCTCCGAACACGATCGGCGCCACGGACCCGGCGCCGAATCCAAGCAGCGCACGCACCGCGAGTACCGAGCCGAGATACCCGGCGTCGACGGATTCGGACAGGGCGGTGGACAACACCGGTGAATCGCCGATGGCGGCGAAGTAATAGAGAAAACCGATCATCATGACTACATACACGGGAAACACGATCAGCCACCCGATGGTGAACGAAAGCATTGCCCCACAAGCCGCGACCAAGATGAGTACCCGTCGCCGGCCCCAATGATCGGATAGGCGCCCCATCGACGCCGAGGCGAAGGAACCGACAAAGTGCATCGACGCCGCGAGATAGGCGCCGAACTGGGCGGTGTCCGCCAGACCGTTTCCGGCCAGTGCGAAACTCGCGGCGAAGAAGGTGGGGGTCCATGCCCACATGCCGAGCAACTCCCAAGAATGCGACGTGTAACCGGCGACCAGACGCCTGGTGTCGTGGTTTTTTCGCAGCAACTGGAATACACGGATACTGCGAGGCCGCGGATGGATGATGTTGGATGTCCCACGCAGTGCGAGCCACGTCATGATCACGCCCAGCACCGGCAGCAGACCGGTGACGATGAAGGCAGCACGGTAGCCGGCGAAATGGAGGCATAATCCTGTCACCCCCAGGGAAAAGGCGTAGCCAACCGAGGTGCTTGCGATGAGATAACCGACCGCGGCGCCGCGCCGACTCGCGTCATACCGGTCTGCGAACAAAATGATGGCCGGCGTGTACAGACCACCCTGGGTGGCTGCGGCCAGCGCGTAGAACAACAATCCGCTGAGGTAGGAGCGGGCGAAAAATCCGAATGCCATCGCGGACACGGCACTCAACACGGCGGAGATCACGAACACCCGCTTGGCGCCAAAGTGATCCGCCAGCCACGATGACGCGAACAGAGATACCGCGTACGCCGCCATAAAAGCGGAGGCGATGGTTCCGGCCTGCGCAGCCGACATCTGCCATTCATCGAGGAGCACCGGCAGGCATGCCGCATACACCATGTAATTGGCATACATCAGCACCCGCGCAGAAAAAATAAGCGCGAGCCAGTTGTCGGTTCGTGTGATCAGCACAGTCAGTTTATATTCTTGTATTCTCTGTATCTGAGCAAGCCGGTAACCCCGTTTAATGCGTATTGCCAGGGTATCATCTGCGCGCGCAGCGCGGGCGGCGGATGTGCGCGAAACGGTGTCGTCTAATCATTCACCAACCGCACCGGCGTTTTCCAGTGCTGCAGAGTGGCGCCGAGCCTGCCAGAATTTATTTGGACGACAGCATTTCAATAGTGAAGTACACGTAAAATGAAACCAGGCGAACGGTTCCGAAAGCGATGACGGTATTGACCTTGAATGACGTATCCCTGGCCTATGGTCATCGGCCGCTAATGGATCATGTGGAACTCAGAGTTGCGGCCGGTGAACGGATTTGCCTGGTGGGGCGAAACGGTGTGGGCAAGTCCACATTGTTTCGTCTCATCAGCGGTAGTATCCAACCGGACGATGGTGAGATCTGGCGACAAGATAGCCTACGCATCTCCTACCTAGAGCAGGATGTGCCTGCGGCGACCTGCGACACGATTTTCGAGGTGGTTGCATCGGGGCTGGGAGACCTGGGTCGGTTACTGACCGATTACCATAATATTTCGCATCATGTCGGCGAATCCGATTCAGTTTCTTTGGACACGTTATCAAGCCTGCAACAGCGCATCGACGCCACGGGTGGCTGGAACATCAACCAAAAAGTCGAGACCGTATTGAGCCGCCTCTCGTTGCCCGCCGATAAGCGCATCGCCGATTGCTCCGGCGGGATACGCCGGCAGGTGATGTTGGCGCAGGCTCTGGTGAGTAATCCGGATCTGTTGTTATTGGACGAGCCGACCAATCACATGGATATCGCCGCGATCACCTGGTTGGAAGGATTTCTAGCGTCTTTTCAAGGCGCGTTGATGTTCATCACCCACGACCGCACTCTGCTGCAACATCTGGCGACACGCATTATCGAACTGGATCGGGGTAAGCTCGCGTCCTTCCCGGGCGACTATGCGCATTACCAACGCAAGAAAGACGAGTTGCTGGAAATCGAAGTCAGGGCGAACGCGAAATTTGATAAAAAACTAGCGGCCCATGAAGCCTGGATACGTCAGGGAATCAAGGCACGGCGCACCCGTAACGAAGGCAGAGTCAAAACCCTGCAAGCGATGCGTGCGGCACGCAGCCAACGTCAAGTGATATCAGGGAGGGTCAGCTTGGATGTGGACGGCAGTGATTTGTCCGGCAAGCGAGTCGCAGAACTTCATCATGTCAATTTCCGTTACGGTGATCATTTAGTGATTCGTGATTTATCGACACGCATCATGCGCAAAGATCGGGTGGGGATCATTGGTCCAAACGGCTGTGGCAAGAGTACCTTGCTACGACTGATCTTGGGTGAGATAAGACCCGATGCGGGCCGCATTGCCATGGGTAGCCGCCTGCAGATCGCCTACTTTGACCAACAAAGGATACGGCTGGATGCGAACCAGACCGTGCGGGAGAACGTGAGCGAAGGGGCCGATCACATTTCCGTGCGCGGCCACTCACGTCATGTCATTAGTTATTTGAAAGACTTTTTGTTCCCGCCTGAGCGCATTGATTCGCCGGTCAACAGCTTATCCGGCGGCGAGCGAAACCGCTTGTTGTTGGCAAAGATGTTCACACAACCGGCGAATATGATGGTTCTCGATGAGCCGACCAACGATCTCGACGTCGACACATTGGAATTGCTCGAGGAACTATTGATCGATTTCGATGGCACCCTGCTGTTGGTCAGCCACGATCGGACATTTCTTGACAATGTGGTGACCAGCACCCTGGTGTTCGAAGGTGACGGCAGGGTGGGGGAATATGTGGGCGGGTACGAAGACTGGTTGCGGCAGAAAAAGCCACCCGTGGTGAAAGTAAAACCTTCTCCGGGCGCGCCGCGGAATGATGCCAAGCGGCGGCACAGCGAAAACAGGCCTTCTGCGCGTAGGAAGAAATTGAGCTATAAGGAACAACGGGAATTGGATGCCATCCCGGGGCGTATCGAGACATTGGAGCAAGAACAACAGCACCTCACGCAACAAGTGAGTCAAGCCGAGTTATATCAGCAGCACCGGGACACGATCACGACAACCCTGGAGCGCCTGCACCAGATCCGCGACGAGTTGGAACAGGCCTACGAGCGCTGGGAATATCTGGACGCCAGGACCCGGAGCGCACCAGTTTCAGACGTTAAAAAGCGGTAGCCAATAGCGGGGATAGCATCACCGCAGTTTCTTGATTTCAGCCTTCTCTACAAGAACCGGATAGCTGTAACCCGCCCCGAAATCAACGTCGGTGGCAACGCGCCCCGTTACTGCCACCTGGTCGCCGATCTGTGCCGTTTGTTGGCTGGTGATGGTGATATCGTTGCTCCCCACGGTGCCGGTGCCGTCCTGAATATGCAGAAAGTTTCTGTTCATGATCCCGTTGTTTACCTTCACTACCTCACCCGTGATCTGGACCTGTTTACCGCTCAAGGTGCTCTTGTCCGCAAACAGGGCCTCGATGGTCTTTTTTAGGGGTTCCTCAGTGAAACCCGTGGCGGCGAACGAGACTAGGGCTAGTGTTACAAAAAAGATATTGGCTGACTTGAGCATTTCACAGTTCTCCAGAAACTTGCAGGGTATATACCGTCGCTCGCACCCGTATGTTCGCCCGATTCATCGAGGTTCGGTATCGCCATGGGTAACGAACGAAGACCAGTATGAGATTGTAGACCGTGTTCGCCATCTATGCGATGTGAACGGCATAAACCCCATCCTGTACGTGCCCCTGGGACACATACTCACCCGGTTCCCCGTTACGATCAATCTCAAAGCACGGGCGCGATGCTCATCTGGACATCGTATGCACTGTTTTGTGCAAAATTACAATAAAATCTGAGATTCATCTCGCTATCGATAGTAAATAGCTGCATAAGCGCCACATTGACCGCATTGTCGTGTCGCACCAGTTGATTTCTAACTTTCGCGCACCCCGATAAATACACTTCAATAAGATGAACATGTGCTTTATACTTCTTATGCTTGAAGTAAGTGAAATCAGATTTTATCCATATTAATTCGTGTTAAAGATATAGATATAAATCACCATCAATATAAATGAAATTCAGATCAAGATAGGAAAAGAACGAAATGAGTAAAGGTACAGTAAAGTGGTTCAATGCAGACAAAGGTTTTGGCTTTATAACTCCAGAAGATGGAGGCAAAGATCTTTTCGTACATCATTCTGAAATAAAGAGCGGTGGCGGGTATGCAACGCTTAATGAGGGTCAGGCAGTCGAATTTGAAGTAGGTCAAGGTCAAAAAGGGCCCTGCGCCAACAACGTTGTTCCTATTTAATAAGGTTTTAAACTAACAAGTGTGGCTGCCAGGACACAACACGTGTAAGCATGTTCGTGTCACTGCGTGCCGCTGGACTCGTTCCGCTTCGCTCCGGTCGCCCATGCTACATGCGTGATGCGGGAAGCCGGTGGGAGGCTAAAACGAATGAAACATGAGCGCAGCCACAATCTAAGCAACAGCTTATATGGGCCGGGTGTTAGGTATCGTATACCGAACCAATGAGACGCGTCTGATCCATAAGGCGGGTGTGACCCGCACAACTGTACCGACTAGCGCCGTGATCCTGCAAGCCAGCTTCTTGGCACGGTGTGGTATTACCGATATATCGGAAAAGCAGACCTTCAAAACGCAAGTTTTCTCGTGTGCAGAAAGTCGGGTCATAGCCGGCTTGACTCGTTTCGGACGCGAGTACATCGGGCGCGGACTGTCAGAATAAATGTAGATTAGTTCACATAAGCAATCAGCCACCTAGCCCGGCTTCGGCTAGATCTCAATCGCCTGAAATTGCGCTTCACTCAATACAAAACAGGGTCAGGTGCTTACCCCGACTCCCTTGTGTCCGGCGCTCGGTAGTCGGATCGCTTCGCGCTCATGCGGGATGCTTGCTCGGTGCAACATGCGGGCTAACGCCAAGTAAACTAATGGCGTTGTTTGTTGTTCACTCGATCGGCGAGATCGTTGCCTTAAAATGATCTCTGCGTGTGCTTTACCGGCGGGCTAGGATAAATTCTCGAGTGTGAAGCCGCGGGCCTCGAGCATTTCACGCAGCTTCGCCAGCGATTCCACTTGGATCTGCCTGACCCGCTCACGGGTCACGCCAACGTCCTTGCCGACCTGCTCCAGGGTGGAGGTATTTCGCCCACCGAGCCCAAATCGGCGTTCTATTACTTCGCGTTGTTTTTCGTTCAGTGATACCAGCCACTCACTAATGTGTCCCAGCACCTTTTTGTTCTGAAGCAGATCAGCGGGATCGGTGGCCGTTTCGTCGGGAATGATCTCGACAAGTGTTCGTTCGGAGTCGGAGTCCAATGGTGCGTCAATAGACGTGATACTTTCTTCGAGTCCCAGCATGCGTTTGACTTCACTGACCGGCACGTCCAGTTTTGCCGCAATATCCTCAGCGTTGGGCTCGTGGTCCAATTGCTGTGCCAGTCGCTTGGCTGCGCGATGATAGACATTCATTTCCTTGACGATGTGCACCGGCAATCGGATGGTACGGGTCTGATTCATGATTGCCCGTTCGATGGTCTGCCGGATCCACCACGTCGCGTAGGTCGAGAAACGGAATCCCCGCTCGGGATCGAATTTCTCTACTGCCCGGATCAAGCCTAGATTTCCTTCCTCAATAAGGTCCAGCAGCGACAATCCATGGTTGATGTAGCGGCGCGCAATCTTAACCACCAGACGCAGATTACTCTCTATCATGCGGTTGCGTGCTGCCGGGTCACCCTGCAGACAAAGGCGTCCGTAATAAACCTCCTCATCGGCGGTCAATAGAGGGGTATAGCCGATCTCCCGCAGGTAGATTTGGGTGGCGTTGGAACTGGAAGACTGCGACTTACGCGATTTGCTCTTGGGGCTGCGAACAGCCTCGTCATCCGCAGCCCGAGGCTCCACGTAGGCACCCGCCGAATCGGGACGATTGGTATCATCCCAACGTGTTTGTACACTCCTCGACATGCTCTCACCCCCTCAAGTTGTTTCCCAAATGGCGACCCAGGAGCCGGGACCTTGACGGCACCGTTTGCGTTCTGCAAAGTTTTAAGCACAATTTATGCCAGTATCGAGCCGGCACTGCGTTAAACTCGTTCAAACTGTTACAAAACAATCGTTTAGCACTGGGTGTGGCGACGGCGACTGGGCTCCGATGAACGGTATGTTCCAGAGGTATGCACGGTATTTGGCAACTCGACTAACAATTTTTGTCGCACCTGAGGAGATGGCTGATATACGGGTGGCTACCACCACCGGTTGCGCGGCGCCGCAGGCGTGCTGGCGCCACAGGCGTGTAACGGCAGTGATTCGCCTCGCGTACCGCTTTATGGGCCGCTGCGCGCCTTGGCAACCGGGTGAAGAACAGCCCGCACCATGGCGCACCAAGGCGGTGGCAAGAAGAGCTTAGATTTTGTCTGCAATGAGGTATCTGGCCAATGCCCGGTGTGACGTCTTGTGCCTGATTAGGCGTCGATCCGTCCGCCATCTTCCGGGCTCCTTGGCGCAAGATACCGGCTAACCGTTCTCTGCATGCTGCAGCCAGCCCAACCCCAGCCGCATGCCGGCGACGATGGCGGTGGTGGCAATGATTGCCTCGAGTGAGCACGTGGAGATGCCGCTCAGTCCGTTACCGATGTTGCAACCGCCGGCGAATGTCGCACCGACTCCCATCAACAGTCCGCCGGTCAGATGATATCCAATCCGGCTCACTTGCGGCGGTCGCCACCTGAGTGTGCGGTTTAACCGTGCACTGCCGGCGGACCCTAGCAATACCCCGATGAGCAGCGGGACACTGAAGTTGCTGACCACGCTGCCTTTGCTGACGAGGTAGATGCCGGCGCGAGCTACGGGCCCGGCGAATGACACCGAGGCGGGGCGATGAACATGGTAGTCGAACTCGTCGATGGACAGATAACCGGTAATGAGCCAGCCCGCGACGATTAAACCGCCCACCACAATGCCGGCTATGGTCAGGCCTTTGCTGGCTGTGTAGCGACCGAGCACCAAAATGACCGCCAGGCATACCACGCCGATGGCCACCGCGAACAACCATGGAGAGAAGCCCAGAAGTTTGGCTACCGAGGCGTCCCCCGACGCAACCACCACGCTGGTTGTCGATGCCAGCCACTGGCGCAGCGGGGCGATGACCCCATATAGCGATGCCATTGCGCCGATCGCCAAGGCCATCAGTGTCAGCAGCGCGCCGCCATTGCCTTCGGCGGCGCCAACCACCGTGCGCCCCGCACACCCGCCGGCGAGCATGGCGCCGAAACCGAACATCAGCCCACCACCAATTGCCCCCGCCCAATCGATCCGCGCCGACCGGTAGCTGGCATCGGCCACCGCTACCCAGCCGGCGGATTCCAGCACCTGTGTGCCCAGCAGCGCCACGGCGAGGGCTGCGATGATCGCCCGCAACTGTCGCGTATCGCGTATCAGCACCAGGTTGCTGACCGCCGCAACCATGCAGAAACGGGAACGCTGCACAACAACCCCGAAGGCGAGGCCAACCGTTAAGCCGCCCACAATCAGCCAGGTATTGAAGTCTTCACTCATGTGCCCGTTTTGGTCACCGCGCTGCCGCCAGTTTTTCGCGGGGTTGGCGTGTTAATGATCATCTAACTATTTTAACCCGCATAATCTGGACCCGTCGTGTTTTGCAAGGTTGACTGGTGGGGGATGGCGAAGGGACGTGTCCTGCGCGTCGTTCCCCTGCTGTTCCCCTGCGGTGCGGGGACAAGGCGGGGACAAGGCGGGGACAAGCGCAGGGTCGGGCCGCTGGGCGCTGCGCTGGAGCAAAATGCATAGCCGTAGCAATGGGTTGCGTGAAGGGTCAGGGGAGGTGTTCGAGACCGAGCCAGCGCCGGGATTGGCGTATACTCGCTTGCAAACTGTCACCAATGACATGGCTCGAAATTTATAACTCAAACAGATCGTTAGCCTTTAGTGTACGCCGCGTTAGTGCAATACGCGGGCTAAGCCGAATTGAACACCGACCGCCGTGACGTGACGTAACACCATCACAGATCACCCGCATCCGTTGCGGAATGTGCTGATGTTGACGACCTGCGTTGGCACAGCGCTGAGCCGGCGGTCGGCGATCCGCGACCAGAGAATGGGGTGCATTTCCGGATGCCGCATCCGACGCCACAGAAGCGGCACACACCCTTGTCCCAACGCCAGTGTCCGTTGGCGTTGTGGCCTGAGCCGGCAACGTATGGCTGAGTGACATGCCGACGGTGGCGGCGGTGGCCGCGGCAATACTGGTCGTTAGGAAATCACGGCCTAAGGTTGTGCGGCCAGGTTTGATCTGGGTGAAACCCGCAACAACTCAGTGAGAGTTTGATGCAAGTATATGCACGATTGTGCCGACCGTACCTCTGCATGGGTTGCGTGCGCGACACCAGGAAAAAATATTGATATCTTGGCCGCAGACAACACTGGCAGATTTCTAATATGACTCTCAGCTACGCGCCCGCGCGCGTCGGTATGACGCTCGCGGATGTCGATACGCCGGCGTTGCTCATTGATTTGGACGCCTATGAGCGTAATCTCAATAAGATGCAGTCATTCGCGGACGGCGCCGGCTTGCAGCTGCGGCCCCACGCGAAGACCCACAAGTGCGCGGTGATCGCCGGTCAACAGATGGCGCTGGGTGCGGTGGGCGTGTGTTGTCAAAAGGTGAGCGAAGCCGAGGCGCTGGTGTATGCCGGGGTCAACGATGTATTCGTTAGCAACGAGGTTATTGGCGCGCCCAAGCTCGAACGCTTGGCGGCGATGGCCAAGCTCGCCAGGGTCAGCGTATGCGTGGATGATGCCGATAATGTAGATGATCTGAGCCGGGTAGCCGATCGCTACGGTGTGGCACTAGATGTGTTGGTGGAGATCGACGTCGGCGCCGGTCGCTGTGGCGTGGCGACTGCAGAGCAAGCCGCAAAACTCGCCAGGCAAGTTACCGCCGCGACCGGTCTACGCTTCCAAGGGCTGCAAGCCTATCAAGGTGCCGCCCAGCACATTCGCGCGCACGATGCGCGCCGCGCGGCAATCGAACAAGCCGCGACACAGGTGGTCAACACGCGGCGCAGGCTCGAAGACGAGGGTCTGGACTGTGAAATCATCTCCGGGGCGGGCACCGGTACCTTTGCTTTCGAAGCACAAAGCGGGGTCTACACCGAGCTGCAGTGTGGCTCGTATATCTTCATGGACGCCGACTATGGCCGCAATCGGACCGAGACCGGAGGTTACTTTCACGATTTCGAAAACAGCTTGTTCGTCCTAACGACGGTCATGAGCAACAGTCGACCCGGGGTTGCGGTGGTGGATGCGGGCCTCAAGGCGGTCAGCGTGGACTCGGGTTTGCCGTTGGTCCATGGCATGGAATCGGTGGCGTACGTGGGCGTGTCCGACGAGCATGGCCAGCTCGATACCACCCGAGCCGACGAGAGGGTCCGGTTGGGCGACAAACTCAAACTCATTCCCGGACACTGCGACCCGACGGTGAATCTTTATGACTGGTATGTGGGTTATCGGCGCGACCGCGTGGAATCGGTATGGCCGATTGTCGCCAGGGGCGCGTTGTTATAGATGCGGGTGCCGTGTGGCTCCGGTAAGATTCAGGATCGGCACGCGAACTCAATGCGACCTGTGGCGAAGTCCTTGAAACGTACACGCGATCCAAAGCGACCCGAGACGCTGCGATGAAAACCAACCGCATGAAACAAAAGCTTCTAGCCAGAGAACCGGTCTTTGGTCTGTCGATGATGATTCCATCGCCGCAGGTGGTCGAAATGGCCGCCGAACTCGGCTTCGATTGGGTGCTGCTCGACTGTGAGCACGGTACGCTTTCAATGGAAAGCGTCGAACTGCTGTGCATGGCGGCGGACGCCCAGGGCATCACCCCCATCGCTCGCCCCGCCGTCAACGCCCCCGAGGCGATTGCGCCGTTACTGGATCGCGGCGCGATGGGTGTTCAGGTGCCCCATGTAACCAGCGGCGCAGACGCACGCCGGGCGGTGGAGGCGGTAAAATTTTACCCACAAGGCAAGCGGGGGATGGCGGCCGGCACCCGGCCGTCTCAATACGGATTATCCGGCTCGGTGGCGGCGTACGCTGAGCAGTCCAATCATGAGAGCTTGGTCTGCGTGCAACTCGAAGAACTCGCGGCGATTCAAAACGCCGATGAAATCCTCGCGGTCGATGGCGTTGACGTATTTTTTATCGGACCTTCGGATTTGTCGCAATCCATGGGATTTATCGGCAGGCCGGACGCGCCGGAGGTCAAATCGGCGATAGCACAAACCCTCGACAAGATTGTCGCTGCCGGCAAGCTACCCGGTATGCCGGGGACCACCCAGTCGGTGGCGACGCTCCGCGAGCGGGGGGTCCTGTACATCTACACGCATCTGCCGGTTTTGCTTGCCAGCGGCGCCCGGGAGTTCTTTTTGGCCGCGAAGGGGAAAAACATCGCTAGAAAGCCGTCATAACAGATGAAGACGGGCATTCGCGATTCGGGTATGATGAAAAATCGCGAGCTGGCTTTTTTTAAATGAACAGCGCACGCCGGATAAGATAAATCCACATTAGGAGCAGAGTCATGCTAGTTAAAAAATTTACGCTAATCGGGCTGGTGATTTCATTGTTTACTTTGTTCACCGGGGTGGCCAGTGCCGCTGAACTCTACGGTACCCTCAAGAAAATCAAAGATACCGGCACCATTAACCTCGGGCATCGCGAAGCGTCGGTGCCGTTTGCCTATATGGACGATACCGGCAAACCGATCGGCTATTCGATGGAATTGTGCATGAAGGTGATCGACAGGATCAAGGAGGAACTGAGTATGCCCGGTCTCAAGATCAAGCTCGTACCGGTGACTTCGCAGACCCGGATACCGCTATTGGCGAACGGCACAATCGATATCGAGTGCGGGTCGACGACCAACAACCTCACACGTCAGAAACAGATCGACTATCTGCCGATTACCTTCATCACTGGCACCAAGATCGCGGTAAAAAAAGGCTCCGGCATTAAGGAAATCGAAGACCTGAATGGTAAGGCCATCGCCTTGTCATTGGGTACCACCAATGAGAAAGCGGTCAAGGCAACGGCCAAAGAAAAAGGCATCGATATCAAGTACCACATGGTCAAAGATCACCCGCAAGGCTGGCTCGCGTTGGAAACCGGCCGTGCCGATGGCTATGCGTCGGACGACGTGCTGCTGTACGGGTTGATCAGCAAGTCCAAGAATCCCGCGCAATACGAAGTCGTGGGGCGTTTTCTGTCCTATGACCCCTACGGCATCATGGTCCGGCGGGACGATTCCGCCATGCGCCACTTGGGCACCACCGTAGTGGCGGATCTGATGCGCTCCGGAGAGATCTTGAAGATCTACGACAAATGGTTCAACCCCGGCCCGACCAATATCCAAATGCCGATCAGCGATACGTTGAAAACGGCATTTGAGGTGCAGGCACTGCCCTATTAGACCCAGCGCAGGGGGGCGTTGATTCGCCCCCCTTGTCCAGCCAACTCGCGGACGAAAAAGAGGGCGGGATTGTGCACTACAACTGGGACTGGGAGATCATCTTTTGTACGTCGGAAACGGAATTTCTGTGGTTGTTTGCCAAGAACGACTGTCTGCAGTCCTATTTCTACTGGATCGTCACTGGATTCGGTTGGACCATCGCGGTCGCCTGTGCATCGTGGGTGATAGCGATAACGGTAGGTTCCATAGTTGGGGTGGCGCGCACCCTGGATAACCGCCTGCTGCGCGGTATCGCGTCCACCTACGTGGAGCTGTTTCGTAACATCCCGCTGTTGGTGCAGATGTTTTTGTGGTTCTTCGTGGTGCCCGAACTGCTGCCCCAAGACGCCGGCACCTGGGTCAAGCGCGAATTGCCGCTCCCCGAGTTTTGGACTGCGGTGGTGTGCTTGGGTCTGTATCACGCGGCGCGGGTTGCCGAGTACCTGCGCGCCGGCATGGGGTCCATCCCTCAGGGTCAGACCTACGCTGGCTACGCGATCGGTTTAACCCAGCTTCAGCTTTATCGATACATCCTGCTGCCGGTCAGTTACCGGATCATCGTTCCACCGCTGACCAGTGATTTCATGGGCATCTTCAAGAATTCGTCAGTAGCGCTGACTATCGGCGTGTTGGAACTCACCGCGCAGACGCGGCAAATCATGGAGTACACCTTTAATGGCTTCGAGGCATTTACCGCTGCGACGGTGCTCTACTTGTTGGTTACGTTTACGGTGGTCACGGTGATGCGCGTTGTTGAGAGAAAGGTGCACATCCCGGGTACCATCACCCTGGAGGAAAAGTAGGGTGTTCGAGCAGTTCGACTTCCACGTCATTATCAATGCGATGCCGATACTGTGGGACGGGATGCTGATTACGTTGTTGTTGGCGGTGGTCGCGATTGTCGGCGGCATCGTTATCGGCACGGTTCTGGCGCTCATGCGTTTATCCCGGTTCACGCCTTTTTCCCTGGTCGCCGGCTCCTATGTCAACTTCTTCCGCTCGATGCCGCTGATATTGGTGATTTTTTGGTTTTACTTTCTGGTGCCGATGGCGACCGGGCAGGCCTTGGGTGGCCTGTCGTCGGTACTCATCGCGTTCACGTTATTTGAGGCGGCGTATTACTGCGAGATCATCCGCGCCGGCATCCAGAGCGTGACCAGGAATCAGATCAATGCCGGCCTCGCCGTGGGGTTGAGTTATCCACAGACCATGCGCTACATCGTGTTGCCGCAGGCGTTTCGCAATATGGTGCCGGTGTTTCTCACCCAGGCCATCGTGCTGTTTCAGGACACTTCGTTGGTATACGTGGTCGGGCTCAAGGATTTTCTCACCGCGGCAGATCTGGTGGCGGTGCGCGACAACCGGGTAGTCGAGTTATTCATTACTGCCGCCGTTGTCTATCTAGCAATTTGCCTGGCCGGCTCTTTGTGGGTCAAGAAACTACAAAGAAAGTATGCGCTATGATTGCGATTCACAACGTCAATAAATGGTTTGACGAGTTTCAGGTGCTCAAGGACTGTTCGACCAAGGTTGACAAGGGCGAGGTGGTGGTAATCTGTGGACCGTCCGGCTCCGGCAAGAGCACGCTGATCAAATGCGTCAATGGGCTGGAGCCGTTTCAGGAGGGGACGATCACCGTGAACGGCGTGTCCGTCGGCGATAAACAGACGAATCTCCCCGAATTGCGCTCCCACATAGGCATGGTGTTTCAGAACTTTGAGCTGTTTCCGCACATGACGGTGCTCGAAAACATCGGACTGGGTCAAACCAAGGTGCTAGGACGCGAGCCGTCAGAGGCCGAAGCGCGCAGCATGAAGCTGCTCGAACGGGTCGGGCTCACCGATCAGGCGAGTAAACATCCGGCGCAACTCTCCGGGGGGCAGCAGCAGCGGGTTGCCATTGCTAGGGCCCTGGCGATGGATCCCATCGCCATGCTTTTCGATGAGCCTACGTCGGCATTGGATCCGGAAATGATTAATGAGGTGCTGGACGTCATGGTCGAGCTGGCCCAAGAGGGGATGACGATGATCGTCGTCACCCATGAGATGGGCTTCGCACGCAAGGTGGCGGACCGGGTGGTGTTCATGGATGAAGGCCAGATCGTCGAAGACGACACTACGGACGCCTTTTTCGGCACCCCGCGCAGTGACCGTGCCCAGTCGTTTCTATCCAAGATCCTCCAGCATTGAGAAGAATGCAGTCAGCGTCAGCGTGTCTGGTGCTAATTTGTCTGCGAGCGAATTAAACTGGCTGATTAACCCACATATTGCACCAAGGATTCCGGGTAAACATAGGGGTCTGAGTCTGTGACTTCGACCCCTATGTTTCTGTTGAGTGAAGCGCAAGTGCAGGCGTTCGAGAGCCAGCTAGGGCCGGGATAGCCCCGCGCCTATTCATTATGTGGATCTCGGGGACCCTAAGTGCATGGTCTTGGAAATGGCCATATTGGATTCTTCACATGTCGGAAGAGAATAGGGGCGGGGCGCCTTGCTGCAATATGCGTGTAAACGCTGGCTCATAGGCGAACAATGCCGGAATGCCGCCGGTATGTACAAATAGAACGCCGCCTAACTGGTCAAACTTTTTCGCTCTTACCAAGGCCAACAGTCCGGCCATGGATTTGCCGGTGTAGACCGGGTCCAAAAGAATGCCCTCGCTCCGACCCAGCAACTCGATCGCCTCGACGACCTGTGCATTCAAGCGGCCATAGCCTGGCGCAAATGTCCCATCAAAGACCTGAATGTCCTTCGGCATGACCGCGGGCCGGGCCAGGTTCAACAGTTGTTCCAGCGCTTGGGTGCACTGACTGACCCGTTCGAACTGCAACTTTGCACTGCGCCGCACGCACACACCGGTAACCGGAATCTCGCTGCCCGCCGCGCGCAGGCCGAGTAATAAACCGCTATGTGACAGTGAGCTCCCGGAGGCGATGACAATGTGCTCAATGGGGAGCCATTGTTCTTCGATTTGGGTCAATATCTCACCCGCCGCGTTCACATATCCCAACGCCCCCAGCGGCGTATGGTCCGCGGAAAGATAAATTATATAAGGGCGTTTTCCTTGAGACCGCAGTTCCTGCGCGATCTGTTCGAGGCGCCGGTCGGCGCCCGCTTCATCCTCGCCCTGCGGATACGAATGGATCGATGCGCCGAGAATACGATTCAGCAACACGTTTCCGGAACGGCGGTAGATCTCGTCGACATCAGGGACCCGTTCCTCGAGTTGAACGTGACACGCCATGCCTGATTTAGCGGCGGCGGCAGCCGCCATGCGCACATAATTGGACTGCACCGCACCGGTGATCAGCAACGTATCAGCGCCCAGTTGTTGTGCCTCGCCGAGATAAAATTCCAGTTTTCTTGCCTTGTTCCCGCCCAGCGCAAGTCCGGTGCAGTCGTCCCGCTTCATGAATAGCCTGGGGCCACCCACGGCCTTATTGAGATTAGGTAGTTCATCAATGGGCGTCGGCAGGTGCGCCAGCCGTGCGCGGGGAAAAGGTGCAAGTAATTTTGTAATCGTGTTCACGTGCATCCTTTGGCTTAGTTGGAAGTTTGAAGGCGTAGCAAATTCCCACATAATTCTTACTACACGCATCCATTCGAGTTCGAATCTGCAGGTTGCGATGATTGGCGAAGATTATGAGCCAATAGACAAGGCAATTCATAGGGTCCGCGCCAAGCCGTTGCGAACGATAGCTTTTACCATAGCAGGCGATACGCGGAAATAGCGCCAATCAAGACAATCGCTGCGGGCGGCAATATCGATCATTGGGGGGTTAGACACCCGCGATCTAGAGAGCCGGCTTTTCATCGATACCAACTCGGCGCGCGATATTGGCGCGCATACCTGCAACATTACTTCTTAGGTTTCTTGAGTAGGTCCTTGAGTCCGGAGAACGGATTGTGTGTCGCCGGTTCCACGTCCGCACGGGTCAAACCAAAACTGGCGTTATCTCCGCGCACCTGCTGTGAATATTTCTGGTGTTCCCAGTCGTGACAATAAAGACAAAGGTTTTCCCAATTGCTGCCGTCAGCCGGATTATTGTCATGATCGTGATCTTTGTGATGGACGGTGAGCTCATGCAGGTTCTCACGCGCAAACTCACGTCCGCAACGAGCGCATACCCAAGGGTGGATGCGTAGCGACTGCTCGCGATATCCGCGCATGCGTTCGTGCGCACTGCGCCGAGCTTGGGCGACGATCTCATCCAGCCTGCTTGTATCGATCTTGCCGCCGGAGGGGCGGCGTTTCTTAGAATCGAAGGTTGGCATCCCGTGGTATACCGATGTTAGTAAAAACACCAATAGTATGATCGTGGTTCGCGGAATTCCATACAAGCCCGGCTGATAGCGAAAGGGTGGGGCGCGTGAACGCCGCATCGTTGGTTCCGGGGAAGGCAAGCGCGAGGTAAATATTAAGACCGCAGTTGTTGGCTCCGGCCCCGGTTCTTGGGCCCTGATACTGATACGGCTCGGCCGGGGGGCGGGCTGTTGACCTCACTCCTCACTCATCAAAAATTGGGGTTGGAGCTTTTGACTCTGACTCCGATTCTTATTGGCGGGAGATCGAAATTCAGCTGCAAGCAGGTCCATAACGCGCCTGCCGATGTATTCATCCGCGGTATTCCCATTACCCATCGCCAGTGCTTTGAGATAGGCCCTGCCGATCAGCTTGCCTAAAGGCGGCGGATTGTAGAGCAGTTTCTTGATGACAAAAGGGTTCAAGGTCAGTGGATTGTATCCCCTGGCCAGGTAACCCTCCGTTATCAAAAAGTTCTCGACGGGGGTACCGGGTTGAATACCGATGAAGAATATAAACGGGAAAACATTATCGCGGCCGAACATCGCATATAGCTGATCAATTTTGTCGGTGGTCTCGAGAAGCGTTTCACGGGTTTCACCCGGGGCATTGAGTGGTATATAGAGTTTAACCTTCTGATCGGTGTGCCCGCCTTGCTTGAACATTTTGAAGGCGTCCATCTGTTGATTCAATTTATATCCCAAAGTGAGGTTGTCTATGACATCTTGTGAACCGGTAAACGACAAATCAATACTACACAATCCGGTTGCCAGCATTTTCTTCGCAACGGCGGGTGTCAAGTGATTCAACCGTAGATAGGCAGACCACTGTATATCTGTTTTCCGCGCCAGCAATTCATCCATAATCTTGTCGACGTGCTTCGTGCTTCTCAGTGTTGAGCAGAATTGAGCGTCGGTAAACCAGATTTTTTGGGCGCCATAGTGCTTATTGAGTATTTCCACCTCCTTGGCGATTTCCGCGGGGTCGCGGTAACGCTGACGGTGGCCCTCTATCTTGTTGTACAAACAGAAGTGACACTGATAGGGGCAGCCGCGTTTGGTTTGTACGCCGATATAATCGTCGAGGTAACTGTGGAACTCTGGAAAAATGGTTTCAATATATTCGAAGTCCACTGCTTTCAACTGCGGCAAATCGAATTGGATTTGCCGGCGGCCTTGGGTGATGGCGCCATTGCTGTCCTTGTAATAGTAGTCCCCTGCGGGTTCGGTGAATCCGTTGACCGCCGACAGCATCGCGTCTTCGCCTTCTCCTACCACTACCAAAGAATCGTTCGGACATTTCTCGACAATGTATTTGGCAAAAATAGACACAGCGGTACCGCCCACAACTATCCTGGAATCTGGAAGCAGCCGTCTGACGATACGCATGAAACGGAAATTATTGATCCGCGCTGACGCGTAGTCATGGATGATTGCGACCGCATCCTTGACCGCCTTGGCTCGGGCAAGGACGTTCGGTGAATAGTCATAATTCATTACCACATCCAGGGCATCGTTTTCAGGATGCGGCCCAAAGGTTTGCATGTTGCGCCAGGAAAACGCGACGATATCCGGTTGCAACTGCTGGATGCGTTCTGTGAGGGCCTGCTTGCGCAGCGGTGCTGCGATCAATGACATATCCAGGATTTCTTGGTGTACGTCGGGCCGATGTTTGTGGATATAATCAGCAACGTAAACCACACCCCCCGGGTAGATTTTCCAGCAAGGTAGGCGGACATAAAGTACGGATTTTGTGTTCGTCGACATATCTTTATTGTAGCTGTCAAATATGCGGTGATACGGTCAGTTTAATCTCGGAATAGGATTAAAGCCGCGTCATGCCCCGCGTCATTATAGTTGGTCAACACATCGCCTGAATTGACATCAGTCAAGAAATCAATAGCCGATGGACTCCCAACAACGCAATGAGCAGGAGAATAATGGCATGCAAATGACGGATTGGGAAGATTTGACCAAGCCGAGTCGCCACCGCCGAGGAAAATCGAGCTCGATGAGCTACGGCGAGCCCTTGTGTCGATGCGGCGGCTATTCGATATTCCCGGTGGATTGTACTGCAGGCGGTTCGCGAACGTCATGGAAGAATTCCACTACAAGCCGCGCGTTTGGTCTTGGTGGTGACAGCCGACATGATAGTTGTATTGTCCAAAGTGCTACAATTCGCGCGCACAAAAAATCACGTTCAACTGTTAATTAAGAGGATAAAATATGTCGACGGAACTATTTAATATCGGCCGAAAGATTCGTACCGAGGTCCTGGGTGAGGAACGCGTAACAAAGGCGCTGGATCAAGCCGATGATTTCAACCGCGATTTTCAACATCTGGTGACCGAATATTGTTGGGGTTTTTGTTGGGATCGTGACGGATTGAGTCGCAAGCAACGTAGTTTGTTAAATCTTGGGATGTTGGCGGCGTTAAACCGCGGTCCGGAGTTTGAGTTACATTTTCGCGGCGCGTTCAAAAATGGGCTCACACTTGATGAGCTTCAGGACACCTTGATACAGATTGCAATTTACTGCGGCGTCCCAGCCGGTGTCGAGGCATTCAAGATCGCGAACAAAGTATTGACGGAGATGAGGGATGCCGGCGAGCTTGGCGGGACATAACGCTTGTCAAGTCTGTTCATTAGTGATTCGGGTTCACTTGGGCCACGAGTCGCGGAACAAGCGGACCGGATTCACGCTTCGCGGATTGATGCCTTCTGCGCGTGCCTGCACCCGCCATACCGTATTTATAATCTGATACAGGCGTTCCACGATCAGTCTGCCCGCCTTGCCATGTTTGGCACTTACGACAAACGCGTCGCCGAGTAACCCCCACATGTGATCCAAATCCGACAGTGTGAGATTCATGTCAACGTGTATTTTGCCCAAGCGATTCATTAGACGGGTCTTCTGATCCTCGGCCAGGGTGTCCAGATCGCCGACGAGCACGCGCAATTCATGCAGCGCATTTTTGACGCGATCGCGTTCTTCGTCCGTAAATTTGTAAGACGTAGTTTTGTTAAACTTGTCTGCATAGTTACGCCGAAAGTCGGAAAGTTTCTGTTGAACAATGAGTTCATTGAGATTGGCCTTGAGTTTTTCGAAAAAATTCGTAATCGCTTTGGAATTGTTTCCCGCATCTGTGCCCAGGTTAGGTAATTCGAAGCGGATATTGAGTGGATGTGTTTCGCTATATACCTCAAACAATGCCAACGCATTCAGATAGGCATGTTGATCTTCGATCAAGCTTGACTGGCCGGTCTCCTGCAGTCGCTGGCGGTTGAAGGCCAGCACCGTTTCACAGATCGTGTAACCAGCCAACACGGCGTCGGCGGGTAATTTATCGGTAAAATCGTCTGTAAAAATCTCGGTCATCGTCAACTTGGGAGATCAGAGGCACACGGGATGAAATTACGATAATTAATTATAGATGCAGAATGACCGATGAGCGCCGGTATGTCTAGTTGGCTCGGAGAACGGAGAACGGGGAGCGGGGAGCGGAGAGCGGAGAGCGGAGAGCGGGGAGCGGAGAGCGGGGAGCGGGGAGCGGAGAACGGGGAGCGGGGTACGGTGTGCGGAGTTCGTGCGATCTCCGCACAGCGTACCCCGTTCACCGATATCGGGTCACGTGCGGGCCGCCGGGAAGCGTTTGTTAATTAAGTCAATCGAGATAGCATGTGCTGCGGATACGAATTGTGAACTCGTCAAACTCCGGGACCAATCCATGGGTCTCCATGTACTTGGCCTGAATTCGGTATGCGTCGCCCTCGAGCGCGTTGATACAGGCCGCTTCCTCGTTCTTACCGTTGGCAAATTGTAAGAAATGCACCAATTCATGCACCAGAACCGAATTTCCGTGAGCAGAGTGCAATTCAATGTTGGCCGCTACATAGATCTTGTTATTCTGGTTGTCGTACAACGCGGCGACATCGCTTTCCAATTCACGTAGTTCTTTGGGGGTTAATCTCGCCAGCAGATTATCCGCATAGAGCAGCCGCGTCAGCGCGGTCTGCGGGACCACCTGCAGTTCCGGAAGCGGCGCCTGCGGAAGCGTTTGAAACGCGGAGTTTTGACTGATCCACAGCAATAAGCCGATCAGTACGTGTTTCATTGTCGAACACCTTTCCCCAGTTACAGTGATAGATGAAGCAAAATGTATGCCATGTTATAGGGCAGCGACGCCCTGAAACGCGCCAACGCAGGGATACAATCTGCTTTTAAATCAGATGCTTAAAACTCATGGTGGCGCCGACCGGTGAGTCGCAGTACCGTCGCCCGGCAACCGCGTGACAAATAGTGTCACCTCAGGCCATATGGCGCGTGCCTGACACCGCCCATCCGGCAACTGCGCTGTTAGTGATAGCGGATAATGGCACGCGTCCTGCCGTGGGTTGTCGATCTGTCGCGTCGGGTCCGCAGTCGGCAAACCGGTCGGCCGACCTCGGAGCAGAGGTTCTCAATATTGTTATTCTCGCGCCTTCGCTTGAGGGACGTTGGTTGACTTTATAAACTTGCGCCACGGCGGATCCAACAAAACAGGCTAATTAACTATGGGATCAACACCTCGCGGGCCAGAACGACGTAAAAGCGATCGGCGCACAACCAGCGATAGGCGTTCGCGTGGCGATCGGCGCAGGCAAACCAATGCTGTGGACCTGAATCGCCGGTCGGGAGCGGACAGGCGGTCAGGTCAAGACCGGCGTTCCCGCAAAAACCGACGATCCGACGGTGACTAGTAAATATTCATCGTCCCTAACTGCCCCCGTGGCGCAAGCTTTAAGTGACCCGCATCGCCCTGATGCCGATCGGCTGCTGCCGCCTGGAGTTACCGAATGGTGCGGTACTGCAAGGCAGTCACCGCGCCTGACCTCGATGCACCATGCCTACGCTCGATACAGGATCAGACTCTGTGATCGCCGGATATCAGTAGTACCTAACTATGTCTCCAAATGCTCCGGTATCTGTGATCTAATCATCGATCGAACGGTCTAGATTGTTATTCAATTCTCACGGTTGATCCAATTAGGGTTGTTACCGGTTTGAGCCTTTCAATTATTAGCCATAGGCCGACAGCACCGCATAGGGAGACCGCAGACATGAACTCGGCGCAAGCGAATAAAATCAATGTTATCGATAGATGCATCGGGTCGAAGGATTTCAATCTGTTGCATTTGTCGCGGTTAACCAACGGCGCGGGATTGGCCCCTTGGTCTTTGCCCACAAAAGATTTTTGTCAGTGGGAAAGCCATGCCCTGGTTCCGTCTTTCTTTGGACTTCGTTTCTGTTCGGTGACAGTCAAAAAACGATGATGTATAAGCAAACGATTTCTGCCAAGCGATCGGTTTTGGTGCTGCTTTTTTCAGCACTTCTATTTCAACCCTTGATCGCCAAACCCGGCGATATCATCGAACCGTTTATTGGTGAGTACGAAGGTCGCGTCAAGTTTATTGACGGAGATATAGCAGTCGAACGCGACCTCGGTGTGAAAATCTCGAAAACGAAAACGGGATTTAATATCAAATGGAAGTCTACCACCCGCAAGCCAAACAAAAAGCTCAAGGCCAAAGAATATACAATAGACTTCTTACCCACAAAACGCAGCAACGTGTTTGCCGCGGCAATGAAGACCAATGTTTTCGGCGGCAAGGTGCCGCTTGATCCGATGAAGGGAGATCCATATGTCTGGTCACGGATCACGGGAGACACCCTGACCTTGTTCGCACTATTGGTCCGTGATGATGGTGGTTATGAGTTGCAGGTCTACGATAGAACGCTCGTTGCCGACGGGTTGCAACTCAAGTATTCACGGATTCGTGATGGCCAACCGTTACGGACCATCGAGACCTTGCTACGGCGCAAGTGAGGAGAATTGACAGGTCACACACCTGTGACCGCGAACAGTTGCCGTTGCTAACCGGAAGTCTGGGTCCGAGCCGGTTTACGGCCGGCGCTACGTGCGGATTTACGAGTGTTCATGCGTTCCTCGAGTTTACTCGTACATTCGTTCAGATATTCGAGGATGTCGCTCTTGATGCCGCGGCGATATCCGGTAATCGGCGATCCCGGGCTGTCGATGACATATCGGTACCAATCATTGCCGTCCGCGCCGCCGGGGCCGTCTGACTTTTCAACTGATATCACGGTGCAACGCAATGCATATTCCTGTACGTCTTTATCCTGGGAATCCCCGAGTGCGTCATTGGATGCTGGTTGAGTCATGAAGTCGTGTCCTGAATTATGGATGATGAGGTCGCGTTTTGAGCCGTTCGTAAAACAATGGTAGCAGCGCTTATCGCCGGGCAAGTAGGGAGGATGCAAACTTAGCGATCGTGATCCGAATCCCGGATATCAGTCAAGAGAATGAAACAAGACAATACGGCACGCTACGTTAAAGCGACAGTGTACCACAGAATTACGCTTGATTCCGCGAGGCTCCTTGATAACATGCAAGATTACATAAATTTCATGCGATTGCCGCGACGATACCCGGTGATTGATGTTGCTAGCGCCGGGTTCTAGCAAAACTCAACAGTGTCCCCAACGCCATGCGTGAGATTATTGGTTCCCGCCATGCTCGGCCGGTGGGGATACGCGCTTAGTACAGAATTTACATTTCCGTATCGGCGCCGAAATGACGTAGCATGCGACGGTTGTCGGATTGAATTTGAACACGCTTCGCGAGTCACACGGAAGCACCTCGCGATGGAGCAGGCAGATGAGCAACCCGAAAACACAGATTACCTGTCCCAATTGCGGTCATTGCTTTTATGCCGAGGAGGCATTGGAAAAGCAGTTGTTGGCGAAACTCGAGCAAGATTATCAGCAAAAGGCCGCGCGGCAGGCCGAAATACTCAATCAACAACGAGCGGCACTCGAACAAGAAAAGCAAAAATTAGCCAAGCTGGTACTGGATCAGGATCAGCTGATTAAACACAAGGTTGAAGAGGAAAAGAAACAGTTACTGGAAATGGCGCGTGTCAAGGCGGAACAGGGTGTTGCACAACGATTAATGGCGCTCGAAGCGGAAAACAAGGCGCGGCGCGAAGAAAATTTGAAGTTGCAGAAGATGGAAGTCGAATTGTTGAAGCGGGAAAACCAGCTCAAGGAAGAACAGGAGCGTATGCAGATCGAGATCGACAAGCGACTATTTGAGAAGCAGTCGGTGATCGAAGCCAAAGTCCGAATGGCGGAAACGGAAAAAAGTGAGTTGCGCTTCAAAGAATATGAGAAAAAACTCCAAGATCAAAGAAAACTGATTGAGGAGATGAAGCGCAGGTCCGAACAAGGGTCAATGCAGATGCAAGGCGAGGTTCAAGAACTCGCCTTGGAGGATTTCCTCAAAATACATTTTCCCTTTGATCAGATTGCACAGGTCCCCAAGGGTGTTCGGGGCGCGGACGTCATCCAGACGGTGATTGACCCACTGCAACGAGAATGCGGCAAGATCATCTTTGAGAGCAAACGCACAAAGGCATTCAGCAACGACTGGATTAGTAAGTTAAAAGCGGACCAAGTCGATCAGGGCGCGGAACTTGCCGTGATCGTGACCGAGGCGATGCCAAGTGGCATGAGCCGCTTTGGCGAAAAGATGGGGGTCTGGATTTGCAGCTTTCACGAGGTCAAGAGCCTGGCATTTGTGTTACGAGAAATGTTGTTGCGCACACAGTCAGTGAAAGTGGCCCAGGAGAACAAGGGTGACAAGATGGAATTGATCTATGGCTACTTGACCGGCGTCGAATTCAAGCAGCGTGTGGAGGCAATCGTGGATGGATTCTCCGAATTGCGAATTGAGCTGGATCGTGAGAAGAACGCGATGCAGAGGCTCTGGAAAACGCGGGAAAAACAGATCGAGAAGATCATCAACAATACCATCGATATGTACGGCTCGATCAAAGGCATTGCCGGCAGTTCGATTGAGAGTATTCCCTCGTTGGAACTCCCACAGCCGGAAGAGGGCGAGGATGACGACTGACTCCGGCGGGGCCGTCTTGATGACTACATGTGGGCAGCCCGGGAATGATGCCGCTCACCGACCCGGGGTGTGTATACTTGCTACTCGTTGTCGGCCGAGGCACTTATGACTACAAAGACCAACATTCAAAATATGGCGCTGTATTGCGACTTCGAAAACGTCGCGCTTGGCGTGCGGGATGCCAAGTACGACAAGTTCGACATGCAACTGGTGCTGGAACGGTTGCTGCTCAAGGGCAGCATTGTCGTTAAAAAAGCGTATTGCGACTGGATCCGCTACAAGGAGTTCAAAGTTGCCATGCACGAGGCTTCATTTGAGTTGATCGATATCCCCCACGTGCGTCAGTCGGGCAAGAATTCCGCGGACATCAGGATGGTCGTTGATGCCCTCGACCTTTGCTACACCAAGTCCCACGTCGATACCTTTGTCATTATTAGTGGCGACTCGGATTTTTCGGCGTTGGTCAGTAAGCTACGCGAAAATAACAAGGTGGTAATTGGTGTCGGGGTAAAAGAATCCACCTCCGATCTGCTCATCGCAAACTGTGACGAATTTATTTATTATGACGACCTGGCGCGTGAATCGGAGAAGCATCGCAAGAAAAAAAAGAAAAAGACCGGCAAGACTACGGCGGTTCGCAAGCGCAGTACGAAAGGAGAAGAAGACAGAAAACAAGAGGCAATGGAATTGGTCCTGGAGACCATCGATCATTTGTTCGAAGAACGCGGCGCCGAGGAGAAGATCTGGGGCTCATTCGTCAAGCAAACCATCAAGCGGCGCAAACCCGGATTCAATGAGACCTATCATGGCTTTCGCACGTTTGGAAAATTGTTGGAGGACGCACAACAGCGCAAGCTGCTGGAACTGGAATACGATGAGAAGTCCGGTGGCTACATCATCAAACGCGTGACTCAGGAAGATTCTTAAAATATTCTGGTGACAAACTTTCCAATATCACGTTGTAATTTCAACCTGGGTGTTTTTACTGGTATGCAATGTCATTCCGGGTGCAATGGGTAATCTCATCATGCTTGATTTTGGCAACGAATTCACCCGGGGCAGATTCTTTCCTGTGGCTGCGCTCAGCACCGGGTTCTAATATTGTCATCCTGAAGCCGCTTGCGGCTGAAGGATCTTACCGTGTTCAATGGTGGCAGTTTGACCTGGGTGAGAGCCTTCGGCAAAAAGCGCCTCAGGATGACGTGCTAAAAAGGCGGTAAGTTCGAGACGATAAGATCCTGTCCTGGGCTTGTCCCCGCGCAGCAGGGGAACTACACCGCCGGACAGGCAGCCGCTTACGGCTTCAGGATGGCAACTTGAATGGAGCGGTACGCGGTAACGATTGTTTTTGGAGTTAGCAAGTTTTCAGATGTTATCCGGTTATGAATACGTCATCGTCGTTGCCGTATTTCTGATCTATGGCGCGATCCGCCTGTTGCCGCGCCTCATTGCCGGGTTTGGCGCCTTCGTATCGGCGCCCCAGGTCAAGCATGAGATGGATCGGGATCAACCGTTGGTGCTGCTCGATGTTCGTTCTCCCCACGAATTTGCAGCGCAACCGGGGCATATACCGGGGGCGATTAACGCGCCGCTGGCACAGCTCAAGGATCGGCTGGCCGACGACGAGTTTCTTCGGGATCGGCGCGACCAGGCCGTCATCACCATATGCCAAACCGACTCACGCGCGGCGTTTGCGGTGCGCATATTGAGGCGCTTTGGTTTCACGCAACCGCGCATATTGAGCGGGGGAATGAACGCTTGGGAGCAGGAAGGCTATCCGGTCGTGACCGCGGCCAAGTCCGCCACGGCTGGCGACGGCGCATAATGATTGCGTATCGGCCAGGGCGACGGACATGGGTGAAACGATGAGTTGGTGCGTATACATAATACTGTGCACGGATGACTCGCTGTATACGGGCATCACCACCAACATCCAAGCACGCCTGTCGCAACACGCTAATCAACGCGGTGCCAAGTACTTCCGTGGCCGTAAACCGCGGCGGATCGTATATCTCGAAACTGGGCATACCCGCAGTTCAGCGAGCGAAAGGGAAGCGCAAATAAAGAAAATGCCGCGGGCCCAGAAGTGTCGTCTCATCGCCTCCCGAATCAACCAGATATCCATCACGGATCAGCAGCTTGGGTAACTGTCCAATACACACCAGGGAGTCCTGACGTTATGAACACGGCGCCGGCAAACCGCCGTTTTAACGGGATGGGCGGGAAACCGTTACACTAAAAATCGCACGCACTCAAAGGAACGCGCCATCGTCGTCAGTCACGGTATGGGTTCTCAGCGGCCCGATTTCGCGGCGCCCATGATGGTGGAGATCGATGACCGGGGCCAACAGTGCCGTCCGCACATGACTCTCAGTTCTTTATACACACCCCACTCCGTGCGCCGATCTCCTTTAACTGCCGCCCATGTGCGCTCTTACCGGCGCCTCAGCGGGGAGATTTAACTGCCGCCCATGCCATTTTTTCCACCAAGGGATCACGTCATCGGCTGCAACCGGGCGCGAGATCCAATAACCTTGGGCCAAGTCACAGCCCATGTCCAGGAGTTGTCGATAGGTTTCTTCGGTCTCGACGCCCTCGGCCACCACCTGCAGGTCTAGGCCATGGGCCAAGGTGATGATTGAATCGACGATGAACTCGTCTTTCTGACTGCTGCTCATGTCGAAAATGAAGGACTTGTCAATCTTGAGTTCGTGCACCGGCAGGTTCTTTAAGTAGGCAAACGAAGAATATCCTGTTCCAAAATCGTCGATCGCCAGTTGCATCCCGAGCCGGTTGATTTGCGCGGTTGTCTGGCGTGCACGCTCTGGATCGCTCATAAATGCGTTTTCGGTGATTTCCACGGTGAGCCAGTCGGGATCGGCGCCGTGCTTGTCGAGGTTTTTCGCGAGGGCCTCGGGGAACCCCGCGTCCTGCATGAGGCGCGCCGAGATGTTGACGGCAACGACCGCGTCATGACCGCTGTGTCTCCAGCCTACGCACTGCGCCAGGCTCTGGTTCAGAGTCCAATCCGTCAATGACCCGATTAAATCGGATGTCTCCGCGAGTTCGATGAACTCATCCGGCATCACCAACCCGAATTCCGGGTCTTGCCAGCGAACCAGCCCCTCGACGCCAAGCTTGGGGTGGCCGTCCAGACGAATGATCGGTTGATAATACATGATGAAGCAGCCGTGCTCGATGGCCGACCGCAACTTCCCAGCCAGTTTCAGGCGCCGTAGGGTATTGTGATCCAATGCCGGATCGTAGGTTTCGTAACCGGCGCTGGAGCGCTTGGCCACGTACATAGCGACATCGGCGTGCTGCAACAGCAGATTCGGACGTTCACCGTGCTCGGGATAATAGGCAATGCCGATACTCACCGCCGTCCGCAGTGCGATGCCCTTGGCGTAAAACGGCTGCTTCAGGCTGTCCAGCAGGCGCTGCGCCAAATCGACCGCCGCTTTGTGATCGGTCTGCACGAACACCGCGAACTCATCGCCACCGATCCTGGCGAGCGTCGCGTTATCGGGTACCGCAGAGGCGAAGCGCGCCCCGACCTGTTTGAGGACGACATCACCGATGTCATGCCCCAGTGTATCGTTGATTTCCTTTAACTGATTGAGATCCAGCATCAACAGCGCCGCGGTTTGTTCGGGGGTCTGGTGTATGGCTTCTGTGATCCGGCTTGCCAGCAGGTCGCGGTTGGGTAGATCGGTCAAGCTGTCGTGGGTTGCCCTGTAGCGAAGCTGGGCCTCCTGTTCCTTGCGCACACTGATGTCGCGAACAATGGCGGTGATCAACGGGTTGCCCTCTACCTCCATGCGGCTCATCGCTAGATCGATCGGAAACACGTCACCGGCCGAGGTGCGCGCGGTCAGTTCATGCACCTGACCGCTGATGAGGCCCTCGTTCCAGTGGATCCCGGTGTCCTGCTCGTCCACCAGCTGCGGGATGAAGGTGTTGATCGATCGGCCAACAAAAGCTGCGCGTGTGCAGTGAAACATGTCCTCGGCGGCGGGGTTCATCGACTCGATCGCGCCATCCTCGTTGATGGTCAGTATCGCATCCAGGCTGTTGCCGACGATGTTGGTGATAAGTTGTTCCTTCTTGATAAGTTCCAATTTTTGCCACCACAGGCGAACGGACTGCTGATCCAGCCGCGCCAGCAGTTGGAACAGATATGCGAGCGCGATGACCAGAATGATCGGCGCAGTGTCCAACAACAGGCGTTGTCCTTGTAACAATAAAATCTGGATAGCGAACGCCGTCAGCGCCAAGAACGCGCTGGTAAACAG
>CALZGZ010000140.1 GCA_945787105.1 uncultured Gammaproteobacteria bacterium
ACCGAATCGCCGCTCAATGAGGCAATACACGAATTACGGGAATTCACTAAACTGAATCCGGGTACCTTACTCGAAGACAAGGGCACCACCGTGGCGTTGCACTATCGTAACGCCCCAACACTCGAATCGGCTGCGCAGGCAACGATGCGTGCGGTATTGTGCCGGCTTGGCGAAGATTTCGAATTGAAGAGTGGTAAGATGGTTGTGGAACTCAAACCATCCGGCCGTCATAAAGGTGACGCCGTGGAAGAATTCATGGACGAGCCTCCATTTCATGGACGCACACCGGTGTTCATCGGCGACGACATTACCGACGAAGACGGTTTTCAGATGGTCAACCGCATGCACGGCTACTCGATCCGAGTCGGAGACACAAACACCAGCGCCGCGCAATATTGCATATCGGATGTCGGGGCGGTGTTGAGTTGGCTCGAGCACTATAACAATCATCACTGGCGGTAAGGGGAAACATAAGTGAACGAGTTGGATCTTGCCGTGATCGGCAATTGCCAAATTGCTGCGCTGCTGGAACCCAAAGGCCGTATGGTGTGGTTTTGCGTCCCGCGCTTTGACGGCGACCCAATCTTCTCGGCGCTGTTGTCCGGTAATGACGAACCCGAGACAAGTTTTTTTGACATCGTGATTGAGGATTTGTCACACAGTGAACAACGCTACTTGCACAACACCGCCATCGTGGAAACTATACTCCACGATACGCGCGGTGGTACGGTGTGTATCCATGATTTTGCCCCCCGGTTTTTGCACTATGGACGACACTTCCGGCCGGTGATGCTGGTACGCCGCGTGGAATCGATCAGCGGCAAACCTCGGATCCGTATCCGCTTGCGCGCGACTTGTAATTACGGCGACAAGGCTTGCGAACGAACCTTCGGCAGTAATCACATCCGCTTCGTGGGAACGGAACACATCATGCGTCTCACTACTAACGCGTCGCTCAGTCATATCCTGGAGGAGAATCCGTTTGTGCTGGAGGACCCCCTAACCCTGATGTTCGGACCCGACGAATCGGTCTCCGATTCCATCGATAAGGTAGGCCTGCGATTCTTTGACGAGACCAAGCGCTATTGGCAGGGATGGGTGCAAAGCCTTTCCATTCCCTTCGAATGGCAGGAGGCGGTGATTCGCGCCGCCATCGCACTCAAGCTTTGTACCTTCGAAGACACCGGCTCGGTCGTGGCAGCGTTGACGACCTCGATCCCTGAGGCGGCGAATAGCGGACGTAACTGGGATTACCGTTTCTGCTGGCTGCGCGATGCGTACTATACCATCCAGGCCCTCAACCGCGTGGGGGCCACCCGCACTATGGAAGAGTTTCTGCGCTACATCATCGACATCGCCGCTAAGGCGGACGGTGGGGACTTACAGCCGGTCTACGGCATTAGCGGTCGGTCCAATCTTTCCGAGCGGGTCATCGAACACCTGCCCGGTTATCGTGGCATGGGACCGGTACGGGTCGGCAACCAGGCGTATGTTCAACAGCAGAATGATGTATATGGCGCGGTGGTGCTGGCGGCAACTCAGGCGTTTTTTGACACCCGCCTCAGTCAGGTCGGCGACCGTTATCTATTCGAGCGCATGGAACAAATCGGCAAACTCGCGGCGCTAAGGTATGACGAGCCGGATGCCGGGTTATGGGAATACCGTGGCCGCGAGAGCGTTCACACCTTCTCCAGTCTCATGTGCTGGGCCGCCTGCGACCGTTTGGCCCGCATCGCCGTTAGGCTGAACCTGAATGACCGCGCACGCTTTTGGAATAAGCACGCAAACGCCATCCGCCAGGTCATCGAGACCAAGGGTTGGGATCCGGAGCAGAAGGCTTTTACCGCGAGCTTCGGCGAGGCCCAGATGGATGCCAGCCTGCTGCAGATGCATGAACTCGGCTTTCTCGCCGCCGATGACCCGCGTTACCAAAGCACGGTCGCGGCAATGGAACGAAAATTGCGGCGCGGCGATCATCTATTTCGCTATGCCAGCGCCGACGATTTCGGTGAACCGGAGAACGCCTTCAACATCTGCACGTTCTGGTATATCGAGGCGTTATGTAACCTCGGACGCGAACAAGAAGCACGTGAGTTATTCGAAAATATGCTCGCCCACCGCAATCCCTCCGGCCTGCTATCGGAAGACATCGATCCGAAAAATGGGGAGTTGTGGGGGAACATCCCGCAGACCTACAGCATGGTCGGTATCATCAACGCCGCCACCCGACTGAGTAAGTCGTGGAGGGACGCGTTTTGAGGCGTTTGGTAGTGGTTTCCAACCGGGTGGCCATTCCCAAGGGCGGGCGACTGCCAGCCGGTGGACTCGCCATCGGCGTGTTGGCGGCGTTGAAACAGTATGGTGGACTGTGGTTCGGATGGAGCGGTGAGGTGACTAAGGCCCGCCGTATTAAACCGGTCAAGGTAACTCAAGGTAACATCACTTACGTCACGATTGACTTGCAGCAACGGGAACATGACGAATACTACAACGGTTTTTGTAACGGTGTGTTGTGGCCGTTGTTTCACTACCTCCCCCAGTTTATGGACTTTCAGCGCGATCATTGGCGAGCGTATCAAAGAGTCAACCAGCTGTTCGCCCAAAAGGTGGTCCCGTTGTTAAAGCCTGACGATTTGATCTGGGTTCACGATTACCATTTGATGCTGCTCGCCCAAGAGCTACACGCTGCCGGGGTCACCAACCCGATGGGCTTTTTTCTGCATATCCCCTTCCCTGCCTACGGCCTGTTGCGCAGCATGCCGCGGCACACGCGTGTTCTTCGTGGCCTATGTCATTACGACTTGGTTGGTTTTCAGACGGGGGACGATTTGCTCGCTTTTCGAAATTGCGTCACCAATGACCTCGGGGCGACGCTAGTCGATGACCACCAGCTGGAAGTCGCCGGCAAGAAGTCCCGTGCCGGTGTGTTTCCCATCGGCATTGATATGTCCAGCATTAAGAATGCGGCAAGAAAATCGCTGCATACCCGCACCCGTGAACGCTTGATCAAGAGCCTCGCGAGAAGACCGCTGATCATTGGCGTGGATCGGTTGGATTACAGCAAGGGTCTGAGCAACCGTTTGCAGGCCTACGAGCTTTTCCTGGAAAAATATCCGGAGAACCTCGGCAAGGCGGTGTTTCTCCAGATCGCTCCGCAGTCACGCGAGCAAGTCAGGTTCTACGGTGAGATTCAGCGGCAGCTCGAAGAAGCCGCGGGCCGCATGAACGGCCGTTTCGCGGAGTTTGACTGGATGCCGATCCGCTATTTGAACCAGAGTTTCGGGCGGACAACTTTAATAGGATTTTTGCGCATCTCCCAAGTCGGTCTGGTCACCCCGCTGCGGGACGGAATGAATTTGGTTGCCAAGGAATACGTCGCCGCCCAGAATCCCGCCGCGCCCGGCGTTTTGATTCTTTCCTCTCTGGCCGGCGCCGCGCGCGAACTGGATGCTGCGCTGTTGGTGAATCCCTTCGATGTGGATGGTGTCGCCGAAGCATTGCAGACCGCTCTCAATATGCCGTTGGCGGAACGTAAGGAACGGCATACGACGATGATGGACGTGATTCGGCGTCATGATATTCGCGCGTGGCGCGAGAACTTCGTACAGCAGCTGCAAGATACCAGGAAATGACACCACATTTGCTGGCCGATGTCGGAGGCACCCATACACGATGTGGTCTTGGTGGCGAACAATCCACTGCGCAACACGTGCGGACTTATGAGAATCAGGACTTTGACGATCTGATCGCATTGTTTGAGCAGTACCTTTCTGAGATAGGACATGCCCGGCCCGTCAGCATCACAGTAGCGGTCGCCGCTCCGATTCACGGCGGGGTAGCGCAGTTGACCAACCTCGCCTGGACCATTGACTCGACGCAACTAATATCGCACTTCGGTGTGGATCGTGCGAACCTCATCAACGACTTCGCCGCACTCGCGTTTGCCATTCCCCAACTAAGTGCCGACGATCGTGTGCAGATCGGAGGAACGGTCCCGGTGACCGGAGCGACTATCGGCGTGCTCGGCCCGGGGACCGGCCTTGGGGTCGCGGGACTGGCTGTTTTTGGCGGCCGTTGGGTGCCGATCAGTAGTGAAGGCGGTCATGTCACCTTACCGGCGGTGAATGCACGTGAGGCCCAGATCATCGATCAACTGCGCCGTCAGTACGGCCACGTATCCGCGGAACGGGTGTTGTCGGGTCCGGGGCTGGTGACCCTCTACGAGACTGTGACCGACCGTGAACATTGCGAGTTAACCGCTGCTGAGATATCGCAAATGGCCATCAACGGCGAACCGCAAGCCAAGGACGTACTGGACCTGTTCTTCGCATTGCTGGGCACGGTAGCCGGTAACCTTGCGTTGACGTTGGGGGCACGGGGCGGCATCTACTTGGGCGGGGGGATCTTGCCCAAATTGCGTGCGCAATTGGTGCAGTCGGGATTCCGGCAACGCTTCGAGTGCAAAGGCCGTTTCGAAGAATACTTGAGCGACATTCCGGTGTTCTTGATCACCGCCGACACACCGGCGCTCGTGGGTTTGAACTATTATCTCCAACAGTTGCTGCGCGAACCTTAGCCGTTAAGACGTGCGACCAGGGCCGTCAATACGCGGCCACAGTCGTCATTGAACTTCAAGGTCAACTCGGCATCCGCACGGGTACGCCCGAGGTTAATCGCGGCGATCGGTTTGCCTTGCTCACTCGCCGCGCGGCAGAAGCGGTAACCGGAAAATACCATCAGTGATGAACCCACCACCAACACGGCGTCGCACTCTTCCAGGCATCGATAAGCATGCGCTACCCGGGCCCTCGGCACCGCTTCCCCAAAGAAGGTCACCGTCGGTTTGAGTACCCCGCTGCACTGCCGACAATCGGGCACCCGCACTGCACCAAACTCGAGGTCATCCACATTGGCGTCGCCGTCTGGGGCAGTGGCCGCGGTGCGGGCACGTAACTCCGGGTTGAGTTCCTGCAAGACGAATTGAAACAACGACCGCGAGATGGTTTGCCGACAATCCAGACATTCGATCGCGTCCAGGCGGCCATGCAGGTCAGTCACCCGCCGGCTACCGGCCTGTTGATGCAGGCCATCGACATTCTGGGTCACAAGTTGGTGAATGTGGCCACCGGCTTCCAGATTAGCGAGCGCGTGGTGGGCGGCATTGGGTCGGGCACGGTCGATATGCGGCCAACCCAAGAGGCTGCGCGCCCAATAACGCTGGCGGATGGCTTCGCTGCGCACAAAATCTTGATACATCACCGGTTGCCGATGCTTCCAGCGGCCCTGCTGGTCGCGATAGTCGGGGATGCCGGAAGCGGTGCTGCACCCGGCGCCGGTCAGCACGAACAGGCGGCGATAACCCAGTACGTACTCAATCAGGATATCTACACAAGCAGGTGATGTTGTTGGCGCTGGCTGCAATGTAGCTTAGTCAGTGGCGGTTAATAATCCGAAGTTTTCTTGGCACTGCCATTCAATATTTCCACAGCGTCGTCGTCCATACGCATATTCTAGCGTGTCAAGGCGTGGTATGTAATTTGAATCAACCCCGCCGCTGAGAGGAGTGCGGGGGGCGGGGAGCGTGGCTCGGGGACAGTGACAGGGTTGACTACAATTAAGGATATGTACAAGACCTGTCCGGAATGCGATTACCGACGTCAGCCCACGGACCAGGGTTCGGCCGATGTGTGCCCTGGCTGCGGGCTGATTTTTTCCAAGTGGATGAGAACCCGGTTTCGCCCCGAAACCACAGCGTCTCGTGAACAGGAATCAACCGACTCGATCGTTCGGCGGCTGAAGGCAACGTTACTTTACGTGCCGTCGAGTATCGACCCCATGGTTTTTTATGGCCGCGTGCTGCTATACGTCGTGTTCGTGGTCTGGGGTTGGCAGTTCATCCAGATGTCGTACGCGACCAACGCCATCGGCGCCTCGTTCATGCACAACGTCAATCTGGTGTTTCACGAGGCCGGGCATTGGATCTTTCGGCCATTCGGAGAATTTATGACGATCCTCGGCGGGACCCTCGGCCAGTTATTAATGCCGCTGACCGTGATCATCGCGCTAATCTGGCAGAACCAAGACAACTTCGGCGCCTCCCTGGGTCTTTGGTGGTTCGCACAAAGCATGATGGATGTGGCGCCCTACGTGAACGATGCACGCGCGGGGCAGCTGATGTTGCTTGGCGGCGTCACCGGCCAGGACATGCCGGGCGTGCATGATTGGCACAATATCTTGTCCGATCTCGGCTTGTTGCACCACGATCACCGCAT